>JBBQYH010000094.1:0-8001 GCA_038208855.1 Burkholderiales bacterium
GGTATATCAAGGATGTGAATGCACCGCTTGTGGAGAAGAGTAAATCAATTTTACAATTTGCCATGCCTGCTTTCAAATTGTCCAAACCAGCAGTACCTCCGCCTTCAGCTGCAGTGCCAGCATCGAACTCGACGCCCAAGCAAGAAACCAAAGCAGGTAGTACACAACAATCATCAGCACCTTCAGGCAAAAACGATCTCGATTTTTCCTTTATTACAGCTGGAGCAAGTCAACAGTCCAGTCAGACTGAAGCAGTTAGCCAAAAACCCGAAGCCAAGATTACGCCCGAATCAGCAATTAAAGTTCAGGCAACCACCAATACCATACATGAGGCGGCTGCTAAAGCAGCCAAATTGAAGGCATATGAAGATGCCAAGATAAAAGCACAAATTGAAGTGGCTGCACGGGCAAGGATAGAAGCCGAAGCCCGGGCAAAGCAGGATGCTGATGCCGGCAGAATTAGAGCAGAGCAAGCAGCGCATAAAGCGCGGTCAGAAGCCGAAGCAGTCAAGGCCAGAATTGAAGCGGAAGTGCGCGCGCGCCTTGAAAACGAAGCCAGGATTAAACAGGAAGCTGAAGTCAGGGTTAAACGTGAAGCCGAAGCCATTAGGATCAAAGCAGAAAAGGAAGCCGAGAAACTGCGCTTGGAACTGGAAGCGGCCAAAGCAAAAGCAGAAATGGAATTGCGTCATCGCCTTGAAGCTGAAGCCAGGGCCAAAGTTGAATTGGAGGCAAGACTGAAACGCGAGGCCGACGCTGAACGTATGAAATTGGAAAATGAGCATGCAGAAATTGAGGCGGCAAGAATAAAAGCTGAAGCCGAGCTCAGGATGCGTCAGGAAGCGGAAATCAGAATCAGAGCGGAATTGGAGGCACGTGCAAAATCTGCAGCGCTTGCAAAGCAGGCTGAAGAAAATAAATTAAACAAAGACAATGCAGGAATTGCCGGGACAAATCCTGGTGAAAAGCTTAGGCAATCATTTGTGGAGTCATTTGAAAAAAGTAAAAATAATCAGGGTATTGTAACAGGAAGCTTTAAGCTGGAGCAGTTTTCGTTGGTGAACACCGGCAAGATTGCGGCAGTTGCTGTAGAGACTACAAAGAATGAAACTGTTGCGCCAGGCGGTGGTTCAAAAGTAAAAGCTGCTATAGAAGCCAGAAAAAGAAAGGAAGCTGAAGCAAGTCAAAAAATTGCTGAGCAAGAAGCCGCTAGATTGCAGAGCCAGCAAGAGGAAGCTGCCAGAGTCAAGGCGGAACAGAATGATGCTGCAGCCCGTATTCGTGCTGAACAAGACTCAGTCCGTTTAAAAGCAGAACATGAAGCATATCGTTTGAAGATACGGCAGGAACAAGAGCAGGCCAAGGCTGACGCAGAAGCACAAAAACTTGCAGAGCAGCAATCCAGGCAATGGGATGAGGCGCAGCAACGTGCAGCTTTTTTGGCCAAAGCTGAACAGGAACGTCAGCAGAAAGAAACTGCTGACGCAAAATCCAAAATGAAATTGAAGCCTGTCAGGATTCCCCGTAAACATATGCCAGTCGGTAAGATTTTTTTCGGCTTGATAGTGCTTGCTTTGCTCGCAGTGGTCGGGCTTCCCTATATTTTGACACTTGATTCTTATATTCCGCCTTTGGAAGCCGAGATAAGTAGCCTGATCAAGCAACCGGTACATATCAAGAGAATTGGTTTTGCACTTTTGCCATTGCCCAAACTTGAACTCTATGCTGTAACTGTGGGCAAAATGGATGAAATCAATGCTGGTGATGTAACAGTCAATTTCGATTTATCCGCACTGTTTGCTGCCACGAAGTCGATCAACGAACTGAAATTCAACAATGTTGCCATGACAGGCGTGTCGCTGCAAAACTCTGTAGCCTGGCTGCAAGGCTTGGGCAGTGTGGAAAAATATCCGGTCGCCCATATGCAATTTAACAACTTGCAGATAAATGCCGCAGAAATAAAATTACCTGTTTTGAATGGCCAGGCTGATTTTAATGCCCAGGGGAAATTTACCCATGCTAATCTGACGAGTGCAGATGCCAAATTCGCGTTGGAATTGCAGCCGATTCTGAATGTATTGAAAATCGATGTCAGCCTGCATGACAGCGCTTTGCCGCTTTTTGACAATGTGAAGTTCAATGATCTGACTGTGACGGCAACGGTAACAAATGACGAAGCGCAGTTATCTGATTTTTTTGCACATATCTACGGGGGCACGGTTACGGGCAAAGGCCAACTTGTTTGGAGCAATGGCTGGGTACTTAATGGCCTGCTGAATGCAAGAAATATGGACTTGAAACAGATGTTCCCGGAATTTGGTATATCAGGCGAGTTGTTTGGTGAGTTGAATATGTCTATGGCTAGCCCCACACTTCCCCAGCTGGTCAAAGTAGACAGAGATTTTATTGTCGAGGGCTCATTTGAAGGAAAAAATGGCGTAATTTCCAAGCTTGATTTCGAGACTGTGGCACGTATGGGTGCCCGACCGGGCGTGGCTGGTCATACAAATTTCAGTGAAATTGAGGGGACAGTCAAATTAAACAAAAATGGCCAGCGTATCTTTGTTAGCAAGCTGTCAACAGGTACTGCCAATAGTACGGGGTTGCTTGATATTGATGCAAAACAGCAACTGTCCGGAAAGTTCCAGATGGAAGTTAGCAGCATAAAGGGGGCCATACCCTTACGTCTTTCGGGAACCACCAGAGAGCCGATCTTGGAGTCTGGTCATTAGAAGTCAATAGATAGCATAAAATATTTAGCTGCGCTGCATTGCTCATGCAAGCTGTACAGTTGTCATGCCGACAGACAGCAAGAATTATGTTACCCATTCCATATAAAGTATTATTTTAGCGTTTCTACGCTATATCTCACAGACAACCTGTGAGTCTCTCCCGGAGCAATCTTCACTACGTTGCCAACCGCATTGGCGCTTTCCACACAGACCATGCCACGATGACCTTCCTGGCCGAAGTCGCCCATTTTGTCAGCTTTTTCCGTCCATGGATTCCATACAACAGTAGTATGACTGTTTTGTTTGGTTATACGGATAGCACGTTTGAGACCTCGATCTTCAATCACGCAATCTGCAGTGGTGTCTATGTAGACGCGGTCAACTTCGCTTTCAATCACAATGCCATCTTTTTGAGTTCGGGTGGCTGGTTCACCCACTTTATCCAGATAGGTGCAGCCTTCGAGTCCGCGGATTGTCATTTGTGCCACGTCGCTGATGTGGAAGTAGGTATGCAGGGCTTCACCGAGTACAAAAGATTGCTTGCCGCTGTTGTGTGTCACCAGATCCATGAGCAGTGTTTTACCTATGGATATTTCAATTTTGACTGTGCAAGGAGAGGGCCATTGTGCACGACTTGCATCAGTTTCAATCAAGCCAAAGCTGATAAATGTAGAGCCATCCTGCATTGCTTTAGATTCCAGTACATCCCACATCACCGTGCGTGCAAAACCGTGTCCGGGCAGTTTGGCATCGGTAGCGTGCGGGCCAAACCATGGCCAGCAGATAGGCACGCCACCACGTATGGATTTGCCGGCGGCAAATTTGGCATATTTTGATAACCAGATAACAGGATTTTCACCATGCGGTTGATAGGTCATCAAATGCGCACCCTGCAGCGCAATACTCGCACTGGCATGGGCGTTGCTGATCTCGGCAGCAATCAGGCCGCCGGCAATTTCGTTGAACTTCAAATGGTTGCTGATAGCGAATTTCTGGTTAAGTTCTGCAATGTTCATGGTTGCATCCTGTAAGTTAAGTTAGTCATTTTCGCAGTAATCAGGATTTAGTGTCCAGATGAATTATGCTGAAGCGTGAATTTATGTCGCAGATCTTGAAATTCATACGTCTGCCCCAAGTTTGCTCGAGCCAGGTTTATAACCCGCATCATTGCACTGCAGAATATGGAAGAATGGAGATAAGTATATGAAAAGAATTGTGTTGTTTATATTGACCAATCTGGCAGTTTTGTTTGTGATCAATATTACCCTGCGCTTGTTGGGGGTAGACCGTGTACTGGACCAGAGCGGTGGCATCAACTTTAATGCATTGCTAATCATCTCCATGGTGATAGGCTTTTCAGGCTCGATAATTTCCTTGCTGATATCCAAATGGTCGGCCAAACGCATGGTTGGTGCCCAGGTAATTACCAATCCGATAGATCCGACCGAGCGCTGGTTGCTTGATACTGTGACCCGCCAAGCTCAAGCGGCGGGTATTGGTATGCCGGAAGTGGCTATATATGATGCACCTGACGTCAATGCCTTTGCCACCGGATGGAATCGCAACAATGCATTAGTCGCGGTAAGCACAGCCTTGATGCATAACATGAGTCGTGATGAAGCGGAGGCGGTGCTGGGACATGAAATTTCTCATGTGGCCAATGGCGACATGGTCACTTTGGCCCTCATTCAGGGCGTGGTGAATACCTTTGTTATATTCTTTGCCAAATTGTTCGGCATCTTGGTGGATCGTGTGTTGTTGAAAAACGATCCTCGCAATGGCCCCGGCATCGGTTCCTTTGTGGCAGAGATTGCAGCGCAGATTATTCTTGGCGTATTGGCCAGCATCATAGTCATGTGGTTTTCCCGCCAGCGTGAATTCCGTGCAGATGCGGGCGGTGCAAATTTGGCCGGTCGCAACAAAATGATAGCCGCCCTTGAACGTTTGAAACTCAATCATGAGCAGACTGCATTACCTGAAAAAATGGCCGCATTCGGTATCTCGGGCGGTACGGGTTTTTCACGTCTGTTCATGACACATCCACCGCTGGAGGAACGGATTGCCGCACTGCACGAAGGCAGCTAAAATATTCTTCTGATTTTTCTCGACTAGAGATAACCATGCCCGTAGACAAAAAACCCGATCATGCAAAGTTGGACCGTATAGTGGCCGAGGCGCGGCGCAATGCGGCAGAACGTGAATCAAGTTACAGGGAGCAGGCGCTCAAGATATATCCGTGGATATGCGGTCGCTGTGCGCGGGAGTTTACCCGTGCCAATTTGCAGCAATTGACGGTGCATCACCGTGATCACAATCACAGCAATAACGCCCCAGATGGCAGCAACTGGGAATTATTGTGCATATATTGCCATGAAAACGAACATGCCAAGCAGCTGGATGCGGCAGCTCAGTTGGGAGTGAACTCAGGCGTGAATACTACTGTGAGTGCTACTTTCCAGCCTTTTGCTGACTTGAAATCCTTGTTGAGCAAAAAATCCTGATCCGGATAAAACAGGGTTAATAATCATCGTCATATTTTATTCTTGGCGGATCACCGTCATACACCAGGCTTTGCCGATGCATCAGGTAAGCATCGCGTATGAAGCTGTACCTATCCATTGTCGTACCCTCGATGATTTTTTCCGTATCAAGCAATTGCGCGCGTAAATCAATTTTGCTGGTGGCATACAAGGTATTGCGCACAGCAACATCGTCCAGGTTTTCAATAACACCAAAATAGCTGTCTACCGCCACGCCTGTACCGTCTCGTATCGAGCTTGGTCCCAGGAAAGGCAACACCAGATAGGGTCCGCTACTTACGCCCCAGTAGCCCAGGGTCTGGCCAAAGTCTTCATTATTCTTTTCCAGATTGTGGGCTACATCAAAAAGGCCGAATAATCCAAAGATAGTATTGACCCATACACGGGTAAAGTCAGAGGCCGCTTTTTTGCCTTTCAGCTGTAACAGATCATTGCCGGTGACAAATACATCATCAATATTTGAGAAAAAGTTATGCACCATTTTCTGCCCCGGCGCAGGCACAACTGCTTTATAGCCTTTTGCAACTGGCTTAAGTACGGCATTATCCAATACATCATTGAATTTATACATGCTGCGGTTAAACCCTTCAAAGGGGTCTTTGGGGTTGCTCGCAGGTGTAGAGGCGCAGGCACTCAGCAGCAGGGTGGCAAGTAACAATACGGGTCGGTTCATGAGCATGGAGACTGACTTGGCTTAGTTATCTGGGGGCGATTGTAATGGGAATTGCACACAAATAACATCACTTAAAATCCAGGATTTAAAGAATTAAGGCTTACATTTTTGTACTAGGCGAGCAAGCAAATCTTTAAAGTCACTAGCCGAGAAATTCTACTTCGAAAACCAGTGTTGCATTGGGCGGTATCACCCCGCCTGCACCGCGTGCGCCATAACCCAGAGCTGCCGGTATCGTCAGCTTGCGTACGCCACCAACCTGCATGCCCTGCACACCTTCATCCCAACCTTTGATAACCTGGCCTGCGCCAAGATTGAAATCAAAAGGCTCATTTCTGTCTTTGCTGGAATCGAATTTTGTGCCATCGGTCAGCCAGCCGGTGTAATGAACAGAAACCAGGTTGCCTGCGGTAGCTGTGGCACCAGTTCCTATGGTGATTTCTTCGTATTGCAAGCCGGATGCAGTGGTAATTGTGCTCATGATGTTTCCTTTTTAAAGTTAAATTGTTTATTTTGCGCTGCGTTCGGCAGCCTGTATGGTATTGGCCACCAGCATGGTGATGGTCATGGGTCCGACGCCACCGGGAACCGGTGTGATCCAGCCGGCTACTTCCCTGGCGCTGTCAAAGTCCACATCACCACACAGCTTGCCATCGGGCCAACGGTTGATGCCCACGTCTATGACTGCGGCACCGGGTTTGATCATGTCACCGGTAATCATTTTTGCTTTGCCGGTTGCCACCACCAGTATGTCGGCATCGCGGGTAAATTTGGCGAGATCTACAGTTTTGGAGGTGCAAATGGTAACAGTGGCATTCTGTTGCAGCAGCATCAGCGCCATCGGCTTGCCCACAATATTGCTGCGCCCGACTACGACGGCATGTTTACCTTCAATGCTAACGCCGCTTTTTTCCAGCAGTTTCATCGCACCGTAAGGTGTGCAGGGCGGAAACAGGGTATTACCGGTAACCAGTGCACCGACGTTCATTTGATGGAATCCGTCCACGTCCTTGTTTGGATTGATGGCTTCCAGCACTTTGTTGCTATCGATGTGTTTGGGTACGGGCAGTTGAACAAGAATGCCGTGAATCTTTGGGTCGTTGTTCAACGCTGCAATTTTAGCCAGTAAAGTTGCTTCCGGGGTATCCGCATTCATGACGATATGCTCGGAATGCAGACCCAGTTCGGCACAGGCTTTGACCTTGTTGGCGACATACACTTTTGAGGCTGCATCTTCTCCAACAATGATGACGGCCAGACCCGGCGTGATACCGCGCGCCTTGAGTGCATCGGCACGTAATTTCCATTCTGCTCGCACTTCCTGTGCGATAGCTTTGCCGTCAATAATACTGGCCGTCATGTTTGTTCCTTAAATTAAAAAGCAGGCTTGTCGGTTGCATTCTGGTAATTGGCAACGGAGGACATGATTTCAGCACGCGCGTCTTCAACGCCAAACCAGCCTTCGATTTTGACCCATTTATTTGGTTCAAGATCTTTGTAGTGTTCAAAGAAATGTGAAATCTGTTTCAAGGTAATTTCAGGCAGGTCCGTGTGACTTTTCATGCTGCGATACAGGGTGGAAAGCTTATCTACCGGGACTGCCAGTAATTTGGCATCTTCACCGCCTTCATCGGTCATTTTGAGAACACCCAATGGGCGGCAACGCACGACTACACCAGTCTGCAACGCTACCGGTGTGACGACCAGCACGTCTACCGGGTCGCCATCGCCGCAGAGTGTATGTGGAATGTAGCCATAGTTGCACGGATAGTGCATCGCGGTATTCATGAAACGATCCACGAAAATTGCGCCGGATTCCTTGTCTACTTCGTATTTGACCGGTTCACCATGCATCGGGATTTCGATGATGACATTGAAGTCGTCGGGTAAATTTTTGCCTGAAGGCACGTTATTCAAACTCATGATGTTAAAGCCTTAGTGGTAACGATTAAAAGTGGATTATATCATTCCGGCCTTGGTCAAGATAAGGACGTAAAAAAAGGGAGCCTTGAAGCTCCCTTTTTTACTGATAAAACAAGAATTACAGCAAAGGCAC
>JBBQYH010000095.1:0-7908 GCA_038208855.1 Burkholderiales bacterium
GCTATGTAAAGCTGTTTGAAGGCTGCGAGGGTTATGCCAATGGTGCGCAACTGCGCGATTTCGTGTCGATTGAAGACGTCGTCAAGGTCAATATGCATTTTCTCGACAACCCTGATCAGTCCGGTATATTCAACTTGGGCACCGGCAAGGCGCAAAGCTTCAACGATGTGGCGGTGGCAACCATCAATGCGCTACGCACCGTGAAGGGTGAAAGCAAATTGTCGCTGGAGCAAATGCACGCGCAACAACTGATCCGTTATATCGCTTTCCCCGAGCAGTTAAAAGGCAAATATCAAAGTTACACGCAAGCCGATATTTCAGCACTGCGAGAAATCGGTTATGCCCAGCCTTTCTATAGTGTGGACGAGGGCACGAGTCGTTATGTGAATTACCTGCTGTCCAAGGCAGGCGAATAATCATTTGTGATTGAATCGATGGAGTGAACATGAGTCTGGATGAAGATGCGATCAATGCAGTGACGGACTACTTCGAGTCCATTTCGCTAAATGCGGTAAATGACGTGCATGAGTCGGCGGGCAGGGACACCACTTTTGCCGAGTTCATGGAGTCAGTCAGTTTCAAGATCAAGCAGTTTGCATCCGAACTGGTTGCTGCTGAAGTGCTGAAACTTTCTGCCAGCGCCATTGAAAATTTCCATGGCGGGGAAGGCGTGTCGGTGGAAGACGTACAGGAAATCATAGACAGTGGCGGTGCAATTGATGCCGATGAGGATGAAGACGATTAAATTATAACAATTTGATTATATTGAATTTTTATAATTGAGGTTTTGATTCTGCTGTCAACGACTTACAGGAAAACAATGCCATGTACCACTCCATTGAAGATTTTGTCGGCAATACCCCGCTAGTAAAACTCAAGCGCATTCCCGGCACCACCAGCAACACCATCCTCGCCAAACTGGAAGGCAACAACCCCGCCGGGTCGGTAAAAGACAGGGCAGCACTGTCGATGATCAGCAAAGCCGAAGCGCGCGGCGACATCAAACCCGGCGATACTCTGATTGAAGCCACCAGCGGCAACACCGGCATCGCGCTGGCGATGGCCGCCGCCATGCGTGGCTACAAGATGATCCTGCTCATGCCCGAGAACCAGAGCGTGGAGCGCTGCCAGACCATGCGCGCATTCGGCGCCGAACTGATACTTACGTCCAAAGAAGGCAGCATGGAACTGGCACGCGACACCGCAGAAAAACTGCGCGACGAAGGCAGGGGAATTATTCTCGACCAGTTCGCCAACCCGGACAATCCACTGGCCCACTACGAAGGCACCGCACCGGAAATCTGGAGCGACACCAACGGCCAGATCACCCACTTCATCAGCAGCATGGGCACCACCGGCACCATCATGGGCTGCTCGCGCTATTTCAAGGAAGTCAATTCGAAAATCCAGATCATCGGCGTGCAGCCGGAAGAGGGCGCACAAATTCCCGGTATCCGCAAATGGCCCGAAGCCTATCTACCGAAAATCTACAGCCCGAAAAACGTGGACAGTCTGGAGTATGTCAGTCAGCCGGCTGCAGAAGAATTGACACGCCGCCTGGCATGCGAAGAAGGCATCTTCTGCGGCATCTCATCCGGTGGTGCGCTGGCAGTGGCGCTGCGCATTTCTCAGCAGGTTGAGAATGCCACGATTGTGTTTATCGTCTGTGACCGCGGTGACCGATATTTGAGTACCGGTGTGTTTCCGGCTTGATCGGAAGTCTCGCAAAATACTGGGTTGCGAAGGACAGTTCTGTTCTGCGGCAGACGTTCACACTTTGATTTCAATTTATGAGTTATGAAATTTTATTCATTCTCAATGTGAATAAGCCAATACCAATATCCGTTTATAACTAATTGATTATATTAAAAAAATTGAATTATAATATTTCAGTCGTTATCATCGGTGGTGGTCCTGCCGGGCTGATGGCGGCGGAGGTGCTAAGCCAGGCCGGTGTGCATGTGCATGTATACGATGCGATGCCTACCGTAGGGCGCAAGTTTCTGATGGCGGGAAAGGGCGGCATGAACGTTACGCATTCGGAGCCGCTGGAATCCTTTCTGGATAAATACACGACGCGACGCACGCAGATTAAAAAGTTGTTGGAAAAATTCACTCCAGATGTGTTGCGAGCATGGATACACGGCCTGGGCATAGAGACCTTCGTGGGCAGCTCGGGGCGCGTGTTTCCAACGGACATGAAGGCGGCGCCGCTATTGCGCGCATGGCTGTACAGTTTGCGCGAAAATGGCGTGAGTTTTCATATGCGTCATCGCTGGCGTGGTTGGGATGAGGCCGGGGCTTTGCGCTTTGATACGCCTGATGGTGAGCAGATTGTGCAGGCAGATTCTGTTGTGCTTGCGCTTGGCGGCGGCAGTTGGGCGCGACTGGGGAGTGATGGAGCTTGGGTACCCTTGCTGGCGCAACGCGGCGTGGAAGTGGCTGCATTGCGCGCGGCTAACTGTGGTTTCGATGTGGGTTGGAGCGAGCACTTCAGTAATAAATTTGCCGGGCAGCCGCTAAAAGCGGTGGCGATTACTTTCACCGATGTATCGGGTGTTACACATCGCAGACAGGGCGACTGTATGGTGACAGCCAGCGGTATCGAAGGCGGGCTGATTTATGCCTTGTCCGCACCTCTCCGCGACGCGATAGAGGCATGGGGTTCAGCTACGATTTATCTCGACATGACCCCGGGAAAGGATTTGACGCGTGTAACAGTGGAGGTAACGCATCCGCGTGGTTCACGCTCGCTATCCAGCCACCTGCAAAGCCGCGTGGGCATCAAGGGTGTGCAAAGCGGTTTGCTGCGCGAATGTGTTGCAGCGGATGATTTTTCCGACCCTGTACGCTTGGCACAGGCGATCAAGTCATTGCCTGTTAAGCTTGTTGCTCCGCGACCGCTGGATGAAGCGATCAGTAGTGCGGGTGGCGTCAAGTTCGAAGCGGTGGATGAGCATCTGATGCTCAAGAGTCTTCCTGGTATATTCTGTGCAGGCGAGATGCTGGATTGGGAGGCGCCAACAGGAGGCTATTTGTTGACCGCCTGTATTGCCAGCGGCAGGGTGGCGGGAAAAGGGGTGCTTGCCTGGTTAAGAAAAAATGAATAACGGTTTTCCCAGTGAGGCAACGACTTGGCTGAGTCTGGGTCTTGGTAAAGGCTTCCACTTCCTGACCCACCGCCAATTGCTGGTTGATTAATGCATTCGAGGCGGAACTATTACCGTAGCATTGTTGATCCTGCTTGAGATAGCCATAAGAAAAATCGGCGCTGAATCCCTGATTATCCCAGTCCTTTGACAGCGCGCAACCACATGCTGCACAGGCCTAAGCCTCGGTGCCGCTGCATATCAGGGTAATGCTAAAAGACCGGCCGATTATAAATTTGAAACTTGAATTAAATGCGTGTGAGAGATTGTTGCAGGCGGTGTTGTGATAAACCTGCTGCATTATGGTATTCGCCCTGAGCGAAGATAATTTGACAGCGGCAATTATAGGCAATGATTATTGCGGCTAACTGCGACTGTTTGTCACAGTGGATTAATACTGGTTGAAATCGGGCTTATTCTCCCTGCGCCAGTTTGGGTCTGGACAGGGCCGGATTATGCGAGAAGTAACGTTTGATACCGCCAAGAATTGCGAGGGCCAGTTTCTCCTGGTAGCCGCTGTCGTTGAGACGTTTTTCCTCGGACGGATTGCTGATGAAGGCAGTTTCAATCAGTATCGACGGGATATCGGGTGACTTCAATACGGCGAATCCGGCCTGTTCCACCCTACCTCTGTGCAGCGTGTTGATATCACCCAGCTCACCCAGAACCTGCTTGGCCAGTTTCATGCTGTCGCTGATGGTGGCTGTTTGCGACAGATCAAGCAGGGTGCGGGCAAGATAGGGATCCTTTTCAGCTATATTCACACCACCAATCAGATCGGCTTCGTTTTCCTTCTTCGCCAGCCAGCGTGCAGTGGTACTTGTGGCGCCTCTTTCGGACAGGGTAAATACAGAGGAGCCGCGTGCATGGGATTTGACGAATGCGTCGGCATGGATGGAGACAAACAGATCGGCACGAGCTTGTCGTGCCTTGACGACACGAACACCCAGCGGAATAAAATAATCACCATCACGTATCAATAGTCCGCGCATATTGGGTGTGTTGTCGATTTGCGCCTTGAGCTTGCGTGCGATGGCCAGCGTGACATTTTTTTCGCGTGTGCCGCGATAGCCGTGAGCACCGGGATCTTCACCTCCGTGCCCCGCATCGATGGCGATAATCAGAATGCGTCCACCTTTGTCGGTATGGCCATGGAAAGGCGTTTTCTCCGGTATATTTATGGCGGGGCTGACATCCGCCGATTGCGCCGGTTCGATTGCGTTTTTATCTTCAGGTTTTGCAGCGTCGGCAATGACATTCGAATCCGTATGGATGGTGACGCCGGTTGACTGCAGCAGCGCAATAATGGGATCCACAGGATGGACCGGAAAGATATCCAGCACCAAACGATGCCCATATTCCGCTACTGGCTTGAGGTTGAATAATTGCGGTTTGACGTCTGTCTTCAGATCGAGAACCAGTCGAACCACATCGGGTTTGAAACGTCCTACACGGGCACTTTTGATGTAGGGATCGTCATTGTCGATTTTGCCGCTCAGGCTGTTTAAAACATCATTGATATCCACATCTTCCAAGTCGATGACCAGGCGGTCCGGATTTTTTATGGTGAACTGGTTATAGTGAATTGCCCGATTGGATTCTATTGTGATACGGGTGTAATCCTGTGCCGGCCAAATCCTAACTGCATTGATAGCGATTGCAGGCTGTGCCTGGGTGCTGCCCAAGGACATCCATAAAATGATAAAGACAATAATCAGCTGGCCAAATTTCTTAAACATTCACTACCTGTGTTTGAGTTTGCATGCAACACAATTTTACGCCCATCAGGCAGAATGTCGAAGATTATTTCCAGGTCTGCTACAGGCAACAGAGTTCCGGCTTTATCAGGCCACTCCACCAGGCAGATATTTACGTCATCCAATTCATCATTGAACCCCGCAGATTCCCATTCGGAGGGGTCCTGAAAGCGGTATAAGTCAAAGTGGCACAGGTGCAAACCCTGCACCTGGTATTGCTCAAGTAGAGTATAGGTCGGGCTTTTGACGCGCCCCTGATAACCCAGCGCATGCAACAAGGCACGCACGAGTGTGGTCTTGCCTGCACCCAGGTCACCACGTAGATAGATCAGCATTCCCGGTACAATCACTTTCGCCAAACGCTCAGCAAACCTGGTTGTTGCGGACTCATCGGGCAGGGCTATGGCGAGCTTGTGCCCGATGGCGGAATGCCGCTGTAGTTCAATTCGGTTATCATCAGGTTTATGCAAAACAAAGCACCTCAAAAAATCGCAGTCGATTACACGAAACTCACGGCCAACATAAAGCAATGGGGCTTGGAGCTGGGGTTTCATGCTGTCGGCATCAGCGATACCGATCTTGGCGCCGCAGAAGCGCGTTTTCAGCAATGGCTGGCCGGCGGCAATCATGGCACCATGGATTATATGGCAAAACATGGCAGCAAACGCAGCCGCCCGGCTGAATTGGTGCCGGGTACCATAAGGGTTATTTCAGTACGCATGAATTATTACCCATCCGGGAGCAGGGATGCTTGGGAGGTATTGCAGGATGGCGAACGGGCATTTGTTTCGCGCTACGCTTTGGGGCGCGACTATCACAAGGTATTGCGCAATCGCCTGGAAAAACTGGCACAGAAAATCCGCCTACAGGCCGAGCAGGTCAATTACCGCGTGTTTACCGATAGTGCCCCTGTGCTGGAAGTCGAGCTGGCCGAAAAAGCGCGTCTGGGTTGGCGCGGCAAACATACTCTGTTGCTTACGCGAGAACACGGTTCCTATTTTTTTCTGGGTGAAATCTACACCGATCTTCCGTTGCTGATTGATGCCGAGAGCAAGGACAAAGCAGAAATAAAAAATCACTGCGGCAGTTGTACAGCTTGCATCGATATCTGCCCCACACAAGCGATCGTTGCCCCCTACCAACTTGATGCACGGCGCTGTATCTCCTATCTCACCATTGAGTTCAAAGGCAGTATTCCTGAAAATTTGCGCGCAATGATGGGTAACCGTATCTACGGTTGTGATGATTGCCAGATGGCCTGTCCATGGAATCGATTTGCGCAAAAATCTCTGGAAGCAGATTTTGCTGTCAGACATGGTTTGGATGATTTACCGCTGACAGAACTGTTTACCTGGGATGAAGCCACTTTCCGGCAAAACTTTGCCGGCAGCGCTGTGTATCGCATAGGCCATGAACAATGGCTGCGCAATATTGCGGTAGCCTTGGGGAATGCACCCGGCACCGAGGCAGTAAAAAGGGCTTTGCATTTACATATGCAAAGCCCTTCAGTTTTAGTGCGCGAGCATGTGCTCTGGGCACTAAAACAGCATCAATATGATTAAATTATTTTTTTGCTTGCGCGAGCAATTTGCGTATGCCATTGAAATCTTTGTCGCTGCTTGCTTCAAATCCGTTATAACCTTTTTCAAGCGCAGTCAAAATGGCTTTGTGCTCTTCGCTATCATCCTTTAACGCAAGCATGGCTTTTTTCAGTTTGGCAACGGTTTTTGCGGGGAGATTTTTGTTTACGGCAAACAGATAGGAAGGCAGGGGAGGAGAAGTATGGATGATTCTTATACCCTGGGATGAAAATTTCTCCGCTATCGTATCTTTCAGTATGCCCGCATCGAAATCGCCATTGATAATTGCTTTGGCAATATTGTCGTAGTGATTTAGATAGGCATAGGATGCAAATTCTTCCAGTTTGATGCCCGCATTTTCCACAACAGCCGGTTGTAGTACCGCTTTTTTATCGCCAAAGGCGAATTTTTTGCCGTGCAAATCATTTACCGTCTGTATAGGACTGTTTGTTGCTACCACGATCATCAGTGTAAAGGTGCCTTTACCTTTGTTAAGTGGATTGACCAGAAGTTTGGCACCGTATTTTTCATGTGCCTCCAGATAGGCAGCAGGAGTGAAGTAAGCAATTTGGGTAGTATTGTTTCCCAATTCGTCCACAGCGGAACCCAGGTTGGGCGAAGCGCGAAATTCAACTTTCAGACCTGTTTGTTTGCTGAGATACTTAGCCAGAGGAGTCAGGCGCTTGACCATTTCTGCAGGAACGTCCATGGCAACCGAGCCTAAATTTATATTTTCTGCTATGGCGTTTTGGGATGAAACAAAAACGGCAATGAACAACAAAAATATGGGGGTGAAAAGGCTTGCGATATTTTTATTGGTATGAAATAAGGTGGACATTCGATTCCCTATACCTTGAGCTACGAACCTTTATCCTAGTCTCTGACTTGGGGATTGTCAAAAAATGGATGCAAGTAGAGGCTTAATATCCATATAAGCAGGTGAATTGTTTTCATTTGATACTAAAGGATTATTTGTAGTTTGCCGGGTATGATGGGTCCATTTTAAAAAACGCAATTGCCATAGTAATTTGGCGCTGATGCGGATGTTCAGCTATCAACAGGCCGCAGTGCCGAAGTAGTTGCGAAGTCGCGGCATAAAATGCAAAATTTGATGCGGACAATATTGCTGTTGGTTTGTCTGAGCGTGCCGGATTCGACCGTTAATTCTTACATTAGTCTTAGCCTGTTAAATGTAAATTCAATTATTTGAATTGGCAGATCACCGTTACAATATGACTTGTGCCGTAAATATATTTTAAAAGATGACAGTGGGGATCCAATGAATCAACTTGCGCAATCAATGAATTTATTTGCTTTAACCAATATTCCCGGCATGCGCATATTGCGAATGCCGTTAACCCTGGATGTTCAGCCTGGTATTAGCGAGCTATTTCGTGTGCAGGAATATGAATTCTTTCAGGG
>JBBQYH010000096.1:0-7767 GCA_038208855.1 Burkholderiales bacterium
GCTTGCATGTTTGCTGGTTAATGTACTTGGCAGAGCAGCTAATCCCGTCAAAATCAGCTAGAATTCGCCCTTTGCGATATCTAAGATGGATTTGACGGGATTTTTTATGGATTCCGTAAGTCTATATCTTCAATTGGACTCAATATTTTAATGCAATATATCCGAAATTTTTCCATCATTGCCCATATAGACCACGGAAAATCCACTTTGGCAGACCGTATCATTCAATTATGTGGCGGCCTTTCAGACCGTGAAATGGAAGCGCAGGTTCTTGATTCCATGGATCTCGAGCGCGAGCGCGGTATAACTATCAAGGCACAGACAGCTGCGCTGAGTTACAAGGCGCGCGACGGTCATGTTTACAATCTGAATTTGATAGACACCCCGGGCCATGTGGATTTTTCCTATGAAGTGTCGCGTTCACTTTCTGCCTGCGAAGGTGCATTGCTGGTAGTGGATGCCGCACAGGGTGTTGAAGCGCAGACGGTGGCAAACTGTTATACCGCGCTTGATCTCGGAGTGGAAGTGGTGCCCGTGTTGAACAAGATAGACCTGCCTTCGGCCAATCCTGAAAATGCCATCCAGGAAATCGAGGATGTTATTGGCATAGATGCGCATGATGCGGTGCGCTGTTCTGCCAAAACCGGTTTGGGGGTGCAGGATGTTATTGAATCCATTATCGCAAAAGTATCGCCGCCCAAAGGCGACAAAAATGCCCCGTTGCAGGCTTTGATCATAGACTCCTGGTATGACAACTATGTCGGGGTGGTAATGCTGGTGCGTATCGTAAACGGTACGCTCAAACCCAAAGAAAAAATTCTCTTCATGGCTACCGGAGCACAACATCTGACCGAGCAGATAGGCGTATTCAGCCCGAAAACAATAGCGCGCGAGGAGTTGACAGCCGGTCAGGTGGGCTTTGTGATTGCCGGCATCAAGGAATTGAAAGATGCCAAAGTGGGTGATACGATCACCCTGCAAAGCAATCCGGCCGGCAGTGCACTGCCTGGGTTCAAGGAGGTGCAACCGCAGGTGTTCGCGGGGCTGTTCCCTGTTGAGTCCAATCAATACGATGCATTGCGAGATTCTCTGGAAAAGCTCAAGCTTAACGATGCCTCGCTGCAATATGCACCGGAGGTTTCTCAGGCTCTGGGTTTCGGTTTCCGTTGCGGTTTCCTGGGCTTGCTGCATATGGAAATTGTGCAGGAGCGGCTGGAGCGGGAATTTGACATGGATCTGATTACTACCGCTCCTACTGTCATTTACGAGGTGGTGATGCGTGATGGCAGTATTATGCTGGTAGACAATCCTTCCAAGATGCCGGATGTGTCCAAAATAGAAGAAATTCGCGAGCCTATCGTGACAGTGAACCTGTATATGCCGCAGGAATATGTTGGGGCCGTTATTACGCTATGCACACAAAAGCGCGGCGTGCAGATCAATATGAGCTATCACGGCAAACAAGTGTTGCTGGTATATGAAATGCCCATGGCAGAAATAGTGATAGATTTCTTTGATAAGCTGAAATCGGTATCACGTGGCTATGCTTCCATGGATTATGAATTCAAGGAATACCGGTCTGCGGATGTGGTCAAGGTGGATATCATGATAAACAGCGAGAAAGTCGATGCTTTGGCAATAATCGTGCATAGAGCCAACAGCCAGTACCGCGGCCGTGCTGTGGCAGCCAAGATGCGTGAATTGATACCGCGGCAAATGTTTGATGTGGCTATTCAGGCGGCAATCGGTGCCAATATCATTTCACGCGAAAACGTGAAGGCATTGCGCAAGAACGTACTGGCAAAATGTTATGGCGGCGATATTTCACGCAAGCGCAAGTTGTTGGAAAAACAAAAAGCCGGAAAAAAGCGCATGAAGCAAGTTGGCAGTGTGGAAATTCCGCAAGAGGCATTTCTGTCCATCTTGCGCATAGATGATAAATAAGAAAGGAAGCACTGATGGATTTTGCATTGATCATGTTTTTACTGCTGGTGGTAACAGGCGGCGTCTGGTTGCTGGATATTTTTTTATTGAAAGCGCGCCGCAAGGCAGGGGAACCATGGTGGGTAGAATACGCCAAGAGTTTTTTTCCGGTTATTCTAGCCGTTTTCCTGCTGCGCTCATTCCTGGTTGAACCTTTCAAAATACCCTCGGGCTCCATGATTCCGACGTTACATGTGGGCGATTTTATTCTGGTCAATAAGTTTGCCTATGGCATACGTCTGCCCATCATCTCGCAAAAAATCATTGACATTGGTAATCCTCAGCGCGGAGATGTGATGGTATTCCACTATCCTGAAAACCCTGCGATCGATTATATAAAGCGCGTTGTCGGGCTGCCCGGTGATGAGGTCATCTATCGCGGCAAGCAATTGTTGATAAACGGCGTTGCGCAGGAACAAAAAAGTGAAGGCGAGTACAATTATGTCGATAACGGCTTAAGCTTTGTACATACCAATCGTTATGCTGAAAACTTGAGCGGGCATGTACATCCTATCCTGATCAATCCGGAATTGCCGAGTTACCATGCGGGTTCGGTCTCCGATTTTCCGCAGCGGGAACAGTGCAGTTACACATTTGAGGAAGTACGCTGTACTGTGCCCAAAGGTCATTATTTCATGATGGGTGACAATCGTGACAACAGCAGGGATAGTCGTTATTGGGGTTTTGTTCCGGATAAAATGATAGTGGGCAAAGCATTTTTCATCTGGATGAATTTTAGTGATTTGAAACGAATAGGCATAACCATAAACTGAGGAGATACGTGATGAAGGCATTAATAAAACAGCAAAAAGGCGTTTCTTTGGGCGGACTTGTGATGGTACTGGTTGCATTTGTTGTAATTGCCATGATAAGCATGAAGCTGATACCGGCTTATATGGATAATGGCAAAATTCAGCGTACTCTTGATGCCATAGTACATGATCCAGCGATGCAGTCGGCTACTGCGGCAGAAATTAAGGATTCGTTTTACAAGCGAGCAAATGTTATGGATGATATTACGGCAGTGTCTTCTAATGATCTTGTAATGAGCAAGGATAATGGCGTGTTGACCTTGAGTGTCAAATATAATGTGAAGATACCATTTGCTGGTAATGTCAGCTTGCTGATTGATTTTAATCCAACTTCAAAATAGTCGCCTTATGAGTCATGAGGTGCTGCGAAAAAAAACGGGACATGTCTTTGCGCAACCTCAACTGTTGCAACGGGCATTAACCCATCGCAGCCATAGTTCGGCGCACAATGAAAGGCTGGAGTTTCTCGGCGACAGCGTAGTGAATTGTGTGATAGCAAAACATCTGCATGAAACATTCACTGATCTGCCTGAAGGAGAGTTGTCACGTTTACGCTCCAATCTGGTAAACCAGCAAACGCTGGTTACATTGGCGCAGCAACTGGATTTGGGCAATGAATTGCTGCTGGGAGAGGGTGAGCGCAAAAGTGCGGGGTCTAGCAGACCATCCATTCTGGCAGATGCGCTGGAAGCACTGATAGGTGCGTTGTTCCTGGATGGCGGATTCAATGTCGCCGAAGAATTCATCTTGAAGCTGTATATTCCCTATATACAGCAAGCCGACTTGCTTGCTTTGGGCAAGGATGCGAAAACATTGCTGCAGGAATATTTGCAAAGCCATAAATTGTCGCTGCCAAAATATTCCGTCGTAGCAACTGAAGGAGAGGCGCATGCACAGGTATTTCAGGTTGAATGTGCGATTGCGCAATTGAAAGTGACTACGCGCGGAGCAGGCAGCAGCAGGCGCATGGCAGAACAAATAGCGGCAGATGCCGCTTACAATACATTGATATTAAAAAAAAATGACCGATAAAACAACATTTTGCAGTGGCTTTATTTCAATTGTGGGACGCCCCAATGTGGGCAAATCCACACTGCTGAATCATCTTGTCGGACAAAAGGTCAGCATTACCTCGCGCAAGGCGCAGACCACCCGTCACCGCATTACCGGTATCCTTACCGAAGAGAAAACGCAATTCGTATTTGTGGATACACCGGGATTCCAGACCCAGTATCTGAATACCCTGAACAAGGGTCTGAACAAGGTGGTAACCAGCAGCCTGCGCGATGTCAATGTAGTGCTGTTTGTGATTGAAGCCAGGCATTTCGACGAGCGGGATAGACTGGTGATGAATCTATTGCCAAAAAACATACCGGTGTTGTTGGTGATCAACAAGGTCGACAACATGGAGGACAAGAACGAGTTGCTGCCGTTTATGCAAGAGATTTCAAAAGAGAGGGAGTTTACCGCTATTGTTCCCGTGAGTGCGAAACATGATAAACAGCTGGATACCCTGCTTGATGCAATACGGCCATTTCTGCCCGAAGGCGAAAAAATTTACCCCGAAGATGAGGTGACCGATCGCAACGAACGTTTCCTTGCAGCCGAAATTGTGCGCGAAAAAGTATTTCGTTTTACCGGAGAGGAGCTACCCTATTCTGTCAGCGTGGTTATCGAGCAGTTCAAGATGGAAGGCAAAATGCGCCGCATTCATGCCGCGATATTGGTGGACAAGGACGCGCACAAAGCCATGCTGATAGGCAAGAACGGCGAAAAGCTCAAGGAAATAGCAACTCAGGCCAGGCTGGATATGGAGAAGCTGTTTGACGGGAAAGTCTTTCTTGAAGTGTGGATCAAGGTGCGCAGCGGCTGGGCGGATAGCCCGCAGATGCTTAAAAGCCTGGGTTACGAATAGCCATTAGATGCATCATGATGCAAACGCATAAAAATCGCTTGGCAGACGAACCGGCTTTTGTGCTGCACAGCTACCCGTTTCGCGAAACCAGCCTGCTGGTGGAAGTTTTCAGCCGGCAGCACGGACGCGTTCCGCTGGTGGCACGCGGTGCTCGCCGCCCAAAATCGGCCGTGCGCGGTTTGCTGATGAACTTTCAACCGCTTTCATTAAGCTGGTTTGGCAAGCATGAGGTACGCACCTTGCACAGTGCAGAGTGGCAGGGTGGGCAGCCTCTGTTGCAGGGTACTGCATTGATGTGCGGGTTTTATCTGAATGAATTACTGCTCAACCTGATGGTGCGTGATGACCCGCACGTTAGCCTTTTCGATTACTACCAGCATACTTTACAACGCCTTGCCCATGGAGCGGACATGGCATCCACCCTGCGTTGCTTTGAAAAGCATTTATTGCAGGAGTTGGGTTATGCTTTGTTGCTTGATCATGAAGCGGGCAGTGACAAACCGATTGATGTCGCACTAACCTATAGATATGTGATTGAACGGGGCGTGGTGAGGGAAAATGCCGGAACTGAAGAAGGCTTGCAGATATCCGGTAAAACTCTGCTCGATATGGTTGCTGACGATTACAGTGATGTACACAGCGCTCGCCAGGGAAAACAATTGATGCGCATGTTGCTGAATCATCATCTGGATGGCAAGCAGTTACATACACGCGAATTGATTAAAGAGTTGACCAAACTTTGATGCGAACTGAATTTGAGGAGTTGTCATGATAAAACTGGGCCTGAATATCGACCATGTAGCCACGCTACGCCAGGTGCGCGGCACACGTTACCCCAATGTGCTGCAAGCCGCATTGGTGGGCGAAGCGGCCGGTGCTGACGCCATTACCCTGCACTTGCGTGAAGACCGCAGGCATATACAGGACCGGGATGTGGAAATCCTGCGCGACATGCTGCAAACACGCATGAATCTGGAAAGTGCCATTACCACAGAAATGCTGTCTTTTGCTTTGCGCATCAAACCGCATGATGTCTGTTTTGTTCCAGAACGGCGTGAAGAACTCACAACGGAAGGCGGGCTGGATGTGGTGCGCTATTTTGACCAGGTGAAACTTGCCTGTGACAAGTGCGCAGAAGCGGGCATACGCGTGTCCCTGTTTATTGATCCGGATAAAAGGCAGCTCGATGCCGCGCGCAAAGCGGGTGCTCCTGTGGTGGAGATACATACCGGAAAATATGCCGATGCAAGCAGTGTGCCTGAGCAGACACTTGAATTGGCGCGCATCCAGCATGCCGTAGCTCATGGCGATGCGTTGGGTCTGCAGGTAAATGCGGGACACGGCTTGAATTATCACAATGTACAGCCCATAGTCGCCATTGCGAAAATTTGTGAACTCAATATCGGTCATGCAATTATTTCCGAAGCCTTGTTTATCGGTCTGGAACAGGCGGTAAAGAAAATGAAGGCCCTGCTCGTCGCATGATATTTGGCATAGGAACCGACATTGTTGCCTATGAGCGCATTGAAAAATTGCACGCAAAATATGGTGAGTCATTTGCCAAGCGCATACTTAGTCCGCATGAACTGATTGAATTCAATAGTCATCCGCAACCTGCACGCCTTTTGATGAAGCGCTTTGCAGCCAAAGAAGCGCTGGCCAAAGCTGCCGGTTGCGGCTTGCGCCATCCGCTCACCATGCACAGCATGGGTGTGAAACATGACTTGCTGGGGAAACCTGAATTTGTCTTCGATGCTGAACTGACAGCATACTTGTCAGAATTGGGCGTGACGCGCCACCACTTGAGTATCAGTGATGAACGTGAGCATGCAGTGGCATTCGTTGTGTTGGAAAAAAACAGCTGATTTTTGTCTGCCTTTTCGGAATATTGTCGATTCTCCAGGACGTACTGAACAACATCCATGCTTAGCCTTCCTTATCGATTGAGCTTCCATTGCCATTTCCCGGATGAACTTCATCTTCACGGCAACAGTTGAAATCGCTAATGTGCATTTCCCACATAGGAATCCGCTATATATGCCAGGGGCATTTGGATTGCGACCATGCTAGTAGGCAGCCGGCTGGCTGTCCACTTTAGGGCTGAAATTATCTGACTTGTTGTATGCATGAGTACTACGGTTAATGCACTATTAGCCTTATAATTCACATAATTAAATCTAATGCTTGATAAACAGCATTGAGCTATCAGGAGAATATATATGGGTATTGGTCCGGTCATGCTGGATGTTGCAGGCAAGGTGCTTACAGCTGAGGATGTAAGCAGGTTGCAACATCCTTTGGTAGGTGGCGTTATTCTTTTTGCGCGCAATTATGAGTCGACACGCCAGCTGATAGAGCTGACCAACAGTATTCAAAAATTGCGTAGTCCCGCGTTGCTGATAGCAGTGGACCATGAAGGCGGGCGCGTGCAACGCTTTCGCGATGGTTTTACACGTATCCCACCCATGCGCGAGCTGGGTAAGCTCTGGGATGAACATCCCAAGCGAGCAAAAAATCTGGCCCAGCATGCAGGTTATGTCCTGGCTGCGGAACTGCGCGCCTGTGGCATAGATTTCAGTTTCACCCCGGTGCTTGATGTGGACTATGGTAGCAGCGGCGTGATAGGCGACCGCGCGTTTCATTCTGAACCTCAGGCGATTGCCGAATTGGCCCACAGCCTTTTGTTGGGTATGAAACAGGCCGGCATGCACACGGTCGGCAAGCATTTCCCGGGACACGGTTTTGTGCGTGCCGACTCGCATCTGGAAATTCCGTTTGATGAGCGCAGCTATACCGACATAGAGTTATGCGACCTGATTCCTTTCCGCCAGATGGTGAATTTTGGCCTGACGGCGGTAATGCCTGCTCATGTCATCTACCCTAAAGTGGATAGTCAGCCGGCTGGTTTCTCCAAAAAATGGCTCAAGGATATCCTGCGTGGAGAGCTGGGTTTTGAAGGGGTTATTTTCAGCGATGATTTGAGCATGGAAGGCGCCACGGTTGCGGGCGGTATAGTGCAACGTGCAGATGCCGCGCTGCAGGCGGGCTGTGACATGG
>JBBQYH010000097.1:0-7760 GCA_038208855.1 Burkholderiales bacterium
AGCGATAGCGTCTGCTTCAGGATTGGCTCTTGACAGCAAGTCAGCCTTGTCCGCTACCAGCAATACCGGCACTACCAACAGCTACTATGATCTGCCGGCCTATGGCAATGTATCAATCATGCACATGACTGATTGTCACGCACAGTTAAAACCGATTTATTTCCGCGAACCCGACGTAAATATCGGTCTTAGCTCAAGCTTCGGCAAGCCACCCCATTTGGTAGGCGAACAATTGCTCAAGCACTTTGGCATGCGCCCCGACACGATGGATTCATATGCCTTCACTTATCTGGACTTTGAAAAAGCAGCCAAAACTTACGGTAAAGTAGGTGGTTTTGCGCATCTGGCCACGTTGGTAAAGCAAATCCGTGCCAGCCGCCCGGGCTCTCTGCTGCTGGATGGTGGCGATACATGGCAAGGCTCTTACACCGCACTCAAGACCAATGGTCAAGACATGGTAGATGCCTGCAAACTGCTTGGCGTTAACGTCATGACAGGTCACTGGGAATTCACTCTGGGTGCAGATCGCGTAAAAGAAGTTATCGACAATGACTTCAAGGGCAATCTGGATTTCGTTGCACAAAACGTTAAAACTCTGGACTTTGGAGATCAGGTCTTCAAACCTTATGTAATGAAGCAGATCAATGGTATTCCTGTCGCGATTGTCGGTCAGGCTTTCCCTTACACACCTATAGCAAACCCTCGTCATATGGTTCCTGACTGGAGCTTCGGCATCCAGGACGACAATATGCAAAAAGTGGTAGACGAAGCGCGCGCCAAAGGCGCCCAGGTTGTCGTTGTGATTTCTCATAACGGTATGGACGTAGACTTGAAGATGGCAAGCCGTGTAACCGGCATAGACGCCATTATGGGCGGCCATACACATGATGGCGTGCCTGCCCCAACAATCGTCAAAAACCGCAACGGTCAAACACTGGTTACCAACGCGGGTTCAAATGGCAAGTTCCTGGGTGTACTGGACTTTGACGTCAAAGGCGGCAAAATTGCCGGCTACAAATACAAGCTGTTGCCGGTATTTTCCAACCTGATCGCTCCAGATACGGAAATGGAAAAGCTGATCACAGATATACGCGCACCATATGCACATCAATTGGCAGAAAAACTGGCAATCACCGAAGGCACGCTGTATCGCCGCGGTAACTTCAACGGTACGTTTGACCAACTGATCCTGGATGCCCTGATGGAAGTCAAGGGTGCTGATGCAGCCTTCTCACCCGGCTTCCGCTGGGGTACCTCGCTGTTGCCGGGCGAGGCCATTACTTATGAACACGTGATGGATCAGACTGCGATTACTTATCCACAGACTACTGTGACTGAAATGACTGGCTCAACAATCAAAGACATCATGGAAGACGTTTGCGACAACCTGTTCAATGCCGACCCTTACAAACAGCAAGGTGGTGACATGGTTCGTGTAGGCGGCATCAACTACACTTGCGATTTGACCAAAGGTTTTGGCAAGCGTATCAACAACATGATGCTCAATGGCAAAAAACTGGATCCGAACAAGAAGTACAAAGTGGCTGGTTGGGCTCCAGTTGGTGAAGGTGTGGTAGGCGAACCAATTTATGACGTTGTGTCCGGATACTTGCGCAGTAAAAAAGTTATCGCTCCGCGCAAGCTCAATATGCCTAAATTGATTGGTGTCAAAGGCAATCCTGGTCTTGCTTAATTAATGCCTTGATGTCTTAATACTGCTTGCTAAACAGGAGAGTTTCTTGTTTAGCAAGCAGTTTGTTTTTCTACCATTAGCAAATGCAATTAACAAATTGCAAGTGCCACACTGAATGAAACTGATTTTATACACAGATAGTTTAAGGGAGAGAGATTATGAGTTTAGCAACGACAGTTGTCCTGTGGGGACTGGGTTTGGGTATCATCTTCGGTTACATAGGCAACAAAACCAATTTCTGCACCATGGGTGCAGTTTCAGACGTGGTAAACATGGGAAGCTGGGGGCGCATGCGTGCCTGGATACTTGCCATCGCTGTTGCCATTCTCGGCACTAACTTATTGTCTTACTATGGCTATCTGGATCTTTCCAAAACCATTTACACCGGTGCCAGCTTTCCCCTACTGACCTTTGTTATTGGCGGTTTGACATTCGGTATAGGCATGACGCTGGCTTCAGGTTGTGGTAGCAAAACATTGCTTCGTATTGGCGGTGGGAATCTGAAATCAGTCGTTGTATTTGTTTTCATGGGTTTTGCTGCAATTGCAACGCTCAAGGGTATATTCGGCGCATTCCGCGTTGGGGTATTGACCGCGCCTGATGTCACCACACAGTTTAATCACAGCCAGACACTCCCTGCTTTCCTGTCCGGACTGGCCGGTATGGATGCCAAGGGTGTGCAACTACTGGTCGCTTCGGTCATTGCGCTTGCCATGCTGATTTTTGTATTCAAAAGCAAGGAATATCGCAAAGAATCCGACAACATACTCAGCGGTCTGGTCATAGGTGCCGTTATAGTAGCGGGCTGGTACATTACCGGCCATATGGGTTATGCAGAAAATCCTGACACCTTGGAAATGACCTTCATGGGTACCGCTTCCCACCTGGCTGAATCGATGTCGTTTGTGGCACCGTCTGCTTATTCACTTGAATACTTAGGCTACTGGACTGATACATCCAATGTGCTGACCTTCAGCGTAACAGCAGCATTCGGTGTTTTTGCCGGCTCCTTGCTGTATGCGCTGATCTCCAAGAGTTTCCGTTGGGAATACTTCACCTCTGCCAAGGATATGGCTTCGCATATGATAGGTGGCATTTTGATGGGTTTTGGCGGTATTACAGCGATGGGTTGCACCATAGGCCAGGGCATTACAGGTGTATCCACACTTTCACTGGGATCATTTGTTGCACTGGCATCCATCATTGCCGGCTCGGCACTGACCATGAAAGTGCAATATTATTTCATGATGCGCGAGGCTTGATTTCAATCTGTAAAACCCAGTAGTTTGTTTTCAGTAGATTGTTTTTTCAACTAATTCCCGGCTATGCCGGGAATTTTTACTAAAGGATTAGTATCATGAAAATCATAAGGCTGCTTGCACTCTCCCTGGTTCTTTTTGCCACAACAACACAAGCTGAAACCATTTCAAAAGCGGTAGTCGTGCAAGGTAACGGTGACAAAGCGCAATTTGAAAGGGCATTGAAGCTGGCTTCAAATATGCACGAAATATTAACAAAAGCAAAATTTGAGGTTGTTGTTTTTGGACCGACCGTAAAATTATTAACAGAAGACAGCGATGAAATCCCGTTAATACAGAAAATGCAAAGCGAAGGTATCAAGATCATCGCTTGCGAAAGATCGATGAAAACCGACAATGTACTTGCATCTACATTAGCTCCCGGTGTAGCGGTTACACCATTTGGCGCGGTATATATCGTGAATCGTCAAAAACAGGGATGGCAATATTTCAAACCATAAACCCAGTATCGCAAAATGTCTGAATCTTACTTAACTGAATCCGATGAGGATGACGAAGAATCCTTGATCGATACTTCCCTGCAAATACCAGCGGGAACAAAAAACTATATTACGCCCGCAGGATTTCGACGCCTGCAGGATGAACTCGATCAACTATGGAAAGTTGAGCGCCCCACCCTTGTACAAACAATTACCTGGGCCGCCTCCAACGGTGATCGTTCGGAGAATGGCGATTACATTTATGGCAAGAAACGTCTGCGTGAAATTGACAAGCGCATACGATTTTTGGCCAAACGCCTTGAAAATGCCGAAGTCATAGATCCAGCAGCAAGAAAAGAAAGTGATCAGATTTTTTTCGGTGCTACGGTAACGGTGTGCGGCCTGGATGGTGCACACCGCACCTTCAGCATAGTAGGTGTTGATGAGGCCGAGCCTGCCAGGGGGCTGGTCAGTTGGGTATCACCGTTGGCCAGAGCCTTGCTCAAAGCGAGGGTAGACGATAGCGTCAACCTGCGTCTACCTGGCGGATCCGATGAACTTCAAGTGATATCTGTCGCTTATTGCACCATCACTCTTGAAGATTGAAACTCAGGCCAGGCCTAGCTTCAATAAATTGCTTAGTGTTTGCCTGTACTGCCGAAGCCGCCTTCCCCTCTCTGACTAAGGGGAAATTCATCCACAATATTGAACGCTACTTGCATTACAGGCACAATCACCAATTGCGCCATGCGTTCCAGCGGTAACAAGGTAAAGGGAGTCTGGCCACGGTTCCATAGAGAAACAAACAACTGTCCCTGGTAATCAGAATCAATCAAACCCACCAGATTACCCAAAACTATGCCATGTTTATGTCCAAGTCCTGAGCGGGGCAAAATCATTGCCGCATAATGGGGATCACCGATATGTATCGCCATGCCGGCAGGAATAAGTTCGCACTGGCCCGGGTTAATAATCATTTTATGCTCGATGCAGGCGCGCAAATCTATGCCAGCCGATCCGGGCGTACCATAGGCCGGCGGTTGATCGAGCAGACGCGGATCAAGAATTTTTACATCCACATGTTTCATCGTGCTATTCCCTAAAGTTAAAAGCTGCTTTTCAATTTTATTATATGCTGCATCAATGCGCGTGCCTGGGTAAGTTTGTCCGCTCTGGGCAGCAAATGCTCACCTGCGTCATCAAACAAAATCAATTCATTGTCATCCGCACCTATCGCATCTTGAGCCAGATTGGCCGCCAACAAGGGCAGTTTTTTTGCGCGTCGCTTCTGTTCTGCATATTGTTTGAGATTCTCGGTTTCCGCTGCAAAGCCAACGCAAAAAGGCGGATTGGGCAAGGATGCCACATAGGCCAATATGTCGGGATTGGGCAGCAATTCCATATGCAGATTGCCGTCTCCCTTCTTTATTTTTTGCGTGCTGGTTTGCGCAACGCGATAATCAGCGACAGCAGCCACCGCGATAAAAATATCATGTTCAGCTACCCGCTGTTTCACTGCTGCAAACATCTCACTTGCACTTTCTACCCTCACCATCTGCGCAAACTGTGGCGGCGTCAACGCCACAGGGCCTGACACCAGAGCCACCTCCGCACCCAGCTCAACTGCTGCCTGTGCGATTGCATAGCCCATCTTGCCCGAACTGCGATTGGTGATTCCGCGTACGGCATCTATCGCTTCATATGTCGGTCCGGCCGTCAGCAGCACTTTTACTCCGCGCATTAGCTTGGCCTGAAAACTGCCGGCAACAGCCTGTGCCAGTTGCTCCGGCTCCAACATTCGTCCCAAACCCTCTTCCCCGCACGCTTGCAGGCCGCTGGCAGGCCCCAATACGATCACACCATCATCCCTGAGTTGCCTGATATTGCGCTGCGTAGCCGCACTCTCCCACATCTGCCTGTTCATTGCAGGCGCTATCAGCAATGGACAATTGCGCGCAAGACACAAGGTTGACAGCAAATCATCCGCCAGACCATGGGCCAGCTTTGCAATAAAATCCGCAGTTGCAGGTGCCACAACAATAGCATCGGCTGCACGACTGAGATTGATATGTGCCATGCCATTCGCCTGCTCGTCCCATTGGCTGGTCAGCACAGGCTTGCCGGACAATGCCTGCATGGTGGTGGGTGTTATAAAATGGCAGGCGGCCTCCGACATCGCCACCTGCACATCCATACCCTGCTTGATCAGTAGACGTGCAAGTTCGGCTGACTTATAGGCAGCAATCCCGCCGGTCAGGCCAAGTACTATGCGTTTTGAAGTGGTTTGTTCCATAATGCGGTGTATCTTAACAAAAAAAACCGTGATCCATCAAAATTAACGAGGGGAAGCTATGGCAATCAATGACTGGCCTGAAGGCGAACGTCCGCGCGAGAAATTAATCCAGCGTGGTGCGGCGGCATTATCTGATGCCGAACTGCTGGCGATTTTTCTGCGTACCGGCGTAGTGGGCAAAAGCGCGGTGGATCTGGCGCGTGACCTGCTGACCCGGTTTACCAGTCTGACCGCCATGTTTGCCGCCAGCCAGCAGGATTTCTGCGCCATACACGGCATGGGCCTGGCCAAATATGTGCAGATGCAGGCAGTTCTGGAGATGTCCAGGCGTGCACTGGGTGAAGCTATGCAAGCAGGTGATGCGCTCAATTCTCCACGCGCTGTGCGCGAATATTTGCAACTGCTATTGCGCGGCAGGCAACAGGAAGTATTCATGGTGATTTTTCTAGACACTCAGCACCGTGTACTTGCTGCAGAAGAAATGTTCCACGGCACGCTTACACAAACCAGTGTCTATCCGCGCGAAGTCGTCAAACGCGCCCTCTTCCACAATACCGCAGCAGTCATACTCGCACACAACCATCCTTCAGGTGTAGCCGAACCCAGCCAGTCTGACCGCCTGCTGACCGATGCTTTAAAACAGGCTTTGGCCATGGTTGATGTGCGCGTACTGGATCACTTTATTGTGGCCGGTTCAGGCTGCCTGTCATTCGCGGAACGCGGTTTGGTCTAATTGGATTTTCAAGAGAAACTAACACTCATCAAATATCGTATCTGACAAATATCATTCATGAAGTTTTCACTACTAGCAAATATAATTTGCTTGCCATTATTACTACTGACTGCAGCTTGCAGCCAGAATATCCTGCTCAGCAAACAGAACTATCAAAAAAGCGAAAACCAATTTTCACAAGGCAATATAGACGATGCCTTGCTCATGTTTCCGCGCCAGGCAGAATCCGGGGATTTCATAACAACGATGGAAAAAACTTATCTGAATCTGGTACAGGGCAAGCCACAGATCAGCCAGTTGCAAAAGCAGGTAAAAATCCTGGAAGATCGTGTACGCTACCATGTCTCGCGCGAGGCTAAAACTTTTTTCTACCTGCAGACCCCCGAAGATTATTACGCCTCCGAGCATGAAGTGATATGGATGCATTTTTTGCTGAGCTGGGGTTATTCATTACAAGGGAAATTTGAAAATGCCTGCGTCGAAGCGCGTGTTGCAAGCAGCCTGCTTGACCTGCCGTGGAGCCCGAATGGACATTTCGACGATACGTCCATGCGCCTTTTTCTCGCCGGTTTATGGGCCATGTGCGGAGACTGGCAAGAAGCCCGCGTGGATCTGCGCGCTGCAGCTTATTTGGACAAGCAACTGGACTGGGCGCTTAAACTGGCAGAGCGCGAACAGGCACCGGCCAATCTGATTCTGATACTGGGCGGACCCGGCCCCGAGGTTCTATGGACTCCGGAGCTGAATTTCAACCCGCTACGTTCACAACGCCAGGTCAGCTTCAAATTACGCGGCAGAAAGAGTGCGCTTTATCTCAGCGAGAGCAATGGCGACAGCATCATTGCGCATATTTCACCCGATGCCGGCAAATGGTATGCACGCCATCTGGAGCGCGAAAGCGAACTGCATGAACTGATACAGGATTCCGCGTTCGGTGGCAAGGCCACCGCAAACGGTGCCATCGCCGGGAGCAAGATTGCCGCCAAAACCGGCGTGGGTATACTGGTGGGCATAGGCGGTACCGCACTGGGTGCGGTCATTGCCAATGCGGGACTGCAAACCAACTCAGCCGATCTTTTCAGATTTGGCTTACTCACCGCGGGAGCAAGCCTTAGCTGGGGAGGAAAATATATTGCGCAGGGCTATCATTCCAGTATCAGCGAATTCAAACAAGAAGTGGATCCCAGCATTTATTATCGCTATGTGCGCTTTCTGCCCGAATATTTATGGCTAGGCTGGAGTGATCAGGCAATTAACTACCCCCTAAAATTGAGGACTTCAGCCGGCAGCCTGAGCTATATCC
>JBBQYH010000098.1:0-7753 GCA_038208855.1 Burkholderiales bacterium
GAATGACTGGATTCAGACCAAGACTGGCAAATGTCGCAACTTCGATAGTTGCCGCAGTAGGTGTTGCTGTGTTTTCAATAGACAAAATAATTCCTTACTAAAAAGTAATAGCGCTTGTGTGGCAGAAGCCGCACAATAAAATTCAGTAGGAGTATTCTTATACTCTACCGGCGCAATAACATCGTCGCTAACCGGTAAAGCAAGACGCGTCGGAGTGATTTTCAGTCAGAAAGACTTCAATTCGGGACGCTAGGGGGTCAGGAAACGATGAACCAGAGTTGCAATATACTTGCAACGAGCCGGCATTATAGACATTTATATCAGGAATGCAAGCCATATATTTGAAAATGATTATATTGTGATGCAATCAAACCACGTCAAAGCCTGCATTTTCAATTGCGGTTTTAAATTGTTCAAGCTTTGCCTTGCTTGGTTCGTAGCTGATTATTGCATTGTTATGTTCCAGGGAAACAATCACATTGCTTACACCTTTTATTGGTTGCAACACATTGGTAATGCTTTTTACGCATCCTCCACAACTCATGCCTTTAATCTCAAGCGTAACGGTTTCCATCTCAATCTCCAGAATTATTTTTTTTATGATAAGGCTGCCAACGTTTCAGCAGCAGTGCATTGCTGACTACCGAAACAGAACTCATCGCCATCGCCGCACCAGCAATGACCGGGTTCAACATGCCGAGGACGGCAAGGGGTATACCCAATATATTGTATACAAAAGCAAAGAACAGATTTTGCCGGATTTTGGCCATGGCAACCCGGGAAAGATCTATCGCATCCGCCACACTCATCAAATCGTTATGCATCAAAGTAATATCAGCCGCTTCAATGGCAATATCGCTGCCGCTACGCATCGCAAAGCTGACATCTGCAGCAGCCAGAGCAGGGGCATCGTTAATACCATCACCTACCATGCCGACCAGTTGACCTTGTTTTTTAAATGACTCTACATGTTGAGCCTTGTCCTGCGGCAACACCTCAGCACGAAAGTCCGTAATACCCGCCTGCAGTGCAATAGCCTGAGCAGTAGCATTGTTATCACCGCTCAGCATAACCACATGGATACCCATATCAATCAAGCGTTTCACGGCATAGGTACTGCTCTCGCGTAAAATATCGGCCAAGGCTATATAACCCATCAGCGTATTGCCTGTAGCAATGACGATGACCGTTTTCCCCGTTTGCTGCAAAGCGAGTATTTCTTCCTCGTTCAGTTTCACCTTCTGGCTTGCGATAAAAGCGGGCGATCCCAAAAGATAAGTCACGCCATTAATTTCGGCAGATAAACCATTGCCGGCAAGTTCATTTAAAGAACTTGCCGTGGATAAAGTGATGCCGGATTGTTGCGCCTGGGCAAGCAGTGCGCGCGATAAGGGATGAGTCGATCCCTGCGCCAGACTGGCGGCAATTTGCAGCAACTGCTTTGCGTCTTGAAGTTGCGGGGATGGCAGCACATCGGTAACAGTTGGCGTACCGCTGGTCAGTGTTCCGGTCTTGTCGACTATAAGTACAGTCAGTTTGTGCGCTAGTTCCAACGCCGTCGCATTCTTGACCAGAATGCCCGCATTTGCGGCTCGCCCAGTGGCTACAACGACGGCAGTGGGTGTTGCCAAGCCAAGGGCACAAGGACAGGAAATGACCAATACTGAGACTGCATAGATCAATGCAGTGGAAAAGTCACTCCCCATAGACCACCAGACTATGAAAGTAACAGTGGCAATGGCTACGACAACAGGCACGAAAATACTGGCGATTTTATCTGCAAGCTTCTGGATCGGTGCCTTGGAGCCCTGGGCTTGCTCTACCAGCCTGATAATAGACGCCAGTTGGGTTTGTGCGCCGACCGCAATTGCGCGGCACCTGAGCAAGCCTCGCTGATTCAGAGTCGCAGTATAGACCTTGTCATTGATGCTTTTTTCTTTGGGGATGCTTTCGCCGGTCAGCATGGATTCATCCAGGCTGGAAGATCCTTCAATTATCAAGCCATCGACGGGCACACTTTCTCCGGGTCGTACCACACAGATGTCGCCCACTTTAACGTCTGTCACAGCTATCTCATACATTGCGCCATCGCGCTCTACATGGGCCACTTTGGGTTGCAGATTCATCAAGGCTTCCAGCGCGGCAGAAGCGTGCCCCTTGGCGCGCGCCTCCAGCAATTTACCAAATAAAATCAAGGTGATAATTGTTGCGCTTGCCTCAAAATAAACGGGTTGATCAAGATTTAACACCAATATTGCGCAACTTAAAAAATACGCAGCACTGGTACCCAACGCAACCAGCACATCCATATTTGCACCACCACCACGCAGGCTATGCCAGGCGCCCACAAAAAAACGTTTACCTATCCAAAACTGCACCGGAGTGGCCAGCATGGCTTGCATCCAGATAGGCAAGATACCGTGATAATGGCTATTCCAGATTGGCAGCATGTAAACCATCTCGAGCAACAAAGGCGCGGTGAGCAATAATGACAGGAAAAACTGCAAGCGTTGAGCTCTGTAGGCAGCTGCATGCTCTAGCTTTTCGGTCGCCAAATCACGCACCGGGTGTGCATCAAAACCGGCACGTTGCACTGCAGCAATCAATGCAGCCATATTGGTGTTTTGCTGGTCGAATTCGATACGAGCCTTTTCGGTGGCAAAATTGACACTGGCAGTCACATTTGGCATGTGATTCAGAACTTTTTCAATACGCGCTGCACAAGCGACGCAAGTCATCCCGGTTAATTGCAGTTCAGCTATGTCACTTTGTTCGCTCATGTGAATAAAATTATTACTGGAGTGGAGAATGCAGAAAAAGATACGCCCGATAAACGGCTTTGTCTATCGGGCGTTTAACAACAAAAAAGCGGGTTTATTTTTTTTCCATTGGGCAAGTACTGAAACCAAAAAGAGGATATAAAGGGCAAAACTTGAATATGCCAGTCAGTAAGGGAACCACGCCTATCCAACCCCATGGCGCAAAAATGCCTGTTGCAGCCAATGTAATTAACACAATACCGCCAACGATACGTATAACTCTATCGATAGTACCCACATTCGATTTCATTGTGTTTCCCCGTTCTATTGATTATTGAGACCTACATAATAATGAATAATTCAAATAAATGGAATTTTTAGCTATTTAATTATATGCTAATATAAAAAGAGCTTAAAATATATATAGATCAGTTATACAGATAGGAATAAAAAATGGCTACGATAGAATTGAATCAGGAAAACTTTGAATCTGTAGTAAGCGGAAAAAATATGGTGGTGGTTGATTTTTGGGCGCCTTGGTGTGGTCCCTGTGTGTCTTTTGCGCCAACCTATGAAAAAACATCGGAAAAATATCTGGATGTTGTATTTGGCAAAGTCAATACCGAAGTGGAACAAGAACTTGCTGCTTACTTCCAGATTCGTTCCATACCTACACTGATGGTATTTCGCGAAAATGTTATTGTGTATTCTGAAGCGGGATCTTTACCTGCTTCCGGTCTGGAGCAATTGATAGACGGCGCTCTGAAAATCAATATGGAAGAAGTGCATCAGCAGATTGCAGCCGAACAGAACAAACAGGCAAAGTAAGCTTATTTTTTTTTCAAACTGGTTTGATGCAATATTGTAGTGGCGATTTCCTCTACCGACATGGTGGTAACGTCCAGGAAAGGAATCTTCGCTTGTTGCATCATCCTTTCGGCTTGTTTTACCTCATTCTGGCAGTTATCCAGTGAAGCATAGCGGCTATTGGGTGAGCGTTCTGTGCGAATTTGTTGCAAGCGCTCGGGACGTATCGTGAGTCCCTGTAGTTTGTCAGGAATGTCTTTGATTGCTCGAGGCAATACATTGGATTCAAAATCTTCCGGCACTAGAGGATAATTTGCAGCAAAAATTCCATATTGCAATGCAAGATACAGAGAGGTTGGGGTTTTGCCACAGCGAGAAACGCCGATCAGAATAACATCCGCTCGATTCAGATCTCGAGTTATGCCGCCATCATCATGATTCAGCGCGTAGTTTACCGCATCCATACGCGAGTTGTAATTGAGGTCTGCAGCATGCGAACGGCCCACGGCATGCGATGATCTGACACCAAGTTCGGCTTCAAGTGGCACAACAAACATTTCGAACAAATCTAGAAACAGAGCGTCACTTTGTTCAACTATATTTCGAACGGCTGGCAATATTAGCGTGCTGAATATAAGAGGCCGCTGACCATCAAATATGGATGCCTCGTTGATTTGTGCAACGGCTTCACGCGCTTTTTCAACTGTATCCAGAAAAGGTAGTCTTACACGTTTGAACTTAATACCCTCAAACTGGCTCAACAAACTGTGACCGAGGTTCTCCGAGGTAATACCGGTGCGGTCCGAGATAAAAAAAACACTACGTTCTTTAATCATTCTTTACCCGCCACTTACTAAGTGGCATATTATAAGATCAAATTTCACAGCGGATGGAAATTATGGATAAGCAGCAATATATAGCATCGTTTGAAACATTGCGCATGACTGACGTGGGCACAGTAGGCGGAAAAAATGCCTCGCTGGGTGAAATGATCAGTCAACTTGCCAAGTTAGGTGTGCGCGTGCCGGGTGGCTTTGCCACAACTGCAGCAGCATACAGGGAGTTTCTTGCGCAAGACGGCGTGGACAAACGCATACAGACCATGCTTGCGGCTCTGAACACAAATGATGTTACCGCACTGGCCAATACCGGCAAGAAAATACGCAAATTGATCTTGGATGCGTCCATGCCAGCACGTCTGGAAAGCGAAATCAGGCTTGCTTATGACAAGATGGTAGCCAGCGAAGGGAGCGATATTTCCTGGGCCGTCAGATCGTCTGCAACGGCTGAAGATCTGCCGGATGCCTCATTTGCCGGTCAACAGGAAACATTTCTTAATATACATGGCGTAGAAAATGTTTTAACTGCAATAAAGCAAGTTTTTGCGTCCCTTTATAACGACAGGGCCATTTCATACCGTGTGCATCAGGGCTATGCCGATCATGATATTGCCCTTTCAGCGGGCGTACAACGCATGGTACGCAGTGACAGCAGTGCCAGCGGCGTGCTGTTTACCCTGGACACAGAATCCGGTTTTGACCAGGTAGTACTGATTACATCAGCATACGGACTGGGCGAGATGGTGGTGCAAGGTGCTGTCAATCCGGATGAATTCTATGTTTACAAACCTGCTTTGCAAGCAGGCAAGCCTGCTGTTATCCGCCGCAATATGGGCAGCAAAGCCAATAAAATGGTATTCACCGAAGATAGGGCTGCTGGACGTTCTGTGCGTATTATTGAAGTGCCAGAATCTGAACGCCGCAAATTTTCATTGAATGATGCAGATGCTGAAGAACTGGCACGTTATGCGCTGATCATAGAAAAACACTATGGCCGCCCTATGGATATTGAATGGGGCAAGGATGGTGCAGACGGCAAACTTTATATTCTGCAGGCAAGACCGGAAACTGTGCAGTCGCGTGGAGTGGATTCGCTTAAGCGCTATCGCATGAAACAACAGGGCAAGGTTCTGGTCAGTGGTCGTGCTATAGGACAGCGTATCGGCAGCGGACGAGTGTGTCTGGTCAAAGATGCAAGTGAAATGAACAAGGTACAGAAAGGCGATGTACTGGTTACCGATATGACTGATCCAGATTGGGAACCAGTGATGAAAGTGGCCTCTGCAATCGTCACCAATCGCGGCGGTCGCACCTGTCATGCAGCGATCATTGCACGTGAACTGGGTATCCCGGCAGTAGTGGGTTGTGGTTATGCTACAGAATTGCTCAAGCACGGCGACGAAGCCACTGTATCCTGTTCCGATGGTGATGAAGGCAAAGTTTATGAAGGGTTGCTTGATTTTGAAGTACTGGATGTCACGCTGGAAAAACTGCCTACACCGCCAATAAAAATCAGCATGAATGTGGCCAATCCCGAACTGGCATTCCAGTTTAGCCGTTTGCCAAATTTCGGTGTTGGGCTTGCCCGCCTGGAGTTTGTCATCGCCCGCATGATAGGCCTGCATCCCAAAGCGGTATTGGCATATCCCAAATTGTCAGCAGAATTAAAAGCTCAGGTCGAGACCAAGTCGGCAGGCTATTCCACGCCGGTGGATTTCTATGTCGACAAGCTGACCGAAGGTGTCGCTACGTTGGCTGCGGCATTTTTCCCCAAGCCTGTCATCGTGCGTTTTTCAGACTTCAAGTCGAATGAATACTCCAGTTTGATTGGCGGTAAGGAATATGAGCCTGTGGAAGAAAATCCCATGATAGGTTTCCGCGGTGCCTCACGCTATGCCTCGGCGGACTTCCGTGAATGTTTCGCCCTGGAATGCAAAGCAATGCACCGCGTGCGCGATGAAATGGGGCTTACCAATGTGGAGTTAATGATTCCGTTTGTACGTACATTGGCAGAGGCAGCAGGGGTCATTGCTGAACTGGAAAAAAACGGGCTCAAGCGCGGTGTCAACGGACTGCGTATTATCATGATGTGCGAAATCCCGGCCAATGCGCTGTTGGCGGATCAGTTCCTGGAATTTTTTGACGGATTTTCCATAGGTTCAAATGACCTGACCCAGCTCACGCTGGGTATAGACCGCGATTCCGGTCTGGTTGCAGAAGGGTTTGATGAGCGTAATCCCGCGGTGAAAATTTTGCTAGGCATGGCGATACAAGCCTGCCGCAAAGCGGGCAAATATGTCGGCATCTGTGGCCAGGGACCCTCCGATCATCCCGATCTGGCGCAATGGCTGGTAGATCAGAAAATCGAAGCAATTTCATTAACCCCGGATACCGTGGTTGAGACCTGGCTGTATCTGGTGGAACAGGGAAAATAATGTTATTGCAACAGGCAGCCTTGAGTCATGCTGGCATCGTTTCAGGTTCTGCTTGCGTGAAATATGCATGACTCAAACATGCACCACGATAGCTGCACTATATTTTTGACGTTTAAACCAAAACAAAAATATTGTTCAGCGACTTTTGGGGAGCGTCAGCACGGCAATTAATCCGCCTTTAACTGCATTTTTCAATGTCAGCGTGCCACCATGTTTTTGTGCAATCTCACGTGCAATGGAAAGTCCCAAACCTACGCCACCTGTATGCCGGCTTCTGGAAGAGTCCAGTCTGTAAAATGGAGAAAAGACCTGTTCCAGTTGATCTTCCGGGATGCCTTGGCCAGCATCATTGATGGAAATAACTAACTGGTCGCCTGTATCGTCCAGGTTAATATTGGCTCGATTGCCGTAACGTATTGCGTTTTCAAGCAGATTATTCAGGCAGCGGCGCAATGCAAGTTGTTGTGCAAATATGGGCTGGGCATCACCCGTTACCGTGATCGATTCATTTCTCTCTTCAGCATCTTCCGCCATGGAATGAACAAGAGCTGAAATATCCAGCAGGCAGGATGATTCCGGATGACCGTCACCACGCAGATACTCCAAAGTAGACTCTATCATTGCCGTCATCTCGTCTATATCCGCACGTATGTCTGCTTTCAAGTCCGGCTTATCCACTTTTTCAGCACGCAATTTGAGTCTGGTAAGCGGGGTACGCAAATCATGTGAAACAGCGGCAAGAAAGCGGTTGCGTTCAGTTATCTGCTGTTTCAGGCGTGCTTGCATCTGATTGAAAACGATTGCGGCCTGACGCACCTCGGCTGGCCCGCGGTTTTCTTCCAGCGGGGGACGGTCCAGATTGTCCCCAAGTTCTTTTGCCGCCTGTGCCATACGTTTAATCGGTGCTGTGAGC
>JBBQYH010000099.1:0-7690 GCA_038208855.1 Burkholderiales bacterium
GTCCACCAACCAGTACCAATTGAAAGTCGATTCGACGACAACGCCAAACAGATCGGCCTGATACGGACTCAGTGCTTGGCATATTTCTTCCAATCTATTGGGATGGCGTCTGGAATAAATCACTTTGTCGTTCTCGTCAGAAATTACAACAAAACTATTGTTTGAATGTAGGTCTATGCCGCAAAATAACATGTCGTTCTCCTCGTTTAAAGTTTGGTTCGCACCTTAACTTTAACTCCGCAGCATCCGCTGCGGAAGGAGACGGCTAGATGATTATCAGGTCTTAGATTTGACATTGTGATGATGGGCTTTAATTCGAACGCATTTCATTTGCAATGAAATTGGCAAAAGGTTTGATGTCGCCACCTACGCTTGCAGCTTCTAGTGCTGTCATATATTTGTCGCGGCTTTTCATGTGTACTATCGTCCAGGGGTAACCACCTGAGGCCAGCATTGCATTCATCAGGAAACGTCCAATTCGCCCATTGCCATCAAAGTAAGGATGGATAAACACAAAGAGGTGGTGTCCTAGTACGGCACGCACAGCAGGCTCTGGTTCATTCACAAGCAGGTTGAACAGCATTTCCATTGAGTCTGCCAGCGCTTCACGGGGCAGTGGGGTGTGCATTGAATTTCTGATGAAAACCGGCCCATTGCGGTATCCGGCTAATTGGTGTGGTTCAATAATGCCGGCTGTAACGGATGGCGCGAAGAGTTCTCCATACCATTGGTGATGGGCGCTTTTGGCGATCTCCCCCGAATTTTTGCCGTATAGAATTTCAGCAAGGCTGGCTTTGACTGACTGGAATGCCTGATAGTAGCCACGCGCAGCCAGTGCATTACGATTGTTTTTGTCCTCTTTATTTCCATCTGGATTCCAGTTGCCTTTTGCAACTCGCTCTATCAGTTCATCATTGACCTGATAGCCTTCTATGGAAAGAGAGTTGTAGGCATCTGCCACGTATCGTTCGTCTACGTCGGACAGGTAAGTTTCTGGAAATTTTGGCAAGCCTGGTGCGGATGGAAATACAGATAAAACGTCATCGCGCCAACCCGCCCACATGGACTGGATGCGCAAGGCGTAGGGCGAACGTTCACGGCTGTTTCCCAATGTGGGCGTGGGGATTTCAAACGGATTGGATTCGCGCACGTTGTGTTTGGCTCGCTTCATGGAAGCAATAATGCGGTCGGCATCTGCACCGCGCCCCATGAAACGCAAGGCCCCTGCTAATCTCCCTGCGGCTGTGAGCATTCCATCACCCGCTAAGAGAATGGTGAGCAAATCGCCGGGGTCGCGAATCAAGTTGAGTGCGATTTCAGCTTCCCTTGGATTGTTTTTAAAGAATTGCGGCCCCAGTCGGCATAAAACTTCTGGCAATGGAATAACTTGCAATCCATTCACTTCGATTCGATTTCTGGGTACATTTTTTTCGTCTGTGTAGATCAGTACCGAGGTATCGTGAGGCAGGTTAAGGGTTGATGTCCCGCCTTCTTTGGTAATGACTGCAATTTGGCGTGGAACAACTGTGCAGTGAGTGTGCAACAGGGCTGAAGCTTCTGTGTTGAGGCAATATCGTTTGCCAAAGCGTTTGTCCAGGTATCCTGATAGAAATGACCAGAAGCTTGCATACCAGGAGGTGCTATCGCCTTGGCTGTCGCCGGGATTGGAGCAGACGTACCATCCCTTCATCACCGGGCGTAAAAAACCCTCCTCCAGCAAAATGGATCGGTGAGCTTCTTTCAGGTCATTGGATTCAATTACCCCGTTATGCTTGTCTTGCAGCTTTTTGAGTGCTCTCAATGCCTCAGCAAGTTTTTCGTTGGGTTTGGCCATTTCGTACTAACTATGTTATCGAACGTTGTATGAACTATGTTATTGACGTGATCGTCAACTATGTTATTAGCCTGGTTGTTGGCTATGTTATTCCTGTTTTTTGTATTACAACATATTGTTACATAATAGTGAATTTAATTTACAACTGGAGGTTGTGTTTGCTGGATTTGTAGTGCAAATCGGTATGTTATGTCTCCTGTGTTGATCCGCAGCGCTGAAATCTGCAGCCTAGGAACTATATTCAAAGGGCTTCAACTACAGCGTAATCATTTATATATAACTCGCTCTGCTATGAAAATTGTAATAAATACAATATGTAATGAATAATAGGCTGTCCAGGTTCGACAGGCTATTTATATCAATTGGCCTATAAAATTATATTGCCCATCCTTTAAGATTGTGCTAACTTTCATTTCAAACAAATATTTGTTGAAAATATAAATTAATGGTGGATTAAATGCTCCATAGCTATGCAGCAACCAATTTTCAGTCTTTCCGTGAGCGGGTCGAGGTCGATCTAACAATCAGTCGCAAGGTGGAGCTGACGGATTGGATGTCAGTAGCCCCCACGGGTGAGCGCCTTTCCAAGCTGATGGCGGTGATAGGCCCTAATGGCAGCGGTAAAACCGCGCTATTAAAGCCAGTGCTTTTTATAGACTGGTTTGTGAGTAAATCATTTCAGTTACAGCCCGATGCGGGTTTGCCCATTGTTCCGCATATAGCAGCAAAAAATGAGCCGATTGAACTGGAATGCATGCTGGATTTTGAAGGTAAGCTGTGGCGTTATGTACTGCGTTGCACGCCTCAGCGTGTTTTGCATGAGGCGCTATACCAAAAGCGTGAGCGATTTGGATATGTGTTTATTCGCGACTGGGATGAGGCCACGAATTCTTATAAGGTTAAGCAGCAGGATTTTGGCTTGGCTCCGCAGGAAGCGCGAAAAGTACGCCCAAATGTTTCGCTGATCGCTTGGGCGGCACAATTTGGCATTCCACTGGCTGTGCGCATGGCAAATTCGCAAGTCAGTACCAATGTGAATGTGTTGGGTCGCGTCCCCATGGGTAGCCAGAATGTACAGGTTGCTGCACAACATTTTTCATCTCGACCAGAGCAGCGTAAACGGATGGAACAATTGTTATCTGCATGGGATTTGGGCTTGTCCGGTGTGGAGTTGATGGAGTTGCCGGCTAATAACCCGCAAGAATCCAGCCAGAAAGTTTGGGTTCCATTTGGCAAGCACAAAAATAAAACGACCGAGTTTCAATTACCTTTTACACTTGAATCAAGCGGCACACAGGGTGCATTCGTGCTGTTGTCGCGTCTGTTGCAAACCTTGGCGTTTGGCGGTTTGGCAGTGATTGACGAATTTGAGAATGACCTGCATCCGCACATGCTGGAGCCCATCCTTGATTTATTTGCCAACCCCGCTACCAATCCGCATCAGGCGCAACTTTTGTTCACTTGTCATGCAATTGAGGTGTTGAATCTGTTGCACAAGTCGCAAGTGATGCTGGTGCAAAAAGATGAAGATTGCGAAAGTACCGCCAGCCGTCTGGATGCCGTGAAAGGCATACGGAGTGATGACAATTTATACGCGAAATACATGGCGGGCGCTTACGGCGCAGTGCCTGTTTTCTGATTGACTTTCTTATGGTCAACTGGAAAGCACAGCGCACTTTGTTGATTGTGGGTGAAGGTCGCCATGAAGAAGCATTTCTCAATCATCTCAAAAAGCTTTATGTGCCGCGTGGCTGTGGTCTTTCGGTAACGATCAAGAATGCACGTGGCAAGGGAGCGTTACATGTGGTTAGTTGGACTGCAAGGCAGATTGCCAATGCCGATTATGATGTGGTTGCAGTATTGCTGGATACGGACGTAGATTAGAATGCCAAATCTGAGAAGCTGGCAAAATCAAAGAAAATTAAGGTGCTCAAATCTGAGCCATGCTTTGAAGCGATGATGTTGCGGCTGCTCGGGAAGTCCGCAATTGGCGATGCCCAAGCACTTAAGAAGCAGTTTGCACCGTTGGTGAATAATGATGCAACGCAACGAGATCATTATGCGTTACATTTTGGTGCGGCTTGCCTGCAGGCGAGTAAAGGCAAAGAGCCAACTATTGAAGCATTGCTCAAATTGTTTGGTCATTGATGCACGCCAAGTGTGTTGCTTAGAGCTGGTGTGTCGATCATGAATAATAAAGACCAAATCGTTTACGCTTACAGAAATCGATGGACTCAGACTCGCTTTATTGTAACAATTTGATTATATTAAATTAATTATAAATATCAATTCACCCGATACCCCGCATGGCAAGCCACACATTGCTGAGTCACCTTGCTTAATTCCCCCAGTGATTTTTTCATGTCACCTTCCTTGGCTGCCAGTGCAAAGCGACTTGCCGCATGGTGCATCTCGGTGCCAATTTCTTGCATCGTCTTGGGCATGTAGGGTGCCATCATTGCCGCATGATGTGCTTCCAGCGAACTCATGCCGATACGTTGTTCGGCAATATCAGCAGCTTTGTCGAATTCCCCTTTTGCCAGCGCTGCCTGGATTTCATTAAGTGCCTGCAGGTGGTCGCGCATGTTGCCCAGCATGTGCGTCACCATCGTTGGAGGCATTTCCACTTTGGGCCGCACATCTTCTGCATGAGTTGAAAACGTGCTCAGAACAAGGGTGAGGGTTGCAATCGAAGCAATAATATTTCGTTTCATTATTCAGTCTCCATTTCTAGATAAACACGGCTGGCATTGCCGCCTTTCAATTGTTCATAATTTCGCAAATAGGAAAATGCGCTCTGGTCCAGCGTGCCGATGGCAGTTTGCAGATCGTTGCCCTTATCCAGCGCTTGGCGCATATGGCTGCGCAGCAACTTCAAATAGTCGCCGGTATCTTTTTGTGCTTTGGCCAGATCGCAGGGATTGCCGTGGCCGGGGATGATGGTTTTGGGTTTGAGCTTGGCGATTTCCGCGAACGAGGCCAGCCAGTTTTTGCTGCTGCTGAAGGGCAGAACGCCGAGTATGCGGTCCACATAAATCTGATCGCCGCTGAACAAAGTGCGTGATTTTGGCAGCCACACCACGGCATCACCGGGCGTGTGCCCGCCTTGAAAGTACAGAATCTGGATTTCATCATTGCCCAGTTTCAGGATTTCTTTTTTGTCGAATAGTTTGTCCGGGTAAACGATTTGCGTGCCGGCAAGTTTGTCGCGCAGTTCGGTTTTGAGACCTTCCAGTTGCATGGGGCCACGTTCCTGCATATCCGGCAATGCCTGGCGGCTGGCGATGATTTGCGCGCCCTGTTCCTTGAAGTAGCCATTGCCCAGCCAGCGGTGATCCTGCCCGCCGGTGTTGATTACATACTTGACCGGCAGCGGGGTAATTTTCCTGATCGCTGCATGAATGGTTTTTGCCACCTGATAACTCGGGCCGCTGTCGACCACCACCACACCGGCTTTGGTGACGATAAATCCGGTGGTGGCATTCAGGCCTTCGTTTTCATAGGTGCGCGGGCCGGTCTCGCCGATAAAGGCATAGACACCCGGGGCGACTTGAACGGGAGACAGTTTCAGCGCATATGCTTCGGTGGCTAGCAATGTCAGGATGAGAGTAGCCGCGAGCAATGTGATTAATCTTGTAATGCGGGACAAAACGGTATTCATATGCTTCCTTTAGTAAGCTGGTATTCCGACATGTTACGCTTTGCGCAATATGGAGTGTAGGCTTTGAATCTTCTTTGAATCATATGGACAAAATCAGGAAAAAATCACTACCCCAGAAGCTGCAGTTGTTGTTGCCGGTAGTGCAGTTGATACTTAAAATAGCCCTTGCCTGTAATCGCAGTCTGACTCGCAGTGATTTATCGCTCGCCGGTCTGCAGCCGCCACAGCGCGGCATAACTGCCACTTTTCTTGAGCAATTCATCATGCGTACCGGATTCAACGATCTGTCCGTTTTCCAGTACATGAATCAGATGCGCATAACGCACTGTGGATAAACGATGCGCAATGATCAGACTGGTACGGCCGACAACCAGTCGATCAAGCGAACGCTGAATGGCCGCTTCGGTTTCGTTGTCCACCGCCGATGTTGCTTCGTCGAGTATCAGGACAGGCGGGTTTTTCAGGATTGCGCGCGCCAGTGCCAGGCGCTGGCGTTGCCCTCCCGACAGTTTCATGCCGCGTTCACCAACTTGGGTGTAATAACCCTGGGGCAGGGCGGCAATAAATTCATGCGCTTCTGCCGCCTTGGCCGCTGCAATAATTTCAATTTCTGAAACACCATGGGTGCCATAAGCTATATTTTCTGCCACTGTGGCATCGGCCAGAAAAGTATCCTGTGCGACATAGCCTATGGCGCGGCGCAAGTCCTGCAAATTGAGCTCGTCTATATTTTGCCCGTCAATTTTTATATGGCCAAATTGCGGTTCGTAAAAACGCAGCAGCAGTTTTATAAGCGTGCTCTTGCCGCCGCCGGTGCTGCCGACAAACGCCACCGTTTCTCCGGCAGGTATGCGCAGGCTGATGCCGTCTATCGCCGCTGCCCTGTCTGCATCGTAAGTAAATTTAACCTGCTCAAAAACAAGCTCCCCCTTTACTTCAGCAAGCGGCAAATGCTTGCCCTCATAGGGAATGGCTATGGGAGTTTGCAGCAAATCCATCACGCGCTGGATAGAAGCCATAGAGCGCTGGTAGAGATCCGACATGTCGGCGAGGCGCGTCAAGGGCCACAACAGTCGCTGGGTAAGATACACCAGCACTGAGTAGCTGCCGACGCCGATTTCACCATTCAATGCCATGAAACCGCCATACAGCAAAGTGACGGTGAAGCCGGCGAGTATGCCCATACGGATCACCGGTGTAATGGCGGCAGACCAGCGTATTGCTTGGGAATTGCGTTCACGATAGGCATTGGAACCCTGGCGTATGTGTTCAGCTTCAAAATCTTCCGCGGTATAGGCTTTTACGGTGGCAATGCCGGACAAATTGTTGTTCAACTGGGTAGCCAGTGCGCCGGCCGCTTCGCGCACAGCCGTATAGCGAGGTGCCAAACGCGCTTGAAACCAGAAGGCACCGTAAAGTATGAAGGGGATAGGCATTAGCGCCAGAAAGGCGAGTTGGCTGGTGATGTAAAAGAACACCGCACCCACCAGCATCGAGCCTACAAATACCTGGATCAGATCATTGGCTCCGCCGTTGAGGAAGCGCTCCATCTGGTTGATGTCCTCATTGAGGATGGCCAGCAGATTGCCGGTGCGGTTGCGTTCGAAATAGGCCAGTTCCAGCTTTTGCACGTGCTGGTAGGCTTCCATGCGCATGTCGTGCTGCAGATTTTGTGCGAGGTTACGCCAGCGCAGTTCATACAGATATTCAAACAGCGATTCGAATACCCAGATGGCTACCGTAATTAATGCCAGCAGAAGCAGTTGATCCTTTGGATCGATAATACCGGCGCGAGCTAGAAATGATTCTTTGCGGTTAACCACCACATCAACTGCAATACCTATCAGTATCTCGGGCAGGATATCAAATATCTTGTTGAGGACTGAGTAAATTGTGGCTATCACTACATCTGTGCGATATGCACTAGCGTAGTTGAAAAGTCTTTTTAGCGGGCTCATGTGGATTTTATTTTCAGTTTTTTAAGATATCGCTATGCGTTTTACTAGAGTAGCGATTTATTTAACTTGCTGCACATGATAAATGGATATACAACTACCGCAAAGCAATATCTTTGCATCGGTTCTTTAATTATGTGCGCTTATTGGATGAATTATTCTTGAGCTTTAATTGCAATAAGATGTACAGTACGCGTAATCGCACTGCAGTTTAAATTGGATTTTGGAAAATTTTGTTAG
>JBBQYH010000100.1:0-7630 GCA_038208855.1 Burkholderiales bacterium
ACCAGCCTTGGTCTTACTTATTTATATTCCCATCAAGAGCAACAAGGTTCTGGCGTGATGGACAAGGTGGATGTCAGCAAAATAGCTCCTGCAACTGCTCCGGTTGTAAGCAATCCCCCGGCAGTACCAGATGCCGCAGCGAGTGGGTCGAAATCAAAAGAAATTCCAAAGTAGCAAAAAACAAGCGGAGTTGGCGGAATTGGTAGACGCGCAGCCTTGAGGTGGCTGTGTCCGTAAGGACGTGAGGGTTCGAGTCCCTTGCCCCGCACCAAAATATCAAACCGGGATTTCTAGGCCTGGGTTGAATTATACAAACTAGATTGCTCTGTATTCAGAGGCAGAGTTGGGAGGAATACAGATGTTGGAAAACTACTTTCCGGTCCTGTTGTTTATAATTGTAGGACTGGCTATTGGCGTGGCACCGTTGGTGTTGGGAAGGATACTTGCGCCCCATCGTCCTGATGATGCCAAGCTTTCTCCATATGAATGCGGCTTTGAGGCCTTTGAAGACGCGCGCATGAAATTTGACGTGCGCTATTATCTTGTGGCTATCCTGTTTATCCTGTTTGACCTGGAAATTGCATTCCTGTTTCCGTGGGCAATCGTGCTCAAGGAAATAGGCATGTTCGGTTTTGTTGCCATGATGATATTTTTATCCATCCTGGTAGCCGGATTTGTTTACGAGTGGAAGAAAGGAGCCTTGGAATGGGAATAGAAGGCGTTCTTGAAAAGGGTTTTGTAACCACCTCGCTGGATACCGTAATCAACTATACCCGCACGGGTTCGCTGTGGCCGATGACCTTTGGCCTGGCCTGTTGCGCGGTGGAAATGATGCATGCGGCGGCATCGCGTTACGATATTGCGCGCTTTGGCGCGGAAGTATTCCGACCCAGCCCGCGCCAGTCCGACCTGATGATCGTGGCCGGCACCCTGTGCAACAAGATGGCACCGGCTTTGCGCAAAGTGTATGACCAGATGCCGGAGCCACGCTATGTCATTTCCATGGGTTCGTGCGCGAATGGCGGCGGTTATTACCATTACTCTTATTCTGTGGTGCGCGGTTGTGATCGCATCGTGCCTGTGGATGTATATGTACCGGGATGCCCTCCAACTGCTGAAGCCCTGATCTACGGCCTGATACAGTTGCAGAAAAAAATCAAACGAACCAATACCATAGCTCGCTAGGATTGAATATGGCAACTGATTTGAATCTATTGAGTAAAGCGCTTCGGGAAGCCTTGGGATCACAGGTGGTGAGCCTGGATAACAGCTTGGGCGAATTGACATTGTTGGCAAAGACAGAAGATATGCAGGCGGTGTTTATGCGTTTGCGTGACGATGCCCGCTTTGCCTTTGAGCAGATGACCGATGTATGCGGTGTCGATTATTCCACCTATGGCAGTGACGTAAGCGAAGGTGGCATGTATTTCAGTGCGGATGCTTCCGCACCGTGCGCTGCGCGTCCTTACCGTTTTGCAGCCGTTTATCATCTGTTGTCGCTGAAAAACAATGCAAGATTGCGTGTGCGCGTGTTTGCAGAAGACGATGCGATGCCTATGCTGCCTTCTGTCATTGATATATGGCCTTCCGCCAACTGGTATGAACGCGAGGCGTTTGACCTGTACGGCATCATTTTTACCGGGCATCCCGATTTACGCCGTTTGCTGACGGATTACGGATTCATAGGCAATCCATTCCGCAAAGATTTTCCGTTGTCAGGACATGTCGAGATGCGCTATGACGCAGAGCAGAAGCGCGTGGTTTACCAGTCTGTAAGCATAGAGCCGCGCGAAGTGACGCCGCGTATCGTGCGTGAAAACAGTTATGGCGGGATGAAATAATCATGGCGGAAATAAAAAATTACACCATGAATTTTAGCTACGACCGCCCTGTGGGCTTAACTTGCTTGCGCAAGTTAGTCTTCACTGAAATTCATGGTGGGCAGTTAATAAATCTGGTGTTGAGGTAATTTGTTATGGCGGAAATAAAAAATTACACCATGAATTTTGGACCGCAGCATCCGGCGGCGCACGGCGTGTTGCGTCTGGTACTGGAGCTGGACGGTGAAGTCATTGAGCGCGCGGATCCGCATATCGGTTTGCTGCATCGTGCGACTGAAAAACTGGCCGAACACAAAACCTATCTGCAGTCTGTGCCTTATATGGACAGGCTCGATTATGTTTCCATGATGAGCAACGAGCATGCTTATGTGATGGCGATCGAGAAGCTGCTCGGCATTGAAGTGCCGGTAAGAGCCGAATATATCCGAGTGATGTTTGACGAGATTACGCGTTTGCTCAACCACCTTATGTGGCTGGGTGCACATGGTCTGGATCTGGGCGCGCAAACTGTATTTTTCTACACCTTCCGCGAGCGCGAAGCGCTGATGGATGCCTATGAGGCCGTATCCGGCGCACGCATGCATGCTGCCTATTACCGTCCGGGCGGTGTGTATCGCGACTTGCCCGACAGCATGCCGCAGTATCAGGCATCCAAGATACACAATGCCAAAGCCGTGCAGCGCATGAATGAAAATCGTACCGGTTCTTTGCTGGATTACCTGGAAGACTTTACAAATACCTTCCCCAAGCATGTGGACGAATATGAAACGCTGCTGACTGACAATCGTATCTGGAAGCAGCGTACAGTTGGAATCGGCGTGTTGACGCCCGAACGCGCCAAGGCGCTGGGCATGAGCGGCCCGATGTTGCGCGGCTCCGGCGTGGAATGGGATTTGCGCAAGCACCAGCCTTATTCTGTTTATGACCGACTGGATTTCGATATTGCGGTGGGTGTGGAAGGTGATTGTTATGACCGCTATCTGGTGCGCGTGGAAGAGATGCGCCAATCCAACCGCATTATCAAGCAGTGCATCGCCTGGTTGCGCACGAATCCCGGACTTGTGATTAGTGAAAACCACAAAGTGGCGCCACCTGCCCGTGCGGATATGAAGGAAAACATGGAAGAGCTGATCCATCACTTCAAGCTGTATACCGAGGGCATGCATGTACCGCCCGGCGAAGCTTATGCCGCAGTTGAGCATCCCAAGGGCGAATTCGGTATTTATATTATTTCGGATGGCGCGAACAAACCCTACCGTTTGAAAATTCGCGCACCCGGATTCCCACATCTGGCTTCAATCGATGAGATGGCACGCGGCCATATGCTCGCCGACGTGGTCGCTATTATAGGAACGCAAGATATTGTTTTTGGAGAGATAGACCGCTAATGTTATCCGATCAAATACAAACTAGAATCAACCGCGAGCTGGGCAAATATCCTGCCGATCAGAAACAGTCAGCCGTGATGGCGGCCTTGCGTTTTGTGCAGGAAGAAAAAGGCTGGATCGCTACAGAAGACATGGCTGATATCGCCGTCTATCTGGGGATGCCGCAGATGACTGTCTATGAAGTGGCGACTTTTTACCACATGTACAACCTCAAGCCTATGGGCAAGCACATGTTGACGGTATGCACCAATATTTCCTGCATGTTGTGCGGCTCTGCCGAGACAGTTGCGCATCTGAGCAAGCGTCTGGGAATAGGCCTGGGCGAAGTGACGCCGGATGGCAAATTTGGCCTGCGCGAAGGCGAGTGCATGGGGGCGTGTGTGGATGCGCCTATGTTTACGATCAATAACAACAAGTTGTACGGCCGCCTGACAGCGGAAAAAATTGACGAAATACTTGCTGAACTGGACAAGCAATGAACGCACCTATTCTTCTCAATACGTCCCATTTTGAAAAGCCGTGGACGCTGGAAAATTATCTGAAAGTAGGCGGTTACCAGGCGCTGCGCAAAGTCATTGAAAGCAAGATGACTCCCGATGAGATTATTGCCGAAGTCAAGGCGTCAGGTTTGCGCGGTCGCGGCGGTGCGGGTTTTCCCACCGGTTTGAAGTGGAGCTTCATGCCGAAGAATTACGAGGGTGACAAATACCTCGTGTGCAACTCGGATGAAGGCGAGCCGGGCACTTGTAAAGACCGCGACATCTTGCGTTACAACCCGCACAGCCTGATCGAAGGTATGGCGATAGCCGCTTACACGATGAATGTGAAAGTGGGTTACAACTATGTGCACGGCGAAATCTATGAAGCTTATGAGCGCATGGAGGCCGCCTGCGAAGAAGCGCGTGCTGCGGGTTATCTGGGTAACAATATTCTGGGTTCCGGTTTTGTGTTTGATCTGCACAATCATCTGGGCTATGGCGCTTATATCTGCGGTGAAGAAACCGCGCTGCTGGAGTCGCTGGAAGGCAAAAAAGGCCAGCCGCGTTTCAAGCCGCCTTTCCCCGCTAGCTTCGGCCTGTACGGCAAGCCTACCACCATTAATAATACCGAAACCTTTGCCAGCATTCCCTACATCATTAACAAGGGTGGCAAAAACTTTATGGATTTGGGCGTTCAGAACAGCGGCGGTGTGAAGCTGTTCTCTGTTTCTGGACATGTGAATAATCCGGGCAATTTTGAAGTGCCGATGGGCACGCCGTTCAAGAAGCTGCTGGAGATGGCAGGTGGTGTGCGTAATGGACACAAACTGAAGGCGGTAATACCCGGAGGATCTTCCATGCCAGTATTGCCGGGCGAAATCATGATGGATCTGAATATGGATTTCGATTCCATACAAAAAGCGGGTTCGTATCTGGGTACCGGTGCGGTGATTGTGATGGATGACACTACTTGCATGGTAAAAGCACTGGAGCGTCTGTCTTATTTTTACTTTGAAGAGTCCTGTGGCCAGTGCACACCTTGTCGCGAAGGCACAGGATGGTTGTATCGTATAGTGCATCGAATCGAAACGGGGGAAGGACGGCCGGAAGATCTGGATCTGTTGTTGAGCCTGTGTGAAAACATAGCCGGCCGCACCATCTGCGCACTGGGCGATGCGGCAGCCTGGCCGGTACAGGGTTTCCTCAAGCACTATCGCAGTGAATTTGAATATCATATCGAGCATAAACGATGCTTGGTATAAAGACTAACGGGAAAGGATTTAGGATGATTATGAAAATAAACATGCCCGTTTCCCCCACCCGAGCGAGCCTGTTGTCGCTTCAGCGACCTTATAGTCTCGGCCTGCCCCTTGCGGGTACGACCCTCCCCCGGTGGGAGACCTGCTTGCAGGTTCTTGTCCTCTACGAAGCGAAAGCGAAGTGGGGGAGGGTGAAAAAGATACGCACTGCGTATTTCATGATTAATGGTTAGGTGAGCAATGATCAACATTGAAATCGACGGCAAGCACATCGAGGTCGAAAACGGTAGCAGCGTGATCGAAGCAGCCCATCAGGCGGGAATTTATATTCCGCATTTTTGCTATCACAAAAAATTATCTATCGCGGCCAATTGCCGCATGTGCCTGGTGCAGGTGGAAAAGGCACCCAAGCCTTTGCCCGCCTGTGCTACACCGGTTGCCGAAGGCATGAAGGTTTACACCTCGTCCGAGCAGGCAGTCAATGCACAAAAAGGTGTGATGGAGTTTCTGTTGATCAATCATCCGCTCGACTGTCCTGTTTGCGACCAGGGTGGCGAATGTGAATTGCAGGATCTTGCAGTGGGTTATGGCGCCGGCGCTTCGCGGTATCACGAGGATAAACGCCTGGTAATGCAGAAGGATATTGGCCCGCTCGTTTGCGCGGAAGAGATGACTCGTTGTATCAGCTGCACACGTTGCGTGCGTTTCGGCATTGAAATTGGTGGTGAGATGGAACTGGGCCAGGCCTTCCGTGGCGAGAGTGTGGAGATCATGAGTTTTGTGCATGGCACAGTGAATTCCGAGCTGTCCGGCAATATGATAGATCTGTGTCCGGTGGGAGCGCTGACCAGCAAGCCGTTCCGTTTCACGGCGCGCAACTGGGAGCTTTCACGTCGCAAATCCGTCAGCCCGCACGACAGTCTGGGCAGCAATCTGGCCGTGCAGATTAAAGATAATCGCGTGCTGCGCGTTTTGCCGGTCGAGAATGAAGCAATCAACGAATGCTGGATTTCGGACCGGGATAGATTCAGTTACGAAGGCTTGAATTCCGAGCAGCGTCTGACCAAACCCATGCTTAAACAAGGTGGCAAGTGGCAGGAAGTGGAATGGCAAGTCGCGCTGGAATATGTGGCAAATGGCTTGCGCCAGGTTGTGCGGGAACACGGTGCCGAGAATATTGGTGCGCTGTCAACAGCAGGCTCCACATTGGAAGAAATGTTTCTGCTGCAGAAACTGCTGCGCGGTCTCGGCAGCAACAACATCGACTTTCGTTTGCGCCAGTCCGACTTCAGTGCTGACGGCAAACAGGCCGGAGTGCCGTGGCTCGGTATGGCAGTGGCTGAACTGAATCAGGCGGATCGCTTCCTTTTGGTAGGTAGTTTCCTGCGCAAAGATCATCCGCTGATGGCATCACGTGTACGCCAGGCGGTGAAACATGGCGCGCAGGCCAATCTTGTGCACAGTGCAGATGACGATCTGCTGATGAAGATCAATAGCAAGGCCATCGTTACGCCCGCCGAGATGGTTTCGACCATGGCTCAAATTCTGCAAGCATTGGCTATAGAGAAGAAAGTTTCTGTCGACGCGAATGTGCAGCCGCTGTTGCAGGGTGTGACTGCTTCGGCAACGGCGCAGGCCATTGCGAAAAGTTTGGCGAGCGGTGAGCATACCGTGATTTTACTGGGCAACTTTGCGCAGCAACATCCGCAGGCAGCGCAGTTGCAGTTGCTGGCGCAAAATATTGCCGCGCAATGTAGTGCCAAATTTGGTTTTATCGGTGAGGCGGCTAACAGTGTGGGTGGTTATCTGGCGCAGGCAGTTCCGCAAGGCAATGGCCTGAATGCGGCGGCCATGCTTGCCGCGCCGCGCAAGGCTTATGTGCTGCTGAATGTGGAAGCCGAGCTGGATACGCAAAACAGCCAACAGGCCATGGCGGCGATGCAGGCAGCCGAGATGGTCGTTGCGCTTTCCGCTTACAAACACCAGGCAAGCGAATATGCCGATGTGATGTTGCCGATTGCACCATTTACAGAAACAGCCGGTACATTTGTCAGCACGGAAGGGCGAGTGCAAAGTTTCAGGGGCGCGGTCAAGCCTTTGGGTGAAGCACGTCCCGCGTGGAAAGTGTTGCGCGTGCTGGGCAATCTGCTGAATGTGGCCGGTTTTGATTATGACAGCAGCGAAGCCGTGCGCGACGAAGTTTTGTCGGGCGTGGATGTGAGCAGCAAACTGAATAATCATTTACAGGGTTTGGCTGTGCAGTCAGCCGTTGTCAGCAGCGGTTTGCAGCGCGTGGCCGATGTGCCGATTTATGCGACAGATGCTATCGTGCGCCGCTCCGCACCGTTGCAAGCCACGCACGATTCATTGCCACCGCAAGTATTAATGCATGGCGCGGAAATGAAGAAGCTGGGCTTGCAGCTTGGTACTCAGGTGAGGGTTAAAGTCGGGCAGGGCAGTGCCGAATTGGTGCTTGCCGCAGATGACAAATTGCCCATGGGCGTGGTGCGTGTAGCTGCTGGCCATGCTTTAACCGCCGGGCTGGGTGCCATGTTTGGCGCAATTACTGTGGAGCGCGCGTAAATGGAAGCTCAGGCACTGCATTTCTTCCAGTGGTTCTGGGACCAATTTGGCCTGTGGAATACCCTGTGGCCGATTGTTGA
>JBBQYH010000101.1:0-7599 GCA_038208855.1 Burkholderiales bacterium
TACCGCATCCATATAAAACACAAGATATGGTGTGCTTGACGGCAGAATTACATAACATATTGTGCTTTGTCAATAAAACCCTGGTCCCACATGCAATATAATGTATTATTAATATATGTTATTGACGATGATGCCGATAAAGGTATAAGGTTACGTTTCCATCTCTACAAAATGTACAGTATTGCTCATCATGGCTTTGTCTGACTATGTCCACACCTTTGGGCAACACCTACTGCTTCGGCATGGTGAGCGCGTGCACAAAATCGCACTGGATGCGGGATTTACCTGCCCCAACAGGGACGGCAGCAAAGGCATTGGCGGCTGCACATTTTGCAATAACGTGTCCTTTAGCCCCAATGGCCGCACACCCCCTACTACTCAAGAACAAATCAATCAAGGCAAACGAGCAATTTATCGCCGCACTCGTGCGCGCAAATTTCTCGCTTATTTTCAGGCATACACCAATACTTATGCAGATGTGCAGGCACTGGCACTGATGTACGACGAAGCGCTGCGCGAACCGGACATGGTGGGCTTATCCATCGGCACCAGACCCGACTGCGTGTCGGATGCAGTGCTCGACTTGCTGCAGGGATACCAGCAGCAGGGCTTGATAGTCTGGCTGGAGCTGGGCTTGCAATCGGCTTTTGATGAAACCTTGCGCCGCGTCAACCGCGGCCATGGTCTTGCTGAATACCGCGACACGGTAGTGGCCGCACGCGCGCGCGGCATCCCGGTTTGCGCCCATCTCATTGTCGGCCTGCCGGGTGAAAGTGAGGCGCATTGCCAGTCCACGCTGGACACGGTGCTCGACCTCGGTGTGGATGGTTTAAAGCTGCATCCCTTGCATGTGGTAAAGGGAACCATGCTGGCTAATGAATGGCGGCGCGGAGAATACCAGCCGCTTGCGGCCGGAGAATACATTCGCATAGCCGCCAATCTGATCGAACGTACACCTCAACACATTGTTTATCACCGCGTCACCGGCACCGCATCTGATGAAGTTCTGCTCACGCCCTCCTGGTGTTCGCAGAAATGGAACATACTCAACGGCATCGAAAACGAACTGGCCCGGCGCGGCTCACGGCAGGGCAAGTTCGCTGGCAATAAATTTATCGGGAAGGATTTTACCTATGCTGCATAAAAACAACATGGAGTTGGTGTGCCCGGCAGGAAGCCTGCCCGCGCTGAAAGTTGCGGTGGATAACGGTGCTAATTGCGTCTACATGGGATTCCGCGACAATACCAATGCGCGAAATTTTCCCGGACTCAATTTTGACACTGAAAATGCCAAAGAAGGTGTGCGCTATGCGCATGCTCACGGTGCAAAAGTCCTGCTGGCGCTCAACACTTATCCGCAATCAAAAGGCTGGGAGAAGTGGCACGCTGCCATCGACAACGCCGCCAATATCGGCATTGATGCGGTGATCCTGGCAGACCCGGGACTTATGCAATATGCGCGCGACACCTATCCGAACCTGCGCCTGCATCTTTCAGTACAGGGCTCGGCCACCAACTATGAAGCCATCAATTTTTATCAGCAGCAATTCGACATACAGCGCGCAGTACTGCCCAGAGTACTATCGCTGCAGCAGGTGGAACAGCTGATGAAAAATACCACAGTGGAAATAGAATTGTTCGGCTTCGGCGGGTTGTGCGTAATGGTTGAAGGTCGTTGCTCACTTTCTTCTTACGTGACCGGGGAATCGCCCAATACCTGTGGTGTGTGTTCGCCAGCCAAGGCTGTACGCTGGCAACAGACTGCTGCAGGCCTGGAATCGCGCCTGAACGGAGTGTTGATAGACCGTTACGGCACGAAGGAGAATGCAGGCTACCCAACCCTGTGCAAAGGGCGCTTCAAGGTTGCGGAAGAGACCTATTACGCCATCGAGGAACCCACCAGCCTGAACACGCTTGAACTGCTGCCCGAGCTGATGCGCATAGGCATTGCCGCAATCAAGATCGAAGGACGCCAACGCAGTCCGGCCTATGTGCAGAAGGTCACCCGCGTGTGGCGCGAAGCGATAGATGCATGCAAATCCAACCCGGGAAATTTTAGCGCCAAACAAACATGGATGGCAGACTTGGGACAGTTGTCTGAGGGACAGCAAAGCACGCTAGGTTCCTACCATCGACCCTGGAAGTGATTTATAGAAAAATATTGTGAATTAATTTTCGGAAAATCGATCTTATGAAACTTGCTCTCGGACCCATCCTTTATTATTGGCAGCAAGATGTGCTGCAGGAATTTTATGCAGCCGTTGCTGACTCTCCGGTAGACATCGTTTACCTCGGCGAAACGGTATGTTCGCGGCGGCATCTGATGCGCCTGCCGGACTGGATGGAGCTGGCACAGATGCTCGCCGATGCAGGCAAGGAAGTCATACTCTCCTCGCAAACCCTGATCGAATCGGAATCCGATCTTAAAACCTTGCGCAGGGTCACCGGCAATAATATTTTCCGTGTCGAGGCCAACGACATCGGCGCGGCACGCCTGCTTCACGAACAAGGCATTCCTTTTGTTGCCGGCCAAACGCTCAACATTTACAATCCGACGACACTGAACCTGTTTGCCAAGCTGGGCGCAATGCGCTGGGTGATCCCGGTGGAAATGTCGCGTGAAGCGCTGGCGCCAATGCAGCATGCGCTGCCCTCCAACATGGAAACAGAAGTGTTTGCCTATGGCCGCTTGCCGCTTGCCTTCTCAGCACGCTGCTTTACTGCACGGCATTACAACCTGCCCAAGGATGACTGCCAGTTTCGCTGTCTTGATCATGCTGACGGCCTCACGTTGAAAACCCGTGAAGGAGAAGCATTCCTGGTGCTTAACGGCATCCAGACACAATCCGCAAAAATTTATAACCTGCTTGGCGAAATGGAAGGAATGCAGGATATCGGCGTCGATATCCTGCGCATCAGTCCGCAGGCCTTCCATACACCGCGCATTTTGCAACTGTTCCGCGATTGCATGGACGGGAAAATTACCCCACAACAGGGACTAAATTTCATGCAGGAACTAATGCCGGAATCCGCTTGCGATGGCTACTGGCACGGGAAACCGGGGCTTGAACGGCTGCATGCTGACAATTTATCCGGCAGTTGATTGTGAGATTATAAATGTATCTTTCGGATTTTTAGCAGTCACACGTTTTCAGGAGAAAAGAATGCAACAATTTATACTGCCTGAACCACTGGCCATACTGTTTTCGACTTTGCCGCAATATCCGCACTCGTTTTTTTTCGCACGGGCATTAAACCTGGCCATGGCAGACATGTTGCGCTCCGAAGCCATGCAGCCTTTACACGGAAAACTGCTTTGTCTGCATGTAAGTGACCTACAAATTTCGCTTCACTTCACCCTCGGCAAACGCGGAGTTATACCTGTCCGCGCCGGCAAAATACCCGACCTTACCATCCATGCAAATGCTTATGACTTCATTTCGCTGGCGATGCGCAAGGAAGATCCGGATACTTTGTTTTTCAGCCGTCGGCTGCTGATGGAGGGCGATACGGAGTTGGGCCTGTTATTGAAAAACACGCTGGACGCACTGGAACTGCCGCCTTTCAGTTGGCATATGCTCAGACCAAAAAGCGTGCTGAACATACTTAAAAATAGAATTTTTACATCTGACTAAAATGTTTTAACGCCAGCTTATTTGGTCTTGAACGTAGTTACCCCATCCCATTCAACAGAGGGTGGGTTGGTGCGCATTTCTTCAATACGCTCCGTATACAATTTAACCAACACGCTATCCTTGGCAGGCAGTATCTGCAGTATTGCCTGTGCTGCATCCCACTGCTGCGCGCGATAGCATGCGAGCATCTGCTCGAACTGCCTGATATCTTCAAGTTGCTGCTCGCTCACTTCCGTAATGCTACATAGCGGCTCAAAGATGCTCACTGCCTGCCCTTTGCCCTTGACACGCACGCGGTCCAGCTCGCGATATACAATTTCAACTGCTGCCTCTTTGGTGGTTTCGCTCACCAGAATGCCGACGCCATATTCCTTGGTCAGGCCTTCAAGTCGTGCAGCGAGGTTGACCGGATCGCCCAGCACGGTATAGGCGCGACGAAAACTGGAGCCCATATTACCGACCGCCATTGAACCGCTATTCACACCTACACCGATACGAATTTCAGGCCAGCCCCTGGCCTTGAATTGAGACGTCAATGTAGCAGCAAGCTTTTGCATTTCAAGTGCGGCCAGCACGCCGTGCTTTGCATGATTTTTATCAAACAACGGGGCGCCCCAGAATGCCATGATCGCATCGCCGATATATTTGTCGATGGTGCCCTTGTATTTATCCTTGTCGATAATCAAACGTGTCATCGGCGTGAGATATTCGTTCATCATGCGCATCAGCTGCTTGGGCTCCATGCCTTCTGAAATGGTGGTGAAATTCCGGATATCGGAAAAAAGAACCGTCATGTTGCGGCTGATACCTTCCATCGATTCCATGGCCCCGGTGTTGGCCATCAACTCATCGATTACTTCCGGCGATACATATTGGCCGAAGGTTTCCTTCATCTTGCGCTTGTTGCGCTCTTCCGCCAGAAAACCGTAAGACATATTGAACACAAACAGTGTCACCAGCATGAGCAAAGACGAGGCAAGCGGCATCACCACTGCAGCGCTGATCCACAATAGCATATTCAGGATGACCACCAGCCCGCCCAGCAGCAAAGAAATCCACATCACCTGCATGGGCGCAGCACGCCCCAGCAAAACAGCAGCAAGCAAACCAAGCAACAGCAGCATCCAACTTTCCATGCCGGCAATTACCGTTGGCGATTTCATCACGCTGCCATCCAGCATGCCGGCCACCATATTGGCGTGCGCCTCCACACCGGCATAGCTGCTGCTGACCGGGGTTGAACGATGATCCAACAATCCCGCCGCGGTAGTACCGAGCAATACAACAGACCCTTCAAGCTGCTTGACGTCGGCACGGCCTTGCAATACATCCACCGCCGATATATATGCAAAGCTGCCCTGATAGCCCCTGTAGGGTATCCAGGCCGATGCATCGGCAGATACGGGCACGCTAAGTTCGCCCACTTTCAATTCGAACTTGCTCCATGGGTCTTGCCCGCGAACTACCTCGACCCGATTGCTGCCGGCGATACGCCGCATTATGGCCAGCGAAAGCGACTCATAGCACTTGCCCTGATACGCCACCAACATGGGTATGCTACGGATAATGCCGTCCGCGTCTACATTGGGAATAAAATGTCCGCCCCCGGCAGCCGCATCCTGCAACAGGGACAGGTTTGCACCATAGCCTGTTTCGACTTGCAACTTCGTGCCCATGGCAGCAGCCTGTGCCAGATCACAGGCTGCTGCAGGCAGCTTGCCGGATACATTATCTGCGCCTATATTTTCGTCGTTCTTGAAGTAATACCCCAATACTACATTTCTGCCTTGCAAGGCACGGGCAAATTTGTAGTCGCCATTCAGCATGGATTGCAATTTGCCCAACAAGGTCTGTATTGTCTGGTTCAGTTTGCCGGCCTGGCGCGTATAAGGTTCCAGCAATTTCAAACCGGTCTGATTTTCCGCTTCGGCAAACACCACGTCCACACCCATCACCGCTACCTTGTAGTGGCCAAACAGTCTATCGACCAGCTCAGCCAGACGCACACGACTCCAAGGCCAACGACCTTCTTCACGCAGGCTTTTTTCATCAATGTCAATAATGACAACCTGCCGATTGATCGTATTCGGCATGGTCGCACGCAAGCGCGTGTCATATAGGGAACCTTCCAGACTGTCCACCAGTGGCAGGGGAAAGAGATGCAAACCATGCAGAACAAACAGACAAACCACAGCCAGACCAAGTCCGAAGCGCACTAGATGTGCATTCCACCCTGCAGGCAAAGACATATCCTTGAATAATTTTCCCATACCCCCCCCGTTGTGTAGCCAACCTTACTCCCCCTGCAACCAGCCCTCCATCTGTGCCAGGCGTTGCCAGGCCGCAGGCAAGGTGTGTCCGTCTGTCTCGATCTTCCTCAGCAAGGATCTGCCTTCCTCCACCATCACCGCGATGCGCTCCGGTGGAAACAAGGCAAGTGCCGCCTGCAACGCTTCTTCAGGCTCGTTCAACAGAGCGGATATCTTTTCATCGTCCCCGATGACATCATCAGGATTCAACAAATCTGAAACAATCAAGAAGTCACAGAGTTGCAGGTGCAGATTTGTATGCTCCTCATCCTTGTCCAGTTTCTCAAGTGCATTGGGGTCATCCCTGGATGCGGCACGCAGGGTGGAACTGATCGCCGCGATCAATTTGCGCAGTGCCGCCTGTATCTGCTGCGGCTGTCCGGTCAGGCCCGTGCAAACCGCGTATTGCTGTTCAAGCTGCGCTTTCAAAAGCATGATCACGTCGCTTTCTACCGTTTTATCCAGGCCGACGGCGCGCTGCACCAGTTCGCGAAACTGCTCCATGAATTGCTGCATCGCAGTGCTGTCCTTGTGCTGTGCATCCAGAATTGACAGCTGGGTGATTGATTGCGGAATAACAAACAGCGGATTATTCAATTTGCGCTGTAACTGTCGTTCGCGCGGGCCCGGTTTTTCTGAAAAATTCAATGTCATTGGTTTACTTTACGCTCGTCGAATTGCATTTCATCTTCAGCCAAAATACGCTCCTGCAACACCCGCCATTTGCCGTCCGCTTCCTTGCGTATCAGTATTTCGACGGCGTGCCGATTTATCGTACCATCTTTAGCCTCAACCGTTTCAATGGTCCTGAACAGAACATTTTCCTGCGTCACGGTCACCAACTGCATGCCCTCATAACTTACGCGTTTCAGTATCCCCTCATCAAATTCATATTGGCACTGGCGTGCCCAGTCATCATAACCAATCACCTCGAAGCCGGGAACGCCATACACGCTAACACCCTTTGAAATAAGATTCATGTGCGATGTATAGGCACCCGCATTAGCGGTCAGTGCCAGCGTTTCCAACATGTCTGTTGCAGCCTTGTTTTCCATACCGATCTGTTTCACTCATAAGATTTCAAAGCAAGAGTATAACGAAACTTGGCGCAATGCATGCACAGCATATGCTTGCTCTTTAAACCTGCGCCAGGGAAGCTCTGATTAAGTCCTCCTGAAAGAATCCATATTTGATTTATGTAAATCTGCTATAGCCTGATTGGGTTGACCGTATGAATAAATTGCCCAAAAATGTATGGATTACAATAATGCCGGACAATCTGCAAACCATTTGAGAGCAACCATCCAATCACGCTCACTGTCAAAAGACCTGGTGAAATACAAATGGAGCGGCCAACTATATGGTTGTCGACGAGGCTGGAAAATTACCCTTCAAAGTAGCCAATATTTATTACCGCCTGACCGTCTAATCATTGACCCGTAAGCAAATAGCCAGTCTGGCAGCCAATGCACAGGCCGGGCACAGGCTTCTGGAGTAAAATGCGACTAATTGAATGCCAAGCATTTTCTTGAAATCAACGATGCATGAATAGGGCGAGATTCAAAATAACAAGCTATTTGAGCAAGCATTTTTCTATGCTTGCGGCTTTGCATCGCTTGCCTTCCCTGCTGTTATCGGTAGTTGATACAACAGCT
>JBBQYH010000102.1:0-7537 GCA_038208855.1 Burkholderiales bacterium
GCATTTATCGCCGCGTTGGAAAAATCCCGCTGTGTGCGCAACAGTTGTTCCGCCTCAATCAATTGGGTAATGTCAGTTCGCATGGAAACATACTGGTAAGGTATGCCTGTCTCATCCAGGAATGGCACGATAGTACTGGCAACCCAGTAAAAGCTGCCATCTTTGCGCCGGTTGCGTATGTTTCCCTGCCAGATTTTTCCGCGTTCTATCGTTTGCCACAGCGTCATGAAAAATTCATGCGAGTGATAGCCTGAATTGAGTATTTTGTGGTCTTGACCAATTAATTCATCAGTGCTGTACTGCGATATGGAGCAAAATTTTTCATTAACCGAGATGATCTTGCCGTCAGTGTCGGTGATGCTGATCAGTGTATGTTCATACATTGCAACCTGCTGAAATTCCATCGTGCGTATGGTAGAGGCCAATGATTTTTGTGTATCTTGCAATCCCCCGATCAGGAAACTCATGATCTGGCTAACCCTCCAGCCTATGGCAAGTGTCAACATTATTGACAGAAAACCACCGACTATCAGTATTCGTTGCTGTTGTTGATTTTGTAGCAGTGTAGTGCGTTGTATGGCTTCCATCTTAGTCTGATTGTAGGCAATCAACTCAGATGTAATAGCCAATAATTTCATTTGCTGAGGTATTGCTTTTGTCAGCAACAAATTATTTGCAGCGACTCGTTTTCCCGCGATGAATAGCGCAATTGTCTGGCTTAAAAGCTTCTGTACATTGAGAGCCAGCACGTCTTGTTGCGTCATTAATCTGATTTCTTCATTGCTTAGAGTCAATTTCATTAGCTTTTCACGAGCCACAATGAATTGACCGGCAGCAGCGCTGAATTCCTGAATTTTCTCATCCAGTTCGAATGCGTCATCTGTCTGGAGGATTTCGTAATTCAATCTGGTGCGTTGCTGCGACAACTGTTCCATATTGCGCAACAGTTCGACATGGCGGCCATGCTCATTCACAATCAGGTCCAGATCATGTTGTATCAATCTGGATGAATATATGCCAAAGATGCTGATTGCACCGGCCAGGATTGCAACCAGAATAAATCCTGCCAATAATCCACGCATGGCAGCTTTGTTTATGGAAGATGGAGAGTCAACTTTGCTGGCTTCGGTCATATTATTCATTGCCATACTCCATGGCGAAGATTGTGAGTCTCTACAAAAACTAAGCAATTATTTTCTGTCATGTATTTTTCTCAATTAAAGCAAAGATGCTCACTCTTTATTCCTGGCCCAGTCAGGTTCTCTTGCGTTTCTTGATGAAGGAACATATTGCATTTACATGGAAATTCTACTACATATTGATAATATAGGATTTTTTATAATCGGCAATGCAAATATTCTTGCCGTTATCGAGATCAGAGGAATGTTTTGGCATTGACGGTGAATAGCGGAACGGGTGAAGCAGCTTGAAATTGTATGAGGAAATCCGGCCTTGCCTGAACTTACAATTTCTGATGAACAAGTGTTTCTGGATAGCCGGTATGTTCTTGCGAGAGTTGATTGTGCGTGCCTATGTGTACACTGTCGTCGCTATTCATGTGCACGATTCGGTCTGCATTTTCAGCTTGAACTAGAGTAGTCGATTCCTGGGGCTGATACGGGGCTGGATCGGCAAGCAAAACTAAACTTGCGAGTGAGAAAACGAAAATTGAAAAAATACGCGGCTGGTATTGCGCATGAATTTATTTTCCTTTTAGCGCTAAAGTGACAAATGATAGATTGGTATAAAAACCAACTTCAGGAGGATTAAGTAATGCTTTATTATCGGGCGTGTATGGCTCCTGCCAAATGTGCCTGTTCGTCGGCATGGTAACTGCTACGTACCATTGCGCCGCAGGCTGCATGCGAAAAACCCATATCAAGGGCAGCTTGCTCGAACATTTTGAAAGTATCCGGATGCACATAACGCAATACTGGCAGGTGACCGTCCGAGGGTTGCAGATATTGGCCCAGGGTCAGCATTTCAACATCATGCGCGCGCAGGTCACGCATGGCTTGCAGCACTTCTTCGTCAGTCTCGCCCAGTCCCAGCATCAGTCCGGATTTGGTGGTGACATGGGGGAAGCGCGCCTTGAAGTCTTTTAGAAGTTTAAGTGAATGTGCATAGTCTGCTCCCGGGCGTGCCAGTTTGTACAAACGCGGCACGGTTTCCATATTGTGGTTCAGAACATCCGGCAAGCTGTTGCCCAGGACGTCCAACGCTATATCCAGGCGGCCGCGAAAATCTGGCACCAGAGTTTCAAGTTTGGTGGTTGGTGAAGAGGCGCGGATTGCGCTCAGGCAGTCGATAAAATGTTGTGCGCCGCCGTCGCGCAGGTCGTCTCTATCCACGCTGGTGATCACCACATACTTGAGTTTCAACAGCGCGATGGATTTGGCCAGTTGTGCAGGTTCATTCGGATCGGGCGGCAGCGGTTTGCCATGTCCCACGTCACAGAAGGGGCAGCGTCTTGTGCACAGATCGCCCAATATCATGAAAGTGGCGGTGCCCTTGCTGAAACACTCACCTATATTGGGGCAGGAAGCTTCTTCGCACACTGTGTGCAAGTTGTGTTCGCGAAGCATGCGTTTCACGTCATGATAGCCCTGGCCGCTGCCCGATTTGACGCGTATCCACTCAGGCTTGCGCAGGCGCTGCTCGAGTTGCACAATCTTGATCGGGTTGCGCGCGGTTTTCGTCGCGCCGGTTTGTTTGGCTGTTTGTTTTTCGGGCGTGTTCATGTTGATGCTTTCTTGTGGTGTTCGGTTAATAGTGTCAGTAATTGGCGGGCCAGTAATTCTTCAATTTCATCGGCTGTTGTATTGATTCCAAAATCCTTGAGACGGGTAACACGCAGCCCCTTGAAACCGCACGGATTGATAAAATCATATGGAGTCAGGTCCATGTCAATATTGAAAGCGAGCCCGTGATAGCAGCAACCGTGCTTGATCTTCAAGCCGAGTGCGGCAATTTTTGCATCACCGACATAGACACCGGGTGCGTCAATGCGACCGCTGGCGACAATATCGTACTCGGAAAGAATATTGATGACAGTTTGCTCCATCAGTCGTACAAGTTCGCGCACGTTCAATTTCCAGCGGCGTAAATCCAGCAGCAGATAAGCCACAATCTGACCGGGTCCGTGATAGGTGATTTGCCCGCCACGGTCAATTTTAACCACCGGTATATTGCGCGCATTGAGCAGGTGTTCCGGCAAACCGGCTTGACCCTGAGTATAGGTGGGCGGATGTTGCAGCAGCCAGATTTCATCGCGTGTTTCTGTCGTGCGACGGCTGGTAAAGTGTTTCATCGCATGCCAGGTGGGTTCGTATTCTGCGATGCCGAAAAATTTCACCCTGGGTGGTGCTATGCCTGACTGTGCCAAGGCGGCAATAACTTCATCGGCAGTTGTCGTGTTCATAACACCATCACAACCAGGGGATGATCAACCAGCGACTGATAAATGGCATCGAGTTGCGCTCGCGAAGTGGCATTGACCGTACAGTTCAAACTGACGTATTTGGCAGTCTTGCTATTGCGCATGGTGATGCTGGCAGCCGTAAAGCCCGCATCGTGCTGCAGTATTACCTCCGTCACTGCCTGCATAAAACCTTGCTGGGTCTTGCCGAATACCTTGATCGGAAAATCGCAGGGATATTCGATCAGGCTATCCGGTTGTTTTGCTTCAGGTGAATTATTGTCAGTCGTACTCATGGCTTGCGCATTACTTCCTGTTTGAAATTCTGGTAATGTGTGTACAGGCGGGAGAATATCATCCCCGGCTTGCCATTGCCTACCGGCTTGCCATCAACTGTGGTGATCGGCAGCACTTCCCTGGTGGACGAGGTCAGCAGCAGTTCATCTGCAGAAAAAATTTCCGCTTTGGCAACTCTGCGCACCCGGAATGGAATGCCGTTGGCAGCGGCGAGCTCCAGGATTACATCGTAAGTGATGCCGGGCAGCATAAGATTGTCCTTGGGCGGCGCAAGCAGTTCTCCGTTTTTGACCACGAAGATATTGCTGGCGGAGCCTTCTGTCATGAAGCTGTCGCTGTCATCTTTCCCCTGGCGTATCAGTATGGCTTCGGCGCAGCCCGCATCGACAGCCTGCTGGCGCAGCAAAACGTTGGGTAACAGCGAGATGGCCTTGATGTCGCAATGCAGCCAGCGATTGTCTGTAGCAGTCACCGCGCTGACGCCGGATATTAGCAAATCCGGCGACGGGTGCAACAAGGGGGAGCTCATCATGAATACGGTGGGTGTTACAGGTGGCTGTGGGAAGGCATGGTCGCGTTTGGCCGTGCCGCGCGTGATGTGCAAGTAAAGATATTGATCCTGACCTTCATTGCAGGCGATCAATTCGCTGATCAGTTTTGTCCACTCTGCATCGATATGCGGATTGGACAGACGTATGCCGTCAAGGCTGGATTGCAGTCGATTCAGGTGTTCGGCCAAACGGAAAGGTCGGTTTGAATAAACCGGTATTACTTCATACACGCCATCACCAAAGATGAAGCCACGATCCAGAACCGGAACGTAGGCTTCCTCCAGAGGCATGAATTTTCCGTTCAGATATATGGTCATATCATTGTCCATCCAGCAGCATGCGTATGCTGTCCAGTCCGCGCGAAAATATGTTGACCAGCGGCACGGGTTCAAGTGCGACTAGGGAAAACTCGAGAAAAGGCTTGTTGTCCAGCGTGAGCTTGATTTTGCCGATCTGCTGTCCGTTGCTTATAGGGGCCAGAAGCGGTTGCCGGGTTTCTATGCTTGCTTTCAGCAGCGCCCGTTGACCTTTGGGTAGCGTGATGGTCAAGCCATCGCGCAAACCTGCCTTGACGGTTTTTTCGGTGCCTTTCCACAGGCGTATATTGTGTATGGGCTCGTTTTTTTTGTACAGATACAAAATATCGAAATTCTGATATCCGTAATTGAGCAAACGCTGGCTTTCTGAGTTGCGCAAGCTGTCCGAAGCGCTGCCCAGTACAGCAGATATCAGCCGGTGATTGTTGCGGTTTGCTGTTGCAAGCAGGCAGTATCCGGTACTTTCGGTATGACCGGTTTTAATGCCGTCCACATAAGGATCCATCCACAGCAAGCGGTTGCTGTTGTAATGTTTGATGTGGTTATACGTGAAGTCGCGTTGCGAGTACAGCGGGAGTTGTTCAGGAAATTCGTTCAATATGGCCGCTGTCAACAACGTCAAATCGTAAGCGCTGCTGTAATGAAGATCATTGGGTAAACCGGTAGAATTTACAAAATGTGTATCGATCATGCCCAGGCGTTGTGCTTCCCTGTTCATCAATTCGGCAAAAGTGGCATCGCTGCCCGCGATGGTTTCAGCAAGTACACGCGCAGCATCACTGGCGGAATCCACTATCAATCCGCGCAGCAATTCATCTACCGTCACACTTTTTTTATGCTCAAGATACATGCGCGCTTCATTGCGCTGGATATGCAATGCCTGCTCAGAGGGATATATCTTCTTGTCCGGCGCCAGTTTGTTTTGTTTGAGCGAGGAAAAAACGATATAGGCTGTCATCAGCTTGGTCAGCGAGGCCGGCTCGATGTGTTGATGACTGTTTTGCTCCAGAAGTATCTGGCTGCTGGTATAGTCATAGAGTAAATAGGACTTGGCTGAAAGTTTGGGTGCCTGGTCTTGAATATATCCTGCAGTACCTGGACTATTTTCCCCGGCCAGCAATTTTGTATTGGCAAAGAAGGGTAAGATCAAAGCAAAAAATAACAACGTATACTTCATTTTTTATCCATGAGTTTTTTGTAATTGTGTATCCTGCACGAGTTCAATATTGAGGTGACGGACTGTGTGGCAGTCGGTCAGTATTCAAAAAATCCTCGTGTTTCGGTTTCAACCAAGATTGGCGGCAAACAGCGCGGCCTGATCGGCTTGTTCGGCAGCCTGGTTCAGTATCTCTTCAGCATTTGCGGGCGCAATCCCCAATGCTTCCCAATCAGAATCGCTGATGCCGGGGTCGACATGCTCACCCATACCAAAGGAGGGCAGCATTTTCTCCGCGATGTAAACCATACGTATCAACGGTTGATCTTTGGGTGTTTCGGGAGCATCAGGCCTATGGTGGAATCGGATGACAGAGATTATTTCTTCAGGCAGATTCCAGTGGCGTGCAAGTTCGGCACCCAGTTCATCATGGGTAAGTTCTATCAGTGAACGTTCAATTTCAAGTATAGGGCGTTTGGGTGTGGCGGCCTGGTAGGTGTGTAATTCGTTGCTGCGTTTGGGGTCCAGATGAGCCAGTGCCAGATAGCCTATATCATGCAGCATTCCAGCCAGAAAAATACTATCGTCCTGCGGACGATTATTCCTGGGCATAGCCCTGCCTATTGCGATCATTGCAAATGCAATACCCAGATTATGCATCCACATATCATGCTGATTGAAGGTGCTGTCGTTAGAGCCGGCTTTGACAGACATGATGGCAATGCCTGTCGCAACGGATTTTATTTTGTTGAAGCCAAGTATTATGGCTGCTTCGGATATTGAACTTATCTTGCGCGAAGACCCCAGCATCGGGGAGTTTGCCAGACCGATGATTTTCGCAAGTATCTGCGGGTCTTGCTCGATCAAAGACAGCATCTGGCGCTGGCCTTCATCGGATTCCGTGTTGAGCGAGAGTAATTTCTGTGCAATAAGCGGCATTGCGGGCAAAGAATCCAGGCTTTTGATTGCTGCAAGCAGATTAACGTTTGAGCTACTGTTGTTCATTTTGTCCTCTGAAACGGGTGTTGTTTGTATCATTTCATATTCTATTTTACCCCAGAAACGCTGCAGAAATGAAAACCCTGAGGCCTGTCAAAAATGCAGTTCAAGCACTTAGGGTAATGAAAAAAACCGTTTTAAAGCGATGGGAATTTGCTCAGCTTCCGTTGCAGGGTGCGCCTGTGCATGTTGAGTGAGCGGGCAGTGGCGGAGATGTTGCCGTTATTTTCCTGCAATACGCGTTGTATATGTTCCCACTCCAGTCGATTGACGGTGGAAGGTTGGGGGCTGAGTGCTTTCTCGGGGTTGGCGTGATGGCCAAAAGCGGCGACGATTTCATCCGCATTGGCAGGCTTGGAAAGATATTGCGTGGCGCCGAGTTTGATCGCTTCAACCGCAGTTGCAATACTGGCGTAACCTGTAAGCACCACGATGCGCGTGGCTGCGTCCAGCTCATGCAGCGATTGAATCAATACAAGCCCGGATGCTCCGCTCATTTTCAAGTCTACCACCGCGTATTCCGGCGGATTTTCTGCAGCCAGCGGCAGCGCCTGTTCCACGCTATGTGCTACTGTTACAACAAAACCGCGTTTTTGCAGGGCTTTGCCAAGTACCTGGCAAAAAGTCGTGTCGTCATCCACCAGCAACAGGCTGGCTTGCTCGTTTGAAGGGGTGTTCATGCGGTATTCATCAGAGGCAGGGTTACCTCGGTGGTCGCGCCCCCTCCGTGCCGATTGAATAATCTCACGGTGCCGCCAATTTTTTCAATTGTGGCATTGGCAAGAAAAAATCCCAGCCC
>JBBQYH010000103.1:0-7536 GCA_038208855.1 Burkholderiales bacterium
GTATTAGCGAGCTATTTCGTGTGCAGGAATATGAAATCTTTCAGGGTATAGAAGAAGAGGTAAGATTTGACGGGATGTATCGTCCGGAAGAAAGTGAACTTTTGTATATCAATAATTTTGATGATGTTGACGGTCTCAAGGCTGCAATTTTTCGTCCCCAGGGTTTTCAGGAGTTCTCGTTAAAAAGCGGCGCTCTAGAGTCCATCAAGGCCATCTTTACCGGTTATATAAAGAATGGGGCAATTCGAGTTTTGTTGCAGGGTTTTGACCGGGGAAGAATTATAAATGCCAGTGGATTTTCGCTGATTAATTCCAATAATACTTTCGGCAAATTTGAAGGTGGCGGATTAACGCTAGATAACAAATTAACAGCTATTATTGAAGATGATAATTTGAAATTTTCCAGTTACCATTATCTGCGCCAGATCTTTGATATGAGTGCCTATGGCAAGGAGGCGACTGATCAGGACTTGAAAGTGTTTGCGCAGCATCAAGCGCTACAATTTGCTGACCCGCAGATATTCCTTGATGGTGCAGATTCCTGGGTAAGACGTAAAGTTGTGCTGATTCAGCAGTCTGGCATACTTGATAATTGTGGGCCGAACAAGATTGCGGCCACCGCCAAGTTTTGCGATCTACACATACAATTAAGCGGTATGTCTGGTCAGGAAAGGATAGTTGTACCGGCAGACAGGCAGGAAGTGAAACAAATACTGCGTTTCCTTGACGAAGATTTTTTTCAGTCGCCACAAAGCATTGCGAAATATATGTCAAAATCCCGGCGCGTGATGGATAAATATTAAGCTTGCTTACTTTCCTTTAGGTGCATTCTGTAATCCCAGTACGTATTGGTTTGTATTTACGGAATGCGCTGCAAACCAGCCCTTATTCATTTCAAGCGCATATAGAGCCTCGCTTTTTGCAGTGTGCAAATTTACGGAATTTGCGTCCATTTCATCGGTTTGCTGTATGCGACCCGTTGCAGAGACAAACGCAATGGAAAGCGGCACAGGTGTATTTTTCATCCAGAATCTGTATTTTCCCGGCGTGGCAAACACAAAGAGCATTCCACATTTGTCGCAAAGCCTGCCGGTGTGCATCAACCCGTGTTTGCGGGTGATAGCTGTATTGGCTATTTTTGCGCGTATTTCATGTTGTCCTATATGCAGGAAAATGTCACTCGCCCAGGCAGAAGACTGGGCGAGCAGAGCTAATAGTAAAGTAGCGCAAAACGGTTTCATACTATCAGTTTAGCAGTTCTTTGGATGAGGAGGTATACCTGCTCCAGGCGTGTTCGGCTACAATGTCGCAATTAGCGGCAGACTGCGGAAGCGCGGATAAATAAAGGACCTCATAGTGAATCCAATTCTCGTGTTTGATATTGAAACGATTCCTGATGTAGCGGGTCTACGCAAGCTGTATGAGCTGGACGAAAAGGTGAGCGACAAGGATGTGGCCGAAATGGCATTCCAGATGCGCCGTCAGAAAACTGGGAGCGATTTTATCCAGCATCATTTGCAGCGTGTAGTCGCCATCTCATGTGTGTTGCGTGAAGGTGACAGTTTCCGGGTATGGTCGTTGGGCGGACTTGATGATGACGAGGGTAGTATCATTCAGCGATTTTTCGACGGCATCGACAAATATACTCCGCAGCTTGTTTCCTGGAACGGGGGCGGATTTGACCTGCCGGTATTGCATTATCGCGGTCTGATACACGGTGTGCAGTGCGTACGCTATTGGGATATGGGCGAGGATGACAAGGACTTCAAGTGGAATAACTACATCAGCCGCTACCACGCGCGCCACACAGACCTGATGGACCTGCTGGCCATGTATGGTGGACGTGCAAATGCGCCGCTGGATGATCTGTCCAAGCTGATAGGTTTTCCCGGTAAGCTGGGCATGGATGGCAGCAAAGTGTGGGAGGCTTACCAGCAGGGAAAGCTGACAGACATTCGCAACTATTGTGAAACCGATGTTGTGAATACCTATCTGGTTTATGCACGTTTCCAGCTGATGCGAGGGCAGCTTACTAAAGCCCGCTATGAAAAAGAGTGTGAGCTGGTACGCAGTAACCTGCAAAAATCTGAAGAACCTCACTGGGCTGAATATTTGGCTGCCTGGCCATTATCAAATAAACCCTAGCTGGAATTGATCAACTTTTTTGCATGTGGCCTTAAGTGGTACGCACGCGACACTTGCTGCTGCTGCAGGTGCCATCTGAAGGCAACGCAATATTAGAAATTATGAGTGAAAAAAACTTGCAGCAAAATCCCGTATTGATCGAATCGTTGGACCAGGAAGGCCGCGGCATTGCACATGCCGATGGCAAGGTTATCTTTATAGAAGGGGCGCTAACTGGCGAAAGGGTAACCTATAGCACATATCGCAAGAAACCAAGCTATGAACTGGCCAAGGTTGATCAGATCCTCAGGCAGTCTTACATGCGCGTACAGCCCAAATGCGCACATTTTGAAATGTGCGGCGGTTGCTCCATGCAGCATTTGGATGCGCAGGCCCAGGTGGCCGTCAAGCAACGCATCCTGGAAGATAATCTGGCGCGCATAGGCAAGGTCAAACCTGAGCGCATACTGCCACCCATTTATGGCGAAACATGGGGTTATCGGCAGCGTGCGCGGCTGTCAGTACGTCATGTGCTGAAAAAAGACAAGACTCTGGTGGGGTTTCATGAAAAAAGCAGCCGCTACGTGGCAGACATGCAGCACTGTGAAATCCTGCCGCCCAAAATTGCCGCCTTGTTACCTTTGCTGGCACAGATGAACGAAAAGTTGTCGATACGCGATCATCTGCCGCAAATCGAATTGGCCGTGGGAGAACATGTAGAGGTTCTGGTGTTGCGTATCATGCAGCCATTGTCACCTGATGATGAAATCATAATCAAACAGTTCGCCGATACACATGAAGTGCAATTCTGGTTGCAAAGCAAAGGGCCTGATACGGTAGTGCCTTTTTATCCGCTTGATGCGCCTCAGCTTGATTACAGCATGCCCGAGTTTGGCATCACCATGCCTTATGCGCCCACCGATTTTACCCAGGTAAACAGTACGCTTAACCGGCTGATGATGAGCCGGGCCATGCGCCTGCTGGCACCTCAGGCAGGGGAGCGTATTGCCGATTTCTTTTGCGGGCTGGGTAATTTCACCTTGCCGATTGCGCGTAGTGGTGCGACGGTATTGGGAATTGAAGGCAGCGCCCCACTGCTTAAGCGAGCCTCTACAAATGCAACTTACAATGGCCTGGCAATCAATACTTCATTTAAAGTATTGAATCTGTTTGAGATGACGCAAGAGTCACTCGCTACTCTGGGGCGTTTTGACAAATGGCTGATAGATCCGCCGCGTGACGGGGCTATGGCATTGATAACCTCCATTGATGATGATGGTCCTCAGCGTATCGTTTACGTATCCTGCAATCCCGCTACACTGGCACGAGATGCCGAAATTCTGGTGCATCAAAAGGGTTATGTACTCAAATCCGCGGGAGTGATGAACATGTTTCCTCACACTTCACATGTGGAATCTATTGCGTTGTTCGAACGACAATAAAAAAAGCGGCCGAAGCCGCTTTTTTTATTGCTGGAATCTGACAAAGATCAATCTCGTTCGCCACTCAGCATCATGAGCAGATTGAGCAAGTGAATAAAGATATTGTAAATGTCCAGGTACAGTCCCATGGTTGCCATTACATAATTGGTTTCGCCACCGTTTACGATCTGGCTGATGTCGTACAAAATATAAGCAGAAAAAATCAGTACTGCAATCGCCGAAATGGTGAGCGATAAAGCCGGAATGGCAAAGAAAATATTGGCCAGTGAGGCTACAATCAGCAGAATCAAACCTATGAACAAAAACTTACCCATGAAACTGAAGTCTTTTTTGGTTACGGTTGCCAATGTAGCCAAGCTGAAGAATATCAGTGCAGTTCCACCTGCTGCCATACCGACCAATTGTGCGCCATTACGCAAATGAAGCGCATGCTGCAAGATAGGACCCAACAGCACGCCGGCGACGAAGGTGAAGCCCAGCAGCATTACAACACCCCAAACACTGTTGCGCAGTGCCGATACACCAAACAACATGCCCATCATCAAGCCAAACATCAAAAGCGGTGCCATGACAGGATGCAGCGCCATAAAACTGAAGCTGACGGACAATCCCACAAACGCACCGATAATGGTGGGTATCATGGTTAGCGCAAGCATCATATAAGTGTTGCGCAACACCTTGTTTTGCCCAATGGTGGTTGCGCCTGAATGAGATATTGTTTGAAATTCCATTGTTTTCTCCGGATATATATTAATTGATTACCATATAGAGTAGCTAAAGGGTATAAAAGTTGCAATGTATTACTTAAGTTTTTTCAAGGCTAAGCGAATTGAGGCTTTAAATTCTATCGGGTTTTCTGTATGATGCGCGCTTCTTGGAAGTTTGGGTGAGTGGTTTAAACCAGCAGTCTTTAAAACAGCCTAAGGGAAACCTTCCGTGAGTTCGAATCTCACAGCTTCCGCCAGTAATTTGTTGCATAAAAAAATGAAATATTTACCCCCGTTTATTCAATTATTCGGGGGTTTTGTTTTTCTGCCGGGTTGTTAGCCATGAATTAAATTTTCAAATTTTCGATTTATTTCAAACTTGTGCATAATCAATACAAGGGTCATAATAAAACTTGATTGCTCTGTTATGATTTATTTTCTAAATGAGGAAAGTTTATGAGCATAGGAATGTTGACTTTTTGGGTAAAGCAAATACTTATCTTGTTTGCAATTGTTTTTTTCTTTTATGCTGCTTATCAGGGTGTGGTGGGAGATGGTGGTTCAACCAGCGTATTTACCGGTGTTGGTGCGCTGGTGGTTGTACTGATAGGTAGTTATTTGATTGATAAACTGGTGCAGGATTATTGATTCGCAAACGTTGTTTTATTGCAGATTTAAAACTGGCTTCCCAAGCAGCTTACGTTGTCAATTATGCAAACCTTGCCATGGAGTAATATGTTGAAAGAAAAGATTATTTTTGGAGTGGCCTTGTTGTTAATGTCTGTGGCCCAGGCAAAAGATGTTTCTATACAACAAGCAGGATATAACAATGCGTTGCAAAAAATGGAGAGAGCTGAAGCAGATTATAAAAACGATGCACAGGCTGTAGCCGACACTGAAAAGCTAATTGAAAGAAAAAACAAGCAATTGGCAGAGGAACAAAAAAAGACTGATATTTCCAAGGCAAAATATCTTGCCGCCAAGGAACAGCTGGAGCAGGCTCAAGCCGCCCTGGACAAGGCTTGGAAAGATTAAATTAGTTATCTTTAAACAAAGGGGTTGCCTGGCAAGGCAGCCCCTTTGTTTTTGTGTCACAGAGTTAAAATCCCAATGCTCTTGCTGCCTGGTAAAACATAAAGCTTAGACCCCAGGCCAACGCCAACGACCAGCCGACGGAAAACAGCATAAATCCTGTGCTGTTGGACTCATTGCGCAAAGTGGCAATGGTGGAAAGGCAGGGTGTATATACCAGGGTGAACAGCATGAAGCTGTATGCCTGTACCCAGTCTAGCTGCAATGCCAGCGCACCGCTCAATGCCTGCCCGCTCAGGCCGTAGATAACTGCAAGCGAGCCGATTACAATTTCCTTGGCAACAAAACCAAAGAGCAGGGCTATGGTGAGATCTGGTGTGATGCCTATCGGTGCAAACACGGGGTGCAGCCAGGAACCCAACATGCCAGCCCAAGTATCGACGCTGGCAGGTGCGGCCGAAGGAGGCAGGTTGGTGAGCAGCCATACGAGCACTACACCGGCCACGATGAATTTGCTGGCGCGGTATAAAAACTGGTAAACCTCATGCCAACCGCGCATCACCATCTGGCGCATTGTAGGAAATCTATAGGGGGGCAGTTCAAGTACAAAAGGCTCCGTATTCGGATAATATCGTTTGAAAATAAGCGCGGTGAGTATGGCAGTGGCAAAGCTGAATAAATACAGGCTGAATAGCACCAGGGGAGCTGCTTTTGCAGAAAATATGGCGGCACTGATAAATACAAAAACCTGCAGGCGTGCCGAGCATAAGGAAAAGGGAATGACCAGCATGGACAGCAAGCGAAGCGGGCGCGAGCGCATGACACGTGTGCCCATCAATGCCGGAACGTTGCAGCCAAATCCCATCAGCAACATGACAAAGCTGCGTCCGTCCAGGCCCATTTTGGCCATGAGCGCATCCATCAGGAATGCTGCACGAGACAGATATCCGGTGTCTTCTACTATCGCCATGAATAAAAAGAACAGCACAATGAGTGGCACGAATGCGGCAACAGTTGCCAAGCCATTGTAAACGCCATCAAGCAAAAAACCCTGCAGAGATGCAGGCAGACTGGCAAGTAGTGGTGCCAGTGCGGCTTCGCGCAACCAATTCAGTAAGTCATTAACACCTACCTGCAGTGGTTGGCCAAAAAAGAATATGGCCTGAAACAGCAGATACATGATACCGAAAAATATGGGCAGTCCCAACCAGGGATGAAGAAATATATTATCCAGGCGCGACGTCAGGCTGTCGTTGAGTTGTGCAGGAATTTGCACGCTCTGCTGCAATACCCTGTTCATTTCCTGCTCTATGTGTTCATCCTGTTCCAGCAGGTTTCTTACGCTCTCTTTCATGCCGGGTTTATTGTTGCGCAATGCTTTGGTGATTGCTTGCAAAGCATCCGAATAGCCATTGCCATATTTCGCACTGAACAAAAATATAGGAATGCCGAGGAATTCCGACATTCTGTCTGTATCGATGGTTATGCCCAGCTTTTTCGCTTCGTCAGACATATTGAGCAGAACTATCATGTTCAGATTGAACTGCTTGAGTTGTATCAACAGGCTTAGTTGGCGTTCAATTTGCGTGGCATTGAGAATAACAAGAGCAAGATCGGGAACATTGTCATGTAGAAAGTGTCTTACGACTTGCTCGTCTTCAGAAAATCCATGCATGTCGTAGATCCCCGGCAAATCCACAATCTCAACCATTTCATCGCCAAGCAGTATCTTGCCGCTGAGTAATTCGACTGTTATGCCCGGCCAGTTGCCTACACGCGAGGCGGCTCCAGTTAAACGGTTGAATAATGTAGATTTTCCGGTATTTGGCATTCCCAGAAGAGCAATTTTTTTCATGCTTGCACCATGATTTTTTCTGCATCAACGTTGCGCAACAAAATATCAGTTGTACCTATGCGTACCTGCAAGGGACCCGAGAAACGTGCTTTGCGTATCAACTCTATGTCTTTGCCGATGCGAAATCCCATGGCAAGTAGACGATGGTGCAAAGCTTCATCAGTGTTGATTGAGACGATTGTGGCGATTTGGCCGAGTTTCATGCTGGATAAAGTCATAGAGGTTTAATAAGGATCAGTAGTGTCCGGTTAAATTACTAATTCATGCTCAGAAACTGAGCATTGACGCGGGTTGTAGTGCAATTTATTTTGGTGCCGATTTGAAATCAGTTTACCCACATTCCGATTCGAGTAACGTCCAGAGATCAATTTCTCTG
>JBBQYH010000104.1:0-7469 GCA_038208855.1 Burkholderiales bacterium
TGGCGCTCTTCTGTCACGAAAAGTTCTGTTTTTGCTTTAACGAGATCAGAAAGTTTTTTATATCCATAGAGTCTGGAGTCAAAATCTGGTTGCAACTTTGTCAGATAACTTCCAAAAGTGCCAATTCTTGCCCAGCCGCTATCATCGATTGACTCCTCCAGCGCAGAAAGAACAAACTTTTTTGGAAACTTCTGCTTGGGTTCGTTGCTATCGGTAGACGATAGGTTTGGTGATACATTTTGCTCGTGCTCGGATTTTTTCTTTGATTCAGGCTGTGTTTCCAGCTTGCCTGGTCTAAGGATCTCGGTAAAAATAAATTTATTGCAGGCATTGCGAAAAGCATCAGGTGTTTTCTTTTCGCCAAAACCTAGTACCGTTAATCCTTCCTCTCGAATCCGCATAGCCAGACCCGTAAAATCACTGTCGCTGGTAATAAGACAGAAGCCATCAAATTTTCGCGTATAGAGCAGGTCCATCGCATCAATAATCATGGTGCTGTCTGTGGCATTTTTCCCTGTGGTATAGGCAAATTGTTGCACGGGCTTGATTGCATATTGCTGCAATACTTTTTTCCAGGACGAACTGGTCGGGGCCGTGAAATCGCCGTATATTCGCTTCACAATTGCTTCGCCAAAGCGCGCTATCTCTGCCAGCAAGCCTTCAATAACAGCAGCTTGTGCATTGTCGGCATCAATTAGAACAGCCAGTTGCAGAGTAGATTCTTCTGCTTCAAGTCTTGAGGCTATACGTGAAGTTGTCAAAAAATCTCCTTATACATGCGTTTTGTACGTTTTGTACGTTTTGTACGTTTTGTATTTTATGCAAAAGATTCATGGGCTCGGAAGTGATTAAACTCATGTATTGAATATAACTGAGCCAACCTCGATCCGGGTTATCTGCTGTGAGCCATGAACCGTGCGTGCGGTGCAATATGCTTGTAGCGGATGTGCAAGTGCCTTCAACTCTAGGCAGTAAGTAGTGTTATGTCAATGGGGTGTTTGTTAGTGCGAGTAGAGTTGGTTGAACTATGTAATAATAAAAATATTAAATACAATCAAATTGATACAATCATTCAAGACGGTCAGTAAAGCGAATGGATCAGCTCAGCTAGCTAGGTGTATAGAGAATAAGTCTCAAGTTCTATATTAGATATTTTGAATATTGTTGGCGAGAGTCAATTTTATTTCTGCGCCCGGAGATGTCAGATATGCCCCATGGAATTACACGCTTGTCTATTAGTAGCCCCCTCCGATATCCATTGGTTGTAGCGTTGTGGCGACGAAGTGCAATCTGCTGTGCTGATGCAGAGTAAAACTAGTACAAATGTATCATTGACTGCATTTGAAAAGCACTAGATACTCATTTCAAGCCGCGCCAAAACAGCGGCCACGAATGTATTGACCATTTACCAAAGGGGGGAGTATTCAATGAACATTTTCAGAAGTATATGTGCTGTCCGCAATTCTTTTGGATTGCCGCGCGGCGCCTTGATGGCGGCGGTTTTTGGTATGGCTACGCTGTTGATATGCAGCAGCGGCAATGCAGGCGAGGCTTACACCCTGTTCGAGTCTGGCCAGGTCAAGCCGTTGGCCCTTTCTCCCGACGGCAAAACCTTGTTTGCATTGAACACGCCGGACAATCGTCTGGAAGCGTTCAAGATTACGCCGTCAGGTCTCAAGTACAAGGGTTCGGTGATGGTGGGGGTAGAGCCGGTGGCGGTGGCAGTGCGCAACGACGATGAGGTTTGGGTCGTTAATCATGTGTCGGATGACGTGAGTGTGATTGATGTCAAGAACCTGCACAAGATGCGCGTGACCCGCACGTTGCTGGTGGGTGATGAACCCAGCGACGTGGTGTTTGCCGGACCCAACCGTGACCGCGCCTTTATTACCAGCGCGCATCGCGGCCAGAATGCGCCCTATGATCCACAGCTGACTACGCCAGGAATCGGCCGCGCCGACGTGTGGGTATTTAATGCGAACAACCTTGGTGTTTCCCTGGGCGGCACGCCGCTCACCATTATTTCTCTGTTTACCGATACACCGCGCGCTTTGGCCGTCACACCCGATGGCAAAACGGTGTATGCAGCCGGCTTCAAGACCGGCAATCGCACCACCACCATCTTCGAGATGAATGTCACGGACAACGGTGGTTTGCCCGGAGCGACGACGATGGTGGATACCAACGGTGATGGAATTTCCGAGCCGCATCCGAAGAATTTCGAGGGTCGCATACAGCCGTTGACCGGTTTGATCGTCAAATACAACGGTTCACACTGGACAGACGGCACAGGCCGCATCTGGGATAGCCAGGTTAAGTTCAACTTGCCCGACAAGGATGTGTTTGTAATCGATGCGATGGCCAATCCGCCGGTTAAAAAATCCGGCAGTGCCGGTTTCTACACGGGCGTGGGTACGGTGTTGTTCAACATGGCGGTGAATCCGGTATCGGGCAAAGTGTATGTGAGCAATACCGAGGCGCTCAATAATGTGCGCTTCGAAGGACCCGGCACCACGGGCGGTTCCACCGTGCGTGGCCATGTTGTGGAAAACCGTATTTCGGTGCTGGGCAATGGCGGCGTGACGCCGATACATCTCAACAAACACATCAATTACAACGTGTGCTGCGCGGCTATTCCGAATGATGAAAACAGCAAGAGTCTTGCTTTCCCTATGGGCATGGCGGTAACCGGTGACGGCAAGACACTGTACGTGGCCGGCTTCGGTTCCAGCAAGATAGGCATCTACGATACCAGGAAGCTGGAGCAGAATACCTTTACACCAAATACGCACGATCAGGTCAAGGTGACGGGAGGCGGCCCCAGCGGTGTGGTGGTGGATGAAGCCAACGGCCGTTTGTATGTGCTGACCCGCTTTGACGACAGCGTGTCTACTATCGATATTGCCTCACGGCGCGAGATAGACCATGTTGCCATGCACAACCCGGAGCCGGAAAGTGTGCGCCGCGGTCGTCGTTACCAATATGATGCTTCGCTCACCTCCAGCCACGGCGACAATGCCTGCGCCAGCTGCCATATCTTCAGCGATATGGATGGTTTGGCATGGGACCTCGGCAATCCGGACGGCACAATGGTGCCCAACCCGGGTCCGCTGGCGATCAACCATGCCGACTTTGGCTTGCCGATCAGCCCCAACTTCGAACCTATGAAGGGCCCCATGGTGACGCAAAGCATGCGCGGCCTGGCCAATCACGGGCCGATGCACTGGCGCGGTGACCGCACTGGCGGCAACGATGCGGCAACGGCCCAGCCCAACAGCGGCACCTACGATGAAGACGCGGCGTTCAAGAAATTCAACGTTGCTTTCACCGGCTTGAATGGCCGTGACGTGCCGCTGGATGCCACAGCCTTGCAGGATTTTACCAATTTTGCCTTGCAGCTTACCTATCCACCCAACCCGATACGCGCGCTGGATAATTCGCTGACCCCCGATCAGCAGGCCGGACATGATTTCTTCTTTGATCAGTCCAAGGTAGTGGATACCAAGTTTAACTGCAGCGGTTGCCACGTAGTCGATCGCAATGCCAATGCCGAATTCGGCGTGGCCAAGCCCGGCTTCTTCGGCACGGATGGCAAATATACTTTCGCCTTCCAGCCGCAGTTTTTCAAGGTGCCGCATCTGCGCAACCTGTATCAGAAGGTGGGCATGTTCGGCATGGCGAACAACGGCAATTTCCTGCAGGACAATCCGCTCAACACGCCGGATCCGTTCTTTGGTAGTCCGAACAAATTCATGGGTGACCAGATACGCGGCTTCGGCATGTTCCATGACGGCAGCGCAGATACCATTTTCCGCTTCCACAATACAATAGGCTTCCTGCCCAGGCCAGCCGGCTCAGTTTCGCCGCTCGATCCAGGCAATCCGGACAACCTGCCGATTACAGCCGCAGGCATGGATATACGCCGCAAGCTTGAGCAGTACGTGCTGGCATTTGATAGTAATCTGTTCCCGATAGTCGGCCAGCAGGTGACGTTGAACAGCGACACTGCGGCATTGGCCTCGGCACGCATCGATCTGCTGGTGGCGCGCGCCAACCTCGGCGAGTGTGACCTGATCGTGGCCGGTGATGACAGCAGCTATTTGTACGTGGGTAACGGCAATTTCCGCAGCGATTACAGCAGGGAACCGCTTATACGCGATTTGGCGCTGCGCTATACGGCATACAAAAACAAAGGCGATTTGACTTATACCTGTGTGCCGCCGGGTAATGGCACACGACTGGCGCTGGACCGCGATGAGGACGGCTATTACAACCGCGATGAATTGCGTGCCGGCACAGATCCGGCCGATGCAAGCAGTTATCCACGTCGCCATTAGACATTGGTTGGTTGTACAAGCGCCCGGCCGAAAATCCGGGCGCTTTTTTTATGTCCAGATTTTTCCATGGGGTGCTTTTTCATAGCGCTACACAGAGCTGCTACAGGCCGTTCAAAAGCATATACGGAGTGTAGTTTGTCTACGCAATAGCCCTACTCGCAGTGAATTGCGAAGCGATAATTGTTTCGTATAGAATCTTGCTTCCATATTTGTGCGTGTTACCAGGGTATAGCTAAAGTTGATCAACAGGTTCTTGTTCTTTTGAGAGGATATGAAAATGAAACCCAACAACGGCAGTAAGCCCAGTAAAGACAACAAGCCCGGCAATAAAACCAAGACCATTAAAGCTGCATCACCCAAAACGGTATCACCCAAAACGGTATCACCCAAAACTGCAGTTCCCAAAGCCGCCGCAGGCAGTGTTGCGTTATTGGTGAGTACAATCAAGGGCGCGTTTATTTTTAAATCAGATACGACGCGAAGCAAATGGAAAGTGCGCGGCCCTTTTTTCCTGGGTCATATCGTGCATCACATGGTGCTCGACCCGCGCGACAAACGCACCCTGCTGCTGGCCGCCAAAACCGGGCACTTGGGGCCTACACTGTATCGTTCCGGTGACATGGGCAAGACCTGGAAAGAGGCCAGCAAGCCGCCCGCTTTTCCCAAGGCCAAGAATGGTGAGAAGGGCAGGGTAGTGGACCATACTTTCTGGCTGACACCCGGTCATGCCAGCGAAGCGGGTGTTTGGTACGGCGGCACATCAACGCAGGGTTTGTTCCGCACGGAAGATGGCGGTGGTACCTGGGCACCCGTTAAGGGATTCAACGATCACCCCAACTACAGCAAGTGGACAGGTGGCGAACAGGACGGCACGCCGGACGGCCCCAAGCTGCATTCCATTATTGTTGATCCGCGCGACGCAAAACATTTGTATATCGGCATGTCCAGTGGCGGTGTGTTCGAGAGTACGGACAGGGGCGCGAATTGGTTGCCGTTGAATGCCGGTTGTCTGGCCGAATTCCATCCCGACAAATATCCCGAGTACGGCCATGATCCGCACTGTGTGCGTATGCATCCGCTGGCACCGGATATTTTGTACCAGCAAAACCACTGCGGCATTTATCGGATGGATAGAAAGGAGGGGCGCTGGGTGCGCATCGGTGACAACATGCCGAAGTCGGTGGGTGATATCGGCTTCCCCATGGAGTTGCATCCGCGCAAAGCGGATACCTGCTGGGTATTTCCCATGGATGGCACGCTGGTGTGGCCGCGCACCAGCCCGGACGGCAAGCCTGCCACTTATATCACGCGCAATTCCGGGCGCAGCTGGCAGCGCCAGGATAAGGGTCTGCCGCCCAAGCAGGCCTGGCTAACGGTAAAGCGGCAAGCGATGAGCGCGGATGCGCACCAGCCGGTGGGTGTTTACTTTGGCACCACCAGCGGCGAGATCTGGGGCAGCCGCAACGAGGGCGGCAACTGGCACAGCATTGCGCGCAACCTGCCGCATATTTATGCTGTGGAGGCCGTGGAACTTGCGCGATGAAAGTGATGATCCCGTCGCCTTTGTATGACTACACCGGTGGCGATTACGAAGTAGATGTCGACGCGACCAACCTTGCCGGACTGCTGGCAGAGCTGGAGCGACGCTATCCCGGCATACGCTTTCGCATGGTTAACGAGCAAGACGCCTTGCGCGGCCATATACGTATCTTCATCAATGGCGTCGCTGTGCGCGACATGAGCGCTGAGCTGAACCCGCAGGACGAGGTGTTTATCGTGCAGGCATTGAGCGGTGGCTGATGCAGTGCAAGAATGCCAGTAACTGAATTTCATGGAGTAATAGATTGCAGTTCAGGAAAATTATTTCAAACATGTCTTTAGAGAAAAAGGAGAATAAATCATGACAGGAAGCGTGCATTTTCACCGCGTACTGAAGGCACCACCCGAGCGCGTGTACCGGGCATTTACTACAGCGGCTGCCATGGTTAAATGGATACCCCCACACGGCTTCACCTGCACAGTTCAGCACATGGAACCCAAGGTTGGCGGTACATTCAAAATGTCGTTCACCAACTTCACCACACTGCAGAGTCATTCGTTTGGCGGTGAATATCTGGAGCTGGTTCCCAATGAGCGTATTCGCTACACCGATGTATTCGATGATCCCAACCTCCCCGGCACTATGCAAGTCACAGTAACAATCAAGCCCGCTGCATGCGGCACTGACTTGAGCATTGTGCAGGAAGGAATCCCTGAGGTTATTCCCGAAGAGATGTGCTATCTCGGTTGGCAGGAATCCCTGACCTTGCTCACCTTGCTGGTTGAGCCTGAAATCCAGCAGTAGTGGTTGCTTGATTTTCAATAATTTGTGTCAGCGGAAAGTACTTTCAGACTGCAATACGGCGCGACTGAACACTAGCATCTGTCCTGCAAAATAATGCTATGGTCGGTCAGCGGAAGTGTTTACCTTTAGCAGGTGTTTTCCAAAACCCAGTCCGTCATCGAACAAGGAATCGCTAAAGCGAGTCAGTTCACATTTAGACAGACAAAGAATATTTGATGGAGCTGCCGTAAAGCGACAGCGCGGGACCGGTAATTTCTATTTTGAAAGTTCGGCAATAAATATGCTGACAGGCTGTGCCCCTACGGATATAAGTGTGTTAGCGCACATACACGGCAAGGCTGGTGCTTTATTCTGCACGCTCGTCTCAGACTCCAGGCAAGTGGAATTATTGCTTTTGTGCGGAGATGTCCAGCCATTAATAAATCTTTTTTCAGTGTCCATATTGATGGGCCAGGGAGTTGTATTGCAATATCGAAAGTTGGTTTCAAATCCGGTTAGGCGGGTAGTGCGCTTTGAACTGACGCTCCCTACCATGATCACTCTGGTGCTGGTCATCGTTGGTTTTTGGATGCTGGCCAAGCTATTGCCGGTGATACTCGTGCTCATCACCTCGCTGATCATCGTGGGTACGTTAAGCCCGTCGGTGTCCTGGCTGGAAGGAAAGCGCATACAGCGTGGATGGAGTATTGCACTCGTCTTTACCGTGTTGTTGGTTGTTACATCGCTAATCCTTACTTTGACGATACCCGAATTTCTATCCCAGGTATCCAGTCTTATCGATCAGAAAC
>JBBQYH010000105.1:0-7230 GCA_038208855.1 Burkholderiales bacterium
CATGCACCAGACGGTAAACAATCTCCCACAGCTCGCGCCGCGAAAGCGGATCCACACCCACAGTCGGTTCATCCAGCAGCAACAGCGACGGCTGCCTGACCAGTGCGCAGGCCAGACCCAGCTTCTGTTTCATGCCGCCGGAAAGCTGCCCCGCCAGACGCCGGGTAAACGGTTCAAGTCCGGCCATGTGCAGCAACTCGCTGTAGCGCGACTTGCGCGCAGAGACAGGCACACCTTGCAGGTCAGCATAGAGATCGAGATTTTCCTGTACGCTAAGGTCTTCATAAAGTCCGAAGCGTTGCGGCATATAGCCTATCGCACTCTGCACCTGCAGCGACTGCGTTGCAGCATCCAGGCCGAGCACACTGATTTGACCAGAATCAGCCAGTAACAGGCCAGCAGCAAGTCGCATCAGCGTGGTTTTGCCGGCAGCATCGGGACCGACCAAACCCGTGATTACACCATGCTTCACGGTGAAACTGATCTGTTGCAAGGCCCGCACCTTTCTTGCTCCGGCAATGAAAGTCTTGCTTACGTTGTCGACTGCCAATGCGTACCCGGCAGCTGCTTGTATGGTAGGACTGTCGTCCATTTTGTTGCCGGTATCAGGCACGCCAGTCTCAGAAATCCTGACAGCGTTTATCATCCGCCAGCGGCGGCTGGTTCAGCGGTATGCTCACCGTTGCGGGCATACCCATGCGCAATTCATTGTGCGGATTGCACACAAAAATGCGCACCTGATAAACCAGGGTGCTGCGCACGTCTGTCGTTTCCACTGCTTTGGGAGTGAACTCTGCTGAAGGTGAAATATAGCCTACCCATGCACGATATTGCTTTCCGGCATAGCTGTCCGTGCTTACCTGTGCAAGCATGCCCGGCTTTACCCTGCCCAGATTTTTTTCCGCTATATACGCCCGCACCCACACGGGATCGGTCAGCGCCAGCGTATATACAGGGCGCTGCGGTGAGGCCATGTCGCCCTGCTCGAGTATGCGTTGCTGGATGATGCCATCATCCGGGGCATAAAGTGAGGCGTCGGCTAACACCTTGCGTGCCACATTGGCAGCAGCCTGGCTGGCTCTCAACATCGCCTTGGCAGCGGCAATATCTTCTGCGCGCGGCCCCAGTTGTACCAGCTTCAACGATTCCTGTGCCGAGTCATATCTGGCCTGCGCCGCATCGGCGGCAGCATGAGCATCGTCCGCCTGTTGCTGCGCAACGAAATGTTTGGCAGCCAGATCCTGCACCCTTTGATAACTATGTGTGGCATTTTCCGCCGCTATGCGTGCAGCGTCCACATCGGCTTGCGCCTTGCTGATTTCCTCGGGGCGGCTGCCCGTCTGCAGACGCAATACATTCTGTTGTTGCGAAGCCACTTGTGCCTGCTGCAAATCGAGATTGGCTGATAAGCGCACCGTATCCAGGGTAGCCAGCAATTGGCCTTTCTTTACCGCCTCACCTTCCCTGACCAGTAAACTTTCAATCCGCTCGGCGCCGTTAAAAGCCAGCTGCACCTGTCTGATGTCCACGTTGCCATACACAGTCAACACATCAGATTGACTGTTGCGGCTATATTTAAAATACCAGATTGCCGAACCTGCAATGAGCAAGACGCCAGCGAGCAACAGCAAGAGGAGAATTTTTCTTTTCACGGGTTTATTGTTTCACTGTTTTTTATTGGTAGATTGAGACCGCCTGGGCGGTATTTAGAGTTATGCATCGCCTTGCCTAAAACTTAGATTAATGTTTACAGATTAAAGTTTAATTATTATATAGAGTTTAATTTAATTTAATATAATCAATATGTTGTATATATTGCAAAAACTACCGAATGCGAACAAATACAATCAGACTTGCTGCGTCAAATATAGGAAAACACTGAATAAGCCTCCCCGTTCAAGGCGAGCTTGACCAAGCAAAATTAACGCAAATCCTGTTCAAACAGTTTATAAGGATTTCGCCTATGTAGATATAGGGATGTTTCATCTATACTTAAATTTGCTTCAGCACCATTTTATCTTCACAAACACGTTGAGCCTGCCCGCTGTTTAGTGGTTCAAGGACATGGCTCCTGACTTGCAAATTCAATCTCCCCCGAGTATCGCCTAAAGTTGTAATCCGATAAACACAAGCAGAAAAGGAGCAATCATGAAGCGCATATATTTTTTAATACCCAACATCGAAATTGCCAAAAAAATTGTTGATGAGCTTTTGCTGGCGCGTATAGACGATCATCATATTCATGTACTGGCAAAACGCGGCACAGCTATGGAAGGATTGCCGGAAGCGAAACATCTGCAGAAAACTGATATTGTTCCCGCACTTTGGCAGGGTTTGTTTGTAGGCTTGGTCACCGGTTTCATCAGCGGAATTATTGCCTTATTTTTGTCCAGCGCGTCCCAAATGGCTGGTGGCCTTATTTTGGCCACCTCCCTGTCGGGTGCCTTGATTGGAGCATGGGTATCCAGCATGGTGGGAAGCAGCAGTGGAAATAGGCAAATCAGGAAATTCAACAAGGCCATAGAAAATGGAGAGTTTTTACTAATGGTCGACTTACCCATACAGCGCATTGATGAGGTAGAAGCCATCGTGTGCAGGAATCATCCCGAAACAAAATTCGAAGGCACCGAGCCGCTAGCTCCTTCCTTTCCGTGATTTTTTTAACGCTGAATTGCTAAAATTGCAGCTCTGAAGTCAACTTGAGCTAACCCTATAAACACGCAATCACAAACACTGGCGAGGTATTTTTCAGAGCTTCGGAATGCGTATACGGCTGACCATAAGTGAACCGGACAGTGCAAATATCAGCACCAGTGGATGCAGTGTAAAGCCGGCTATCAACATACTCCCGAACCAGAGTGAATCGCCCAATGCTCCCTGTGAGGCAGCCACGCCCATAATCAGCACCAACAGCAGCGACGTGGGGATAGGCGTGCCCTCGAAGTATGTCACCTTGCCCTCGTCCGCGGAAAACGCCTCGGCGGTAATATTGTAGCGTGCCAGGCGTGATACACCACAGGCCACAAAATAAACCAGAACTATGCGGTCATACAAACCCTGCATGCCGCACCCATAAGCTATCACTGCGGGTGCAACGCCGAATGAGATAACGTCGGAGAGAGAGTCCAATTCGCGACCCATGGCAGAAGCCTGCTGTCGCCAGCGCGCTATCCTGCCGTCCAGCACATCGAAAACCAACGCGGCCAAGACCATCCCGCAGGCAAAGTAAACGTGCTTTACATTGGTTGTTTGCAGATAGGTCAGCATGGAGAACAATGCACCTGTGCCACACACAGCATTAGCCAGCGTGAACCAGTCGGCGAGATGGAATTCACGTATCATCGCAAATGGCTTTTGCAGTTTGGGTATCTTCATGTCGAATTAATGAATGTATGGACAGCAAACATTGTACTTAATTCATCGCCATTAGCGTTGAAAATTGAATTTTTGTAATCGTCTGCACGACATTCTTTGCGCAAAAGACACAAAGAAAAATATATTTAGGAAAACACTGAATAAGTCGCTTATGTCGTTCCCGCGAAGGCGGGAATCTAGGGAACCTCTGATTAAGTCCTCCATGAGCCGCGTTACTGTCAAATCGGGATGATTCGCAAGGCGCGCGACGCAGGTCGTAGTTATTCTACGATGCCAAGGAGCGCAACGCCGCGAGCGCCCGATTTGGCTGCAACCCTAAAGGGCACGTGTTTTGCGGGCGGTCTGCTACGCCAAGGCAAACAAGAAATCGGCATCATTGCAAAGGGGATCACCATTTGCTGCCTCGTCTTTCTTGCATACCATCCCGAAAAACACGTGCGCGGTCATGTGGGACTTAATCAGAGGTTCCCTAGTCAAATCAACAAGCTGGATCCACGCCTTCGCAGGGATGACGACTTATTCAGTGTATCCCTAGCTGTTTTCACGATGCTCTATATTTAATTCCGGGCGCCATCACCGATAATGCCCGGACGTAACATTTTAGAGTTTGTTTGCGGCTTTTTTTACGGCCTCTTTCAAATTGCCGATGTTCTGCTGCACTTTGCCTTTGGCCTGATTTTGCAAACCCTTTACCTGCTGGTCTGTGCTGCCTACCAATTTGCCTGCTTCTTCCTGAATTTTTCCTGCGATATCTTTTGCTGCGCCTTTGACTTGATCTTTATTCATGGAGAACTCCTAGCTTTTCGATTTGTACATCCAAAGTCAGAACCTGATTGGCCTGAATCACACAATTGATTAATTGTGCTGACAGGCAAAGATTAATCACAATCGAAAAGCCCATCTGTGCGCTAACCAACACATTGCCAACTTTACTGGCACAGCAACATGCTACGCTGGCAAATGCCCTACTTTTACGAAAATAATGCAGCCCTGTTTACTAAATGGAGCATGCTGGCTCATGTGTGGATTGCGCAACCAGGTATCTGCCGGATAGCTGCCAAATTCATCTTCAAACACCCCTTGCAAGACATATATTTCCTCACCGCCCCAATGCCTGTGTGGATTGAAGACTGTCCCCGGTTGCCATTTAACAAGTGCACTATGCTCACCCTTGAATTCCGACAACGGCATGACACTCAGTCCGCCAACCATGCCAGGGTGCCAACTGCTGTTTTGCACGTCCACCACGATACGTTCAACATCTTCAGGCTGCATGTGGTTTTGCTTGATAAACAGCATACAGCCAGTTTTGCTGTAGGGCGCGTGGCTGAAAGCTGGCGGATTCTTGATGTAACAGCCCGCAGGATACACACCGTGCTCATCGGCAAACTCACCTTGCAACACAATGATTTCCTCGCCCAATTCATATATATGTGCAGGCAACTTGGTACCGGGTTCATAGCGCACAATCATGCTGCTGCGCTTTACATCTGAGCCATCCTTTTCCAACAAACGCAACAAAACGCCGTCGTTTGCTGTGGACTGCCACGGCATATCTGCCGTATTTAAAACTTCAACACGGACAAAATCATTGTTGAATTGCATATTGATTTCCCCGGAATAGATTATTTAATAAAACAGCTGTCGATCGATCGCTACAATCAAACCCGGCTTACAATAACGGCTCAAGTTTCTGCTGCACCGTTTGCAAAATTTTAGGCTGTGCTTCGGCAATGGGATGCAGATTATCCGCCTGGAATTCTTCGGCTTTGATTCCCTGCAGCATAAAGGGCACAAGGGCTACCTGATATTTTTTTGCCAATTTTGGGTAGATGGCCTTGAAACGCCGGGTATAGGCCTCACCATAGTTTGGCGGCAACCGCATGCCTAACAGCAACACTTTTGCTTTAATTGCTTTTGATTGCATGATGAGTTCAGCAAGATTTTTTTCGGTTGTGGCGGTCTGAGTGCCGCGCAAACCGTCATTGGCACCCAGCTCAATAATCACAATGCCAGGCTGATGTTCCTTTAATGTTGCAGGTAGCCGTCGCAAACCGCCACTGCTAGTTTCACCGCTAATGCTGGCATTTATCACCTTATAATGTGGGTGTGTTTTTTGCAGTTCTGTTTGCAAAAGCACCGGCCACGAAGCTTCACGCGCAATGCCGTAACCGGCCGAGAGACTATCGCCGAACACAAGTATATTGTCTTGCGCATTGCATACAGATGGCAACAGACTTGTAATACATAATATAATTATTTGAATTAATTGAGGTATTTTCATGGCATCCATAGTGCAAGCGGTTAATTTGGGCAAACAAGTATCAAGTGGCGGGCAACCGTTGCTGATCTTGCAAGATGTTAATTTTACCGTGGAGCAACGCGAGAGTCTTGCCATTTTGGGCGCTTCGGGATCAGGAAAATCCACTCTGCTGGGTTTACTTGCCGGTCTTGATGTACCGACACATGGCACAGTGATGCTGGAGGGTAATGATCTGTTTGCTTTGGATGAAGACCAGCGTGCCCGTCTGCGCGGACGACTGGCAGGATTTGTATTCCAGTCTTTTCAACTATTACCCGCTCTCTCCGCTTTGGAAAATGTCATGCTGCCTTTGGAATTGCAAGCGATATCCGGCGCGCGCACCCTGGCTGAAGAAGCCTTGCATCAGGTGGGATTAAGCCAGCGCTTCACGCATCTGCCCAAACACCTGTCTGGTGGAGAACAACAACGCGTTGCGCTGGCACGCGCCTTTGTCAGCAAACCCAAAATATTGTTTGCCGACGAACCTACCGGCAATCTGGATGCCGCCACCGGCGCGCAAGTCATCGAATTAATGCTTGAGCTGAATCGCAGCCAGGGTACGACACTGATACTCGTCACCCATGATGAAGTGCTGGCGCAACAATGCGGCAGGCAGTTGCGCTTGAGTGCAGGCAAGGTTTTGCAGGGTTGAGGCTGGCATGAGCAATGTCATCAATCTTAAAACAGTCCGGCATCAGCGTGTGCAAGAGCGTGCCAAAGCGCTGACCCTGTGCAAATCCGGATTTCACAAATGGCAACCGCTGATAGATCAGCACTTCGATGTTAAACAAGGCAAATTGGTGACGACAGAACGTTGTGAACGTTGCAATGAACAAAGGACTTTTTTGAAGTGATATGGCTTTGAGGCAAGATGATTGAAGGCATGCTAATGTCTCAACGACCCTCTCCCCTGCCCCTCTCCCACAAGTGTGAGAGGGGAGAAAAATGAGCCTTATTGCCGCTACACGAAAAACCATCAATCCCCTCTCCCGTTTACGGGAGAGGGCCAGGGAGAGGGTAAAATGACAACACTGGACAATGCCAAAAGCCTGCGCATCAATCAAACTGAAGCGGAACAAAAATTATGGTATTACTTGCGTGCTCACCGCTTCATGGGAGTGAAATTAAAACGACAAAAACCAATAGGAAAGTATGTAGTGGATTTTATTTGTGTGGAGCAAAAATTGATTATTGAAGTGGATGGCGGACAGCATGCTGAAAATATTGCTTATGATCAGAATCGGGATTCATGGTTGCGTGCTCAAGGTTACAGGGTATTACGCTTCTGGAATAATCAATTGATGCATGAAATAGAAAACGTGCTGGAACAAATCAGGTTGGCTCTTGCCGTTACAGAAACCCTCTCCCCTGGCCCCTCTCCCGTAAACGGGCGAGGGGAAATAATATGAGTACATCACATACCACCTCAATGCACTACAGAAATAGTCATGCTAAAGAGCTTAACTTACAGCCCAACTTTTTAATACGCTACCGAAATTGGCATATTTCAGAATTGAACGTACAACAAACCTCCCCTCTCCCACAAGTGTGAG
>JBBQYH010000106.1:0-6983 GCA_038208855.1 Burkholderiales bacterium
GACAGGTCTTGACGCACATGGGTCACATCCCAGTCGTCTATCATTGCGCACAACTGTTCGGTTTCATTGTCCAGGAAGGATTGTTCTTCTGCGGTTAGCGTGGGCTTTGCATAACCCAACAGCTTGTTCCAGTTGGGGTGCCCGCTGAACAACTCGCCATCCCACCAAACGGTTCCCGCATCCAGCGCTTCCTGCTCGGTTTGCGACACCTGAGGCAGAATTTTGCGGAATACCCCGAGGATGAAACGGGTAATCAGCATGCGCCTGAGTACGGGTACGCCAAACACCACAACAAACACAGCCAGCAACAGGAAAACCGCCATCAGCGCATCGCCGGAGATGCTGAACAGCATGGCCGCCCCGGAAACGATCACAATATAAGCAAGCAACCATCCCCAGATTGAAGCCCTGAAAAATGCCAGCAGCAAAATTACCGCCAATATCGCCAAAATCAATATTGTTACAGTCATGAACCCACACTCCTGTTATTTTTATTTACATCACATACTCTAACCCCAGCCTGTCAGGCTGACAATGTTTAATTGATAATTAAGGAACTACTGATTAAGTCCTCCATGTGCCGCATGGGATCTAATCAGAGATTCCTTCATCCAATTCCTGCAATTTCTTCTGCGCTGCCACCTGGGCGCGCTCTTGTGGGGTCAATGCTTTATAACCATGTGTGTAAGGCCAGCCATAGCCCCAACGATATGAGGTCGGCAACCACGGTGTGCCGAAAAACCTCACGCCCACCAGCATCACATCTGCCGTGGCGGTTTGACCTACGGACTGCACGCAGGAACGCAACTCAAAATCGGCTTGCATGCGCTCCGCTACTGTACCGCCTGCCCAGTACTTTACATCGTGCGCTACACAACACTTGCGCCACAATTCCTTATGTTCTTGCGTACCATCGGGAAAGTCACTGCATCCGTCGGTGGCAAAAGGCGCCAAGGCTTGCGTGCCCGAAGTGGCACAGCCCCCCAGCACAAGCTAAAAAATTGTAAAAATACCCAAGTAAAATAAACGCATAGCAGCCTTTCTTTAATTGGACACATCAATTGCAAATTGATCGCTTATGACAGTTTGGCAGTCATGAGCGAGAGCAATTAACATCAGCACGAAGCCACAACTGTTTAAATATAATACTTTCATTGCAACCTGAACACTTAAGCTAAAATAAGAATATAAAAAAAATGCTCTGCAATTTGTTTGGAAAATATTTCACTTTAAATTTATCTTCCCGTTTAACACGGGATAATTTATGAAGCAAAAAATCAACAAACCAACCGTACCCGTTTCGTCAAACTGGTCAACACGCGCACTTTTAGGTCTCTACGGAATTGTCGGCATTTCACTTTCCGCATTTGGCGGCTTTAAAGTGCCTTTTGCGGAGTCCAATGCCAAAGAGCATTGGCGTCATGCGCTGGCAGGCATCATTCTGATTTTTGTGTTGATAGCAGGCATTGTCAGTTTTGCAATATTTATCTTCAATGCCAATTACTTCAAGTCACAGATCGTGGATTACGTCAAAACAAACAATCAACGCGACCTGACCCTGGACGGAGATCTTAAAGTCACTTTTTTTCCCAAACTCGGCCTGGATGCGGGAAAGATGACAATAAGCCAGCGCAACAGCAATAAAAATTTTGCTTCCATCGAAAGCGGGCACTTCCATATCGCCTGGTGGCCGCTGCTTTTAAAGCAATTGCAGATTGAAAGCATTGAGCTCAACGGCGTGCATGCCAACCTGGTCCACTATAAAAATGGCGGTACCAATCTGGACGATTTTTTTGCGGCAGAAGGTGAACTGGCCAATATCAAATTTGAAATAGACAGCATCAAACTTTTCAACTCTTCCATCAACCTGCAAGACGAGACCGCCGGCTATTTTTTCAGCATGCATGATCTAGTTTTGAAAACCGGCAAACTAGCCGAAGATACACCCGGCGATATTTTCGCATCGTTCCGTCTGGAATCTGCCAAGCCCCGCGTAGATACCCAGGTAAAAATTTCCAGCCACCTGCTGTTCGATCTTAAAACACGGCATTATGAACTGGCCAATTTCGAAGGCGAAGTGGAAGGTGAAGCAGCAGGCATCAGCAATCTTGCGCTGAATTTTCAGGGTTCAATACGTGGCAATCCGGCAGATGAACAACTGACCATGGACAAACTCGTTGCCAGCGCCAAGGGCATGCTGGATACCAGAAAACTGGATACGAAACTGGACATAGCCAACCTGAAACTGGAAAAGAAAAAAATGAGCGGCAGCACCCTTGCGTTCAATGCCACCCTGCTCCAAGAGGATGAAAACCTGACCGCATCCGTCGAGATGCCCGCATTCTTGATCAACGACAACAAGCTCAGCTCGGAAAATATTAGCGCCAATATTGACCTGTTCAAATCCGGCCGTACCTTGCAGGGCAAACTGCTCAGCCCGATAAACCTGGACTTTACCAGCCGCATGCTGGACCTTACAGCTGTCAGCGGCAATCTCACGGCCACTCATCCGGCTCTTGCCGGCAAGTTGGCTATTAACTTGAGCGGAAATTTACAGGCAGATTTTATCGATCAAAATGTAAAGCTGGCTCTCAAGGCAAAAATCGATGACAGCACCATTGCCGGCAACCTCGGCATGCAGAATTTCAGCAAACCCGCTTATACTTTTGATCTGGGCGTCAATACACTGGATCTTGACCATTATCTGGCTACTGATTGGTCCAAACGTTTGCTGGACGATTCCAAGCCATTTGATTTTAGCGGGTTAAAAGATTTGAACCTGCACGGAAAATTCCACAGCAACGAACTGAAATTTGCCAATCTCAAAATGAACAATACCTACGGCGAAATCAAGGCAGAGCAATCCGACTTGTTGCTTGAGCCCTTCAACGCGCGGCTTTACGGAGGCAATGCAACAGGCAATCTGCGCATTAACGTCACCGACAAAAACCTGATCAGCTTCAAACAGAAACTGAACGGCGTGCAGATCAATGCCATGCTTGGCGACTTCAAGCCCGGTGATACGAAACTGGTCGGCAAAGGTAATCTCTCTGTGGATTTGAACAGCAGCGGTGAAAATATGGGCTCACTACGCAAAGCTCTTAACGGCAACGCCAGTCTTGTACTGGGCCGTGGCTCAATTGCCGGAATCAATCTTGTCGACACATTACTTGATAATAAACAACAGCTTGGCGTAGCGCAAGCCAAACTCACAGAGAGTGCGAAATTTAGTGAAGCAACTCCTTTCACAGTGCTGAAATTCACCATGGATATTGCCGATGGCAAAGCGCTCAGTGGAGATTTTCTGATGAAATCTCCGCTCTACAGCAGCAAAGGAGAAGGTGATATCGCCCTGGATACAGGACTGATGAGCTATCACCTGAACACCACAGTTGCACCCAACCTCAAACGCAGCAGCCATGGCGAAATCGCCGAGCTCCGGGGCATCACCATCCCCATGCAGATTAGCGGCCCTTATGCCACACCAACCATAATACTGAATTTGGGCGCAGCCAGCGGTGGCAATCTAGCCAAACTGAATACGGCAAAAGCAGTCAAGACAGCAACACCTGCGGCTGTTACATCTAAAACAAAGATCAAGACTAAACTAACAAAATGACTTTAGACATTGGCAGGTTGCAGTGTCACATAAGCAAACCTTGGCTAGTTGCTCATAGCATTATTAACAAGGTGAGCAGGGAAAATTTATTTAAAACTAATCAAATAGTTAACAAAAACAGGTACGCTTCAATATTATTCATAGTACTGATGGGTGGGTCAGTCTAATTACTGTTGGGCCTCAATAACATGCTCTTGGAGATTGTCATGAAAATTGCCATAGCCGCGTTTCTTTCCCTTGGATTTCTAGCTGTTTCTATCTCATCACGCGCAGCTGATGGATACGACGTAGAGGGCTCCGGATACAATCAACGCTGTGATACTTGTACTACCTGTACGCGTTATGTGGAGGTAGATGAGCCTTATAGCTGCACCACAACCTGTAATTGCCAACCAAATCCTGGAGGTACAATTCATTGCGATCAATGCCCCGCGACCTGCACACGCAAGGTGAAGAAGGCGGAGGCTTTTGAATGTCCTGCACACACCTGTAATTGCCGTCCAGGCTCTTCAGGACATTAGCACTATTGAGAAAAGGCCCAACACATCATACCACCAGACCTCGCGCATAAAACCGCACGAGGCTGGTGAGTTCAGAGGTTAGGCCTCTTATGCGAAAAATCCGTTCTCTAATATTCCTTCTCGCATTAGTATCTCACGCGACCAATGTGCTCGCTGAAGCCAGTCTTTGCGAAGACGGTGAAGTGAATTTTAGTTCGTGCATGGCTGGAGAAAAGGTTGCATCATTTTGTGCCTCAAGCAACTTGAGCACAAATAATGGGTATTTTCAGTATCGGTTTGGAACCCCGAAGAAAGTGGAATTTGTATTTCCGGCTGAGCGGAAAAACCCATATGAATTATTCTTTAATAGCATGAGTCCAGACGGTTTAGAAAATCGCATTAGCTTCAAAAATGGCAATTATAGGTACATATTCTTTGGTATTGATTCTCGTCATGGTGCATCGTTCGGAATATACATTCTTAAGAATGGAAAGCTAATTAAAACTCTTCCATGCACCGATCAGTTCTCAGACCAAGATCCTGCTGCCTATAGCATTATCAAAAAAGAAAAGTATATATGGTTCAACTGATACTCAGAGTGAACGATCAGAACAGGAAACCAACGGACAACACCTCTTCCGACATCCATAACTCCTGGTCTGCCGTGCCCTCATAGACGGGTACACCTCTCAGAACGCCATAGGCAACTTTGCCCGTCAATTCAAGGTATATGGACTGGGTGGCGAAATAACGAAAGCCGGCCTCAGCGCCGACGGTCCAGCCATTGATTTGCCACCAGTCACCACTGTGGCAACAGATATTCTTGGTCTTCGGGCCGACCTGATTCTGGTTGCCGAGGACGGTGTTGTCGGCATGCGGCAGCAAAATACCCGCCCCCACTTTGCTGATGAACTGTAGTTCACCTGCATTCATCTCGGGCCCATACAAATGGCTCAACCAAACCGCATTGATCATGAGGTGGTTCAGGCCGTTGTGCAACTGATAGTCGAAATATTGCTGATCCAGTACCTTGTTGTAGTCAACGGGTACGCTATTGATTGTACCCGTCACGTGTGCGGTCTGGCCGATGTTGGTATTGTACTTGCTGTGGTCTAGCGCGAACTCGACAGCGAAAGTTTTTTCCGGGTTCAGGAACTTACCAATGCGCACGTTTTCCTGGGGCCCTGTCAGATTTGGACCTTCACTGGTAATAGAAAGCGCATCGGCAATGGACGAGGGAAAATCAGTCGCTTCAGCCTGATGCACAGTAAAGTCGTTGCCCAGACCTGGCTGGCTCACGTGGATGTCTGAGGGAGCGTACTGCTGCCGGCTATATCCCCAGGAGAAGTACCACATGTTCTTTTTTGCGATGTCTTTATCTAACGCTGGCTTGGCTTCAACCACCGGTGTCGAGGTTATGGGGCTTACCGGTGCGGTAATCGCCGCAGCCTGGGCGGATTCGTCTACCAGACTTGATTGGGGAAATGCTGCTGAACTAGATAAAAAACAGAGAATTACAGCAATCGACTGGAGGGGCTTCGGTGATATCTTCATGGCATCGTATAGGGTAAATAATTTAAAAAATCGCGTTCCTGTCTAACCTGCTGTAACTCGCGTTTGAATCTGGCCAGTTCTTGGTATAGCGCTACGCCATTACCATGAAAGGCATTTAAACCCGACAGGCTGAACTCATTATGCCAACGGCATACTTATGCAGGTGCCTGTTAAATAAAGATAAAATCAAACTCACGCTTTTAAGGAAGATTTACAAGAGTTGCATCAGCCGCTAGTATATATCAAAGGCAAAGCAAATATTTCCAAAGCATAAATTCTGATTGATACCGTCAATAGCAATAGTTTCACAGGGGCTAGATTGAGTACATTGGAAAAGCAGATACAATACAAAACAAGCGGCAGAGTTGTCTGAACGATCAGGGGCATAGGTAACATGTTAGTCCAAAAACATGGGTTACAGTAATTGTGAGATTGAACGACTTCTTATAGAAATATTGAACGGCAGAAATGTGCACGCAGCAGACTTAAAAGTACCAATGCTATCTGCGTTCGCAATACTCTAAGTTGTTTATATAATTTCCAAATTTCTGTATTAAATCTCTCAGGAGTATCAATCAACGTACTCTTGCCAACCACCCTAACCACACAAAACCAATAATACCCGCCAATAGCGATGCCGCAAGTATGCCGGTTTTGGCCATCAACAAATATTCCTCATGCTCTGCAAAACCGAGCTCGGCAATAAAAATGGACATGGTGAAACCAATACCACCCAATACCGATACTGCCGCAATTTGACTAAAGCGCGTACCACCGGGCAACTGACCAATTCCAAACCGCAAGGCCAACCAGCATGCGCCGGTGATGCCGATAAATTTTCCCAGCAGTAAACCCAGCATGATGCCGAGAAAAACCGGATGGGTGAAAGTTGTGCCGAGTGAGTTATGCTCCAGCGGGATGCCCGCATTGAACAGCGCAAAAATCGGTATCACCAGAAAAGCCACCGGCAGATGCCAGGCATGCTCAAGTCGCTGCAAAGGCGTTTGCACGCCGTGCACACCTTCCTCAAGCTGTTGCACCACGGAATACAATTTTTCATTGGTCAACAAGTTGCCGCCCGCCTGTTCCTGGGTGAGATCAAAACGTGTCAGCAAATTTTTAATATTTGCGCTGAACAATGTCGGATCATATTTGGATCTGGAAGGCACAGCGAAAGCACCCAGCACGCCTGCCAGAGTGGCGTGCACACCGGATTGCAGCAAGCCGTACCACAGCAGAACCGCCAGGATAAAATAGGGCAGCACTTTACGTACGCCTGAAATATTCAATATAAACATAAGGATAACAAA
>JBBQYH010000107.1:0-6981 GCA_038208855.1 Burkholderiales bacterium
AAAAGAAGCCACGGCTCCTGGCAGCAAGCCAAGGTGAGATGAATGTCGCGAGTAGAACAATAGGCCATATATTGCCGCCCCTGAAAGTATAAGCAGCAAATAATTCCGCCCAGGTTTTGTGTTGCAAGAAAAGCCCAAAACTGAATTCAAACAACAAAGTAAGCAGCAGCCAAAACAAACCAGGCAACAGCCATTGAATTGAAGTTAATGAGCCGTACCAGGGTGCGGCGGCAAAGGCCACAAGAAAAATGCATATTGAGAGTATGACCCCGCTAGCGATAAACCCCGCAAAACTCCCTAGTGCTGGAATAAGCAGCTTTTCCCTGAGTGTGCCGTTAAGCATTGCCAGTACTAGGATAAAGATCCAAAGTACTATTGCCTTCAACCAGACTGATGTTGTCATCTTCCGCTTCCTTTTATTCAATGTTGAGTTTTGGGCACTTTGTTTTAGCGCAAAGTTAGGCCGCATATCAAACCATCTCTAACTGTCTTCTGCGTAACATGATTGCGAGCAGCAGCATGAAGAGTGGTGCAGAGATCGCCCACGGAAACCCAAGATAGAGCAGTTCTTGGGAATATGCTGGATAAAAATATACGATGCTGATTAGCGGGGTTACAAACGCATTGGCGATAAAAGATAACCTGACCCACCCCTCAAAGCCTTGCTTGCCCAGTGCAGGCACGGCAAGCAAGGTTGCAAAACCCATCGATATATAAGCAATTGCATCGTAGTTCCAGAACATGGAGTGGGGCGTCTGCTGCAGAACAAGAATGGCTTCAGCTGTGCCGGCCAGCTTTGCTGGCACTACTGTTGCGAGCTGCACAACATAATTCGCGCTAACAAACACGGCATAAATAACCGTGAAGATGAGTGATGCATGGGTCCAGAATTGTTTGTCTTTCGTTGTCAGGTAATGGAGTGCGAGCATCTCCAGCACGAAGGGCACGACGATACAGAGTGCCGAGCCATAAATCAGAATCTCGTCATATGGAAATTGCAGCACGCCTGCAATTTGTAAAATCTGCACCACATCGTAAGTGACGGCCGAAGCAAACGCGGCCAAGCCGCTCCAATAACCTGCGTCGCTAATTTTTATGGTCATGATGCACCTCTCCAAATCAACAATTCAGCACGGCAGAATAAATATTATTCGATTTAATTGTTGAGCAATCAATATGTAGTAATTAAACTGAAGTCAGAAAATTTCCCACGGATAGCCGATGAAAATTTCCGAGGCAACACCATCCTGGCCGTTTGCAATATCCGCACGGAACACCACGCCCGAAGCGGTCACCATGCGTAAACCGGCACCGTAAGAGTTGCGCCAGGTTTTGCCTACATCCTGCAGCAAGTCTGCAGTGCTGCCGATTTCGTAGAACACCGCCACCTGCAGTGAGGTGCGGATATCCTTCATCACGAAAATATCGAAGGGGGTGGCTTCGTCGGTAAGATTCCAGCGAAACTCGGTACCATAAAACTGCGTGTGCGCACCGCTAAATCTTCCCTGCGAAAAAGAACGCAAGCGACTCAAGCCGCCCAGTGAGGTCGCCGTGCCGTAGGTATTGGCGGCGATGATGTTGTTCACCACATCCACACAATATTGCTGTTGTTGTGGGGTAAGCGCGGGATTGGCGCAGTTGATGCCCTGTTGTTGCTGGATGGTTGCCGAGTCGGTCACGCCTTGCTTGCTCACCAGCGCGTCGGAACGCAAATGGTTAAACACCCAGGTGTTGCGGCTGCCGATGGGCAAATAGCCTGTGAGGTTATAGTCCATCACGGCATAGTCCGGCCCGGAAGAGGCCGGCGGATTTGCACTACGGCTGATGTCCAGACGCACGCCGCGCCTGGGGTCGCCATAGTCATCGGTGAAATCCAGACGGGTGCCGACAACTGTGGCGGTGCGTTGCGCGCGCTCAGCCCCCTGTGACTGCAGAATAATATTGCTGTCCTTGTCACGTATGCTTTTCAGCTGAGAAGCCGTCTGATACCAGCCGCCATACACTTCAAAGCGACGTTCGAGAAAGGTGCCGGTCAGCCTGCCGCCATAGTTTTCGGAATTGCCAATTTCAATCAGCCGGTAATCTTCCTTGTCGGTATCCATGCCGCGCGCGGCATAGCTTTTGAAGGTTGCCTTGCTCAAGGCGCTGTATCCCAGATCAAGCACCAGCGTGCGCGGAATAAGGTGTATGTCTGCCACCCCTCCGGCCACGCCTTCCACATCGCCGGTGAAAGCAATGCCATAAACGTCCGTATAAGTATTGTTGATATTCAGCGCGCCACCAACCAGACCCAGGCCGCTACCCAAGCCGGGAATGGAATAGGGGTAGGGAAACAGCGCGTAACCAAAGCTGGTCTGAAACTGCTCCTTGCGGCGTTCAGGCAGAGCAGCCACTGCAGCATCTACAGTGCTTGCGGAAAGCGCCGGTGCATCTGCAGCCCAGGCAGTTGAACACGGCAGGTTACAGGCAATGATGCTCGCAATGCTCATGATAGATAATGCAAAGGGTTTGAAGTTTTTCATATTCCAAAAATTCCTTAACTTGGTATTTACCATGGATAACAACTGCTGTGATGCATGGCGATTTTTCTGTACCCCGCTTCGAAGTATCTCACTAAAGAATGCCTGACGGAAGGTTTGCTGCTGCGTGCGATGGACTCGCCCGTTTATCTACTTGTGTTGCCGGGCATGCTGCTGATTATTTTTTAAATGTTATTCAACATCATCCTTTGTTGCTGCAACTATGTTGTACGGCAAGAGGAGGGTGGGCGTTACAATACACAAGTTAATTTATATCGATAAACATGGCAATGAACCTGCAAGAAATCACCGAATCCTTGCGTGCTTCCTCGGCAAAGGCGTGGCAACCCGTTTCAGGCATCGGGCTGCTGGGCTTGGCTATCGCGGCCGTTTTCATTGTTTGGCAACAATACTTCACTGAGGGGCAATGGGTGTTCTTGTTGGACAGCGCCAATCTGGCCATCCATGAAGCCGGCCATCCCATAGTGAATGTGTTCTCAAATCGTCTAATGGTGTATGGCGGCACAATCTTTCAATTAATGTTTCCAGTGGCGTTTGCCATTCATTTCTGGCGGCTAAGGCAAAGCTTGAGCTGGGCGGTGTCACTGTTGTGGCTGGGTGAGAACCTGCTCAATGTAGGGCGTTACATGGCCGATGCGCGGGCGCATGTGCTGCCGCTGGTGGGCGGTGGTGAGCACGACTGGACAGAAATTTTCCTGCGCTGGGGTGTGCTGGCGAGCGATACGCGTATCGGTGGTTTCACACGTTTTATCGGATTCTGTTTAATGTTGTATGCACTGCTCTGGGTGTGGCGGCGCTGGCGAGGCAACCTGGAAACACCGCGCCGCGCTTCTCGTTTCTAAGCTCAGGCAACCTGCATCGCTCAGGCTTGCACGCCGTCTGGGTGCATGTTGTTGAATAAGATGTTAACTAATGATGTATGATAAGTATCTGTTTATATTAAATAATATAAAAGTTTCTAAATTGCAATATTTTCAGTCTGTGTTTGGTTTTTTAAAATCAAATCCAAAACTGAACCCATTAATTTTTTAGTACGAGGTGCAACCTGGAACATGCGAATCTTTATATCACTCGGCTTGCTTTTGTTTGGTACACATAGCCAAGCACAAGACATTGAATACCAATCTCCCTGGTGGCTACCGGGGGGCGATCTGCAAACAATTTATACCAGCCTGTTTATAAACGCTGCAGAAGTCAGCTATGAACGTGAACGTTTGGAACTTGATGACGGCGATTTTATTGATCTTGACTGGGTGCGTGGTGCAGCCGATGCGCCTGTGGTTGTGCTCTTTCACGGACTTGAAGGCAACTCCTCAAGTTTCTATGCGCGCAATCTCATGTTTGCCATCAAACAACGTGGCTGGAATGGCGTCGTCGCACATTTTCGCGGCTGCTCGGGTGAAGATAACCGTCTGGCACGCGCATATTTTGCGGGCGACAGCGCAGAACTTACCCGCATCTTGAAACATGTTGCCACTGCATACCCTCACAACATCCGCTACGCTGTGGGTGTTTCACTGGGCGGCAATGCACTGCTCAAGTGGGTGGGTGAACAAGGCGAACATGCCAACCAATACATATCCAGCGCAGCAGGAATTTCCGCGCCACTGGATCTTACCGTCGCAAGCAATACGCTGGACAAAGGTATTAATCGCAACATCTACACCGCGCACTTTCTCAAAACCCTCAAGGCCAAAGCGCTGCGCAAAGCAAAAAAGTTTCCGGCGTTACTCGATGCCAAGGCAATCAGCAATGCAACCACCTTCCGCGAATTTGATACCCTGGTCACCGCCAGACTGCATGGCTTTCGCGATGCCGCGGACTATTGGGAAAAAGTATCCAGCAATAAATGGCTACCCAGTATTCGCATTCCAACGCTCGTGTTCAACGCAAAAAACGACCCCTTCCTTCCAGCTGAATCATTGCCCTCAACTGCACAGGTATCCACCAGCGTAACCCTGGAACAACCTGAAACAGGAGGTCATGTCGCCTTTCCTGCAGGTGGATTTCCGGGCAATGCGGATTGGCTGGCGCAACATATACTGGATTTTTTACAGCAAACACCCATCCAGAAATAAGGTTCGCGGCAACACAAAATCCGCGCCACAAATACAACGCTGGATTTGGCATCATCACACAACAGCAATCCCATCCGTACTAAAATTGTAACCAGGTAAGGCCTGTATGCGATGCTACGAAGCTAGACCTGAGCGTGATTTTTTCTGCATCAATCCTGATATTAAGTACACATCATATTCGGCCAAGTATCAGGAGAATGATCAAAATAATCAATAGCAGCCCGAGCCCGCCACTTGGGCCATATCCCCAATTTCGACTATGTGGCCAAGTCGGGATCGCGCCAATTAACATCAATATCAGAATAATTAATAGAATAGTTCCCAATGACATTTCGTTACTCCTTATAAATACAACTGAAACAAATTCTCATACTCAGCATGCGAGGTATGTTTCAGCTTGCTTGACGGAAAGTTTGCAGGGTAGATTATTAGCGTGGCAGGATTTTGCCATTTTCATCTGAAATGATGACTTCCACGCGACGATTCAATTGACGATGTGCCACAGTATCATTGGCGGCAACCGGATAACTCTCACCATAGCCGCGGGTACTAATGCGGTTGTCACTGATGCCCATGCTGGTCAAAGCGTTGCGTACGGACTCTGCACGACGTTCGGAAAGCTTTTGGTTGAGTTCGTTGCTGCCAATGCTATCGGTGTAGCCTTCAATCAAAACATTGTGTTGCGGATATTGCTTGAGGAAGTCAGACAGTTTTTGCACATTGTGTAATGCGCCAGATTTCAGTATTGCCTTGTTGGTGTTGAACGAAACATCACCGAGGGTGAGCACCAGACCACGTTCTGTTTTCTTCGCATTCAGCTCCTTCAGCTGCATTTCCTGTTTGGCAATGAGCGCTTGGTCACGCTTGGATTTTTCATTTGCAGCCACCAGTGCGGCAGCTTGCATATCGGCGGTATCCTGCATGTTCGCCGCCTGCTGCTTGGCTGCATCTGCTTCTGCGGTTCTCGCATCAAGGCGAATTTGGTCACGCCTGGTCTTTGCATCGGTTACATCCATTTCTGCAGATTTGCGTTTTGCAGTTTCCTCAGCAATAGCTACTTTCTGCGATGCCACATAGGCAAGATGATTCACAGTAGAAGTTTTTTCACCCTTCTTCGCAGCTTCGTCCGCCTTGTTCAGAGAGTCCCCTGCATCTTTCAATTCAACTGCTGCCAGATCGGTGACATTGGGGTTGGAATTGGCACTGTTGTAATTATTGTGCGCTTCCGCAAGGGACGCATTGGGAGGTGCTGTTTTACAGCCGGATAAAAGCGCTACTGCGATGATGGTCAAGGGAAAGATTAGATTTTTTTTCATAATGAACTCCAATTGATGTTATTTAGTTTTACGGTCGATTTCCTGGCGCAGCACGCGGTTATCTTCCTGCAATGCGTCTGCTGCTTTTTGCGCTTTGGCAGTACGCGTTATATCTAAAGCCAGTTGCGCATCCATTTGCGCTTGTTCAGCCTGTTGGCGGGCGAGCTCATACTTTTTGTCTTTCATTGCACTCTCGGCAACTGCCATTTTTTCAGTAGCAGACTTGAGCTGTAGCGGCGCAAACTCATTGCTCCCGGCGCTATTTGCATTGCTGATTGCAGACCTTGCCGTGGCCATCTGCTCCACAGGCGGTGGCGTGGTTGCGCACGCAGTTACCATAAATACGGCAGCAAGCATGATCATGAGCTTTTGTAATTGGTGAGATTTTAGTTCGTATAGTTTTTTCATCATTTTGTTCATCCGTTGAGTTAAACATCAAATAAAATCATTGCGATGAGTGCTAATCAAAAAGCAACGATTTCCACATTTGAGAGTTACAGTTAATACAAGGTGGTGGAATTTCCATTCAGCTTCAAAGTCGGCATCAGCCATCATTGAAGACTTAAGAATAGATTTCAGACGGGATGGCATCTGTGCGGTGAGCAACATAGTGGTAATCAACTTAAGAAATCACTGAATATTGTTCGGTTATACCCCGCCCTCTCCCCTGTCCTCTCCCGCTTGCGGAAGAGGACAGGGGAGAGGGCGGGTGGAACATCAGGGAAAATATATGAATAAAATAACCAATCGAACAGCATGGAGACCTGACACCATATTTTCCATATGCTTGATTAATATGCTAGTCTTGCAGCGCTTCATCGCCTTAAACTCAATTTTTCTAACCAAAACAGAGAGGATAAACATGAACAAAGTTGCTGAAAATTTCCCCCAAAGTTGTTCAACCGTGTTGTCGTCGGTTGAATACAGCGCACTATCAAGCCAGGAACAAGAACAAATAATGAAAATTCAGCAAAATCTGCTTGAAACGGTAGCCCGTGGTGGAGATGCCTCATCCCTGGTAAACCAGATATGCAAACTGGCGGAACA
>JBBQYH010000108.1:0-6850 GCA_038208855.1 Burkholderiales bacterium
CAAACAGCTTTACATAGCCTTCTGCGCGATACTGGTGAAAGAAGTGGCTCGCGACCGACGCCATACGTCCCTTGTGCTGCTCGCGGCTGCCGTACACGTTGAAATAACGCAGGCCGACAATTTGCGCGGTGCGCTCATTCCAGCGGCGACGTACGATCTGGTCAAACAGAAACTTTGAATAGGCATACACATTCAACGGGGATTCAAATTCGCGGCTCTCGGTGAAATTTGGGCCCATACCATAGACGGAAGCAGAGGATGCATACAGGAATGGAATATCTTCGTCCTGACAGAAATCAAGTATATCGAGCGAATACTGGTAATTATTTTTCATCATGTAGCGGCCGTCCGTTTCCATGGTGTCTGAACATGCGCCCTGATGCAGAATTGCTGCAACATCTCCGTCAAACAAGCCTGCATTCAATTGCTCTATAAAATCTTCCTTGCTCATGTAGTCTTCGATGTCACAGTCGGTCAGATTCTTGAATTTATCCGCCTGCTTGAGGTTATCCACCGCGATGATGTTGCTGATGCCTCTATCATTCAGCGCCTTGACCAGGTTTGAACCTATAAACCCTGCTGCTCCCGTTACGATGTAATACATGTAAGACTCCTTTAAATATTCAAGCAAAGCAGGACGTAAAGTCTCACTTGCTCCTTGCCATATCCTGAATGATTTCCTCGCGGCTGACCATGGCCGTACCCAATTTACCCACCACGATACCGGCTGCACGATTTGCGATACGCACGGCCTCGGACCAGTCGGCTCCGCATGCCAGCATGACCGCGAGCGTTGCAATCACGGTATCACCCGCACCGCTGACATCGAACACTTCGCGTGTCTGGGTGGGTTCGTGCAATATCTCGTTTTCACGATACAAACTCATACCTTCCTCGCTGCGCGTCACCAGCAAGGCATCCAGTTTCAATTCCTTGCGTAGTCGCTCGGCTTTTTCCGTGAGTTCCGCGTCGCTTTTCCAATTGCCCGCCACCTCACGGAACTCACTGCGATTCGGTGTCAATAAAGTTGCACCGGCATAGCGCGCATAGTCATCACCCTTGGGGTCGACCAGTACCGGCTTGCCTGCTGCCCGTGCCAGCTTGATCATCTCTGCTATATGCGCCAGACCGCCCTTGCCGTAATCCGACAGGATTACCACATCTGCATCAGCCAGCTTTGTGCGAAAATCTGCCAGTTTTGCATTCAGCACTTCATGGCTGGGCTGCGTCTCGAAATCGATGCGTAACAGCTGTTGTTGCAGCGCCACAGCGCGCAGCTTGATGGTGGTGGATATTGTGCTGTCGCGATGCAGTAAAGCGCTGACATTGCCATGCTGTGTCAGCAGTTTCTCCAGACAGTCACCGGCTTCATCCGCTCCAACGACCGACAGCAAAGTGCAATGCGCACCCAGGGACGCGATATTGCGTGCCACGTTGGCCGCACCACCCGGGCGCTCTTCCACTTTTTCGACTTTCAACACCGGCACCGGTGCCTCGGGTGAAATACGCGTGACCGAGCCAAACCAGTAGCGGTCCAGCATCACATCGCCTGCAACGAGTATTTTTACCCGGTCAAAATTTGGAATGGATTCAATTGATGGCAATACACTCATGCCATGTCTCCTGTCTCTTTAGAAATATTTTGCAATGCCAGTAATGGGTCGGTCGCTTTCGTAATGGGGCGTCCAATAACCAGATAACTAGCGCCGTTTTGCAACGCTGCGCGCGGTGTCATGATGCGCGACTGATCGTCTGCCGCGGCATCGGCAGGACGTATACCTGGCGTGACCAGGCAAAATTGATCGCCGCAATGCTGGCGCAGCAACTTTGCTTCCTGCGCCGAACACACCACACCATCGAGCCCGCTATTACGCGCCAGAGTGGCAAGACGCAACACCATGTCTGCCGGTGATGCTGCAATACCTATCTCGTTCAGATCTTCCTGCGCCATACTGGTCAGCACCGTCACCGCGATCAATTTTGGCGGATGTGCAGTTGCAGCAACCGCCTCGCTTGCCGCTTCCATCATTTTGCGCCCACCCAGCGCGTGTACATTTACCATCCACACTCCCAGGCTGGCTGCAGCCTTGCAGGCCTGGGCAGCAGTGTTTGGAATATCATGAAATTTAAGATCCAGAAAGACCTCAAAACCGAGTTTCATGCATTGTTCAACCACATTGGGTCCAGCAGCTGTGAACAACTCCTTGCCTATTTTCAAGCGGCACAACGCAGGCTGCAAACGGGCCACAAGATCAAGAGCAGGCTTTATATCCGGATAATCCAGCGCGACAATTATTTTCGGATCAGTCATATTCTCAAACCCGTTTCTTCACTGCGGCGAGGCGAGTAAGTTTCCCATCCTTGGCACGCAGGGCAATGCCAATAAAACTGGCGCGCCTTGAATCCGCAACTGGAGCAAAAATACATGGCCAGAGAACGTGTGCGTTGATGCACCAGATTTTTAACCATCTCAACATCGCCGCGGTTCTTGTCTGTTACTTCCAGAAGACGTGCTTCCAGAAACTTGTCCAGACCAAGCAAGGTTGGATTTCTATGCAACTCATTTCTAACCATTTGATAGGCAGCTTCAGCCCCATCGCGCTGCAATACTGCATTGAACAATACATCCATCATATCCTGGGATGGGCTTTTTGCTTGATACTCCTGCAACAAACGAATGCCTGCATCTTCCTGCTCTATCTTGCGGTGCGCCAACAGCAGGCGCTCTGCCGCCAATTGCAGATATTGCGGATCTTGCTCTTCGATACGCTTCCAGAAATCTATGGCTTTTTTATAATTCCTCGCTGCGCTCTCTATATCTCCCAGCATGATGTTTGCGCGCACTGCATGTGGATTAACTTCAAGCGCCTGCTCAAGGTGCACTATCGCGGCATCTGTTTTTTTGTGTTTCAGTTCATGCGCTGCCAACTCACAATAAAAAGCTGAAGCATTCTTGTTATGCGGCTGCCCGGTAAGATCGGTCAAACGCCGGCAAACATCAATTGCCTGTAACCAGTCTTTTTCTTTCTGATAAATCTCCAGCAGAAAATCAAGAGATTCTTTGGCGTATGGTGAAGATTGCAATTGCTGAAAGGCTAGCTCGGCCCGATCCAGAATTCCGGCTTTAAGATAGTCTTGTGCCAACTCAAATATCGCCTGTTGCTTTTTATCCTCTTCAAGATCTGCTCGCTCAACCAGGTTTAGATGCATGCGCAATGCCCTGTCCACCTCCCCTCGGCGGCGAAACAGGCTGCCCAATGCGAAGTGCAACTCTATCGTCTGCGGGTCAACTTGAACGACTTCGATAAAAGCTTCAATGGCCTTATCTTGCTGCTCATTGAGCAAAAAATTCAGACCTTGAAAATAGGAACGCGGTAACAGACTGGACTCACTCAACAGCTCTTTGATGTCCATACGTGCAGTCAGCCAACCCAAGGCAAAAAACAAGGGAAATACCAACAACATCCAAAGTTCAAATTGCATATATAACAGACCACATTAAATTAGGTGACAATATCAAACAAAGTTACCGCAAAATAACCAACGAAAAATTTTTATTCCACTTTCTGGGTTTTCAATTCTTTCTTCAATTCTGCAATTTCCTTACGTTGGCGCAATATGTGGAACAGCAGTGACAACACGCCCAACACAACACCAGCAGCAAAAAATAGAAACAGAGTCAAAACCAGAGAACCATGCCATTCATACCCAAAAAAGTAATTCAACACAATAGGTTGATCATTTTTCAGCGCGAAACTCAGCAAGATCAAAAAAAGAAAAGTGCGCAAAAACCAATTTATATATTTCATATATGGACCTTATTTTCCTGGCAAATTTAGTCATTAAAATTGACCACAAGAAGCTTCTGGCTGTTACAAAGTCACCCGTAGAAATTCTAACATTTTATACATCTGATCATTGATGTTCCATACATTCATAAACATAAAAATGGCGCCCCATCTTTCGACAGGCCGCCAATTTCACTTGCATAAATTCAACCGCTTTTGTACAGACTTAAACCTTAGCGGGATAATCAACACGCTCACGCAATTCCTTACCCGCTTTGAAGTGAGGCACATACTTGGCGGGTACCTGAACCTTGTCGCCAGACTTGGGATTACGACCCATGCGTGGCGGACGATAATTCAGGGCAAAACTGCCGAATCCGCGAATTTCAATACGATCACCGCTACTTAAAGTTGTTGCCATGCTGTCAAGGATGACCTTGACAGCCAGTTCAGCATCTTTACCCAACAGTTGCGGATAGCGTTCAGCCAGCTTAAGAATCAAATCGGAACGTGTCATTTTCAGCCCTCTTTACTGTACATCAACTTTGCTGCTGGCCATTTTCGCCTTGAGCAATGCGCCCAGGTTAGTTGTTCCGGCAGTGCTTGTATCTTCAGCAGAAAGTTTTTTCATCGCTGCTGTTTCATCTGCCTTGTCCATCGCCTTGATAGACAGGTTAATTCCACGGTTCTTGCGGTCAACGTTAATGATCACTGCTTTTACCGTATCGCCCTCTTTAAGGTGATTGCGTATATCTTCTACACGATCAGCAGATATTTCAGATGCCTTCAGATAGGCTTCAACATCGCCTTCCAGGTTGATTACCGCACCTTTTGCATCAAGCGACTTGACCACACCTTTAACGATAGCACCCTTGTCATGACCCACTACAAAACCGCTGAAAGGATCACCATCCATCTGCTTGATGCCAAGAGAGATGCGCTCACGCTCTACATCTATAGCCAACACTACGGCTTCCAGTTCATCGCCTTTCTTGAAGTTGCGCACGGCTTCTTCGCCAGGCATGCTCCAAGAGAGGTCGGACAAGTGTACCAAACCGTCAATACCGCCGTCCAGACCGATAAATACGCCGAAATCAGTAATGGATTTGATCTGGCCTTTAACTTTATCACCCTTTTTGTGATTCAGTTCAAAATCTTCCCAAGGATTGGTCTTGCACTGTTTCATACCCAGTGAAATACGGCGACGCTGTTCGTCGATTTCCAGAATCATTACTTCTACTTCATCGCCCAGCTGTACAACTTTCGACGGGTGTACGTTTTTGTTGGTCCAATCCATTTCAGAAACGTGAACCAGGCCTTCGATGCCCTGTTCGATTTCAACGAATGCACCGTAGTCAGTCAGGTTGGTTACCTTGCCGAACAGACGTGTATTTTGCGGGTAACGACGTGCCAGACCATGCCATGGATCATCGCCCATTTGCTTGATACCCAGAGAAACACGATTTTTCTCCTGGTCGAACTTCAAAATCTTCGCTTCAACTTCATCGCCTACAGTCAACACCTCGGATGGGTGCTTGACACGACGCCATGCCAAGTCGGTGATATGCAACAGACCGTCGATACCGCCCAAGTCAACAAATGCGCCGTAGTCGGTGATGTTCTTGACCACGCCTTTAACAATCGCGCCTTCTTGCAGGTTCTGCATCATCGCTTCACGATCTGCACCCTGACTTACTTCGAGCACGGCGCGGCGGGAAACCACCACGTTATTGTGCTTGCGATCCAGCTTGATAACTTTCAGCTCCATCGTCTTGTTTTCGTATGGCGTGGTGTCTTTTACCGGACGCACATCCACCAGCGAACCCGGCAGGAAGGCACGGATGCCATTCACCATGGCTGTCAGACCACCTTTAACTTTACCGCTGACATAACCTTCTACGATACGGCCTTCTTCCATGGCCTGCTCAAGGTCTATCCAGGCAGCCAGACGTTTGGCCTTCTCGCGAGACAAGCGTGTTTCACCATAACCATTTTCCAGTGATTCAATAGCAACGGTTACGAAATCACCAACAGCCACTTCCAACGCGCCATTTACGTCGCGGAATTCCTCAACAGGAATGAAACTCTCCGATTTCAAGCCTGCATTTACCACCACCATGCTCTGCTCAATACGCACAACTTGTGCAGTAATCAGCTCACCTGCACGCATTTCTTTGCGTGTCAGGCTTTCTTCGAACATCGAGGCAAAATCTTCCATTATTTGATCAGTCATTTTATTGAATACACCTTAGAACAACCCGTTTTTGGCGGGGGTTAGTTAATAAACCCAAACGAAGAGCTTCGCATTGGGACTTTAATACTTTGTTTTTGTTACTTATTGCACTGGGCAAGCACTTCCTGCACAGCCTGTTCGATATTCAGATTGGTTGTATCAAGCAAGGTGGCACCGGGCGCCTGCTGCAGGGGAGCCACACTACGTTGGCTGTCGCGCTCATCGCGCAAACGAATCTCTTGCAGAAGGTCGACGATATTAACACTGATTCCTTTTTCCATCAACTGTTTATAGCGACGATCTGCCCTGGCTTCGGCACTGGCTGTCAAAAATATTTTCAGGGTTGCATCCGGGAATACCACCGAACCCATATCCCTTCCGTCCGCAACCAGTCCCGGCGCCTTTCGGAAGGCTTTTTGCTTATCCAGCAGGGCCGCTCTGACCTGAGGCAAGGCAGCCACGTTGGAGGCAGCTGCCCCGGTCTGCTCCGTACGCAGCTCATCACCAACCTTGCCCCCATCCAGCCATATATCCTCGCCCTCGAAGCGAATGTCAATTTGCAAGGCCAGCGCCGCGAGCCCATTTTCATCATCCAGGGCCATCTTGCGCCGAATTGCTGCCAACGCCAGCAACCTGTACATGGCACCGCTATCGAGAAAATGGTAACCCAGCACTTTCGCTACTCGTTGCGCTACAGTGCCTTTGCCAGATGCTGAAGGGCCATCGATGGCAATAACAGGGATGACCTGGGTAACAGATTTAAACATTTTAAAATACTCCGGAAAAGTTTTGGCTACACAGCCTGGGTCATTGATACGTACCCCTGTAC
>JBBQYH010000109.1:0-6834 GCA_038208855.1 Burkholderiales bacterium
TAACGCAGAAAATGAGCACACACCTTTCTATGGCATTAATCGTGAAGTCATCGGCCTGCGCAAGGATTACTCCGCCTTTCCGCTTGAACTTAAAACCAGCCAGCTGCGCATACAGGACTCGGTAACATTCATCATCACCGCCAGGGATATCAGTGACCGCAAGGAAGCGGAGCAGCGCATCCGTTATATGGCCAGCCACGATGCCCTGACCAAACTACCCAATCGCGCCCTGCTGCAGGACCGTATCCAACAGACACTCAAACAGAACCAGCGCCGCAACATCAAGGCTGCCATACTGTTTATAGACCTGGATAAATTCAAGATCATCAACGATACGCTGGGTCATGATGTAGGAGACGGACTGCTTAAAGAAGCTGCCACTCGCTTGCTTGCCTCGGTGCGTAGCGAGGACACGGTTGCTCGCCAGGGGGGGGATGAATTCATCATCCTGCTGTCAAATATCAAAAATCCCGCTGACGCCGGCCACATTGCGCAAAAAGTGCTGGATGCCATGTCGCAAGTCTTTGTCATCAACGGCCATGAATTGCACATCAGCGCAAGCGTGGGCATCACCATATATCCCGATGATGGAAACGATATGGAAACACTGTTGAAAAACAGCGATATCGCCATGTATCACACCAAGGAAGCTGGCCGCAACAATTATCATTATTTCTCCGAAAAAATGAACAAGCAGGCTACCGAGAAACAGTTTCTTAGTAGTGAACTTCGCCATGCCGTGGATCGCAAGCAGTTAAGCCTGGTGTACCAGCCTGTCTTAGACACGCTATCAGATGAAATGACGGGTATGGAAGTTCTGCTGCGCTGGCAGCATCCGGAATTTGGACAGATCTCTCCTGTGGAGTTTATTCCGCTGGCTGAAGAATCCGGAACGATATTGCCGATAGGCGAGTGGGTATTCAGAACCGCATGCACTCAGATGAGGGACTGGCAGAAGCAGGGATATGACGTACCGCGTCTGGCGATCAATCTGTCTGCAAAACAGTTTTACCAGAAGAACCTGATAGAAAACCTTTCCTTGATCCTCAACGAAACCGGTATAGAAGCCAACAAGATAGGTATTGAAATTACCGAAAGCATGCTGGTGCAAAACATAGATGAAGTTGTCGAAACATTGCTGATGTTGAGCAATATGGGAGTGGAAATATCAATTGACGATTTTGGCACGGGTTACTCCAGCCTGAGCTACCTTAAGCGATTCCCTATCAACAAGCTCAAGATAGACAAATCATTCGTGGATGACATTACCACCCATCCCGATGATGCTGCCATCGTCAAGGCAATTATCGCCATGGCGCACGGTTTGTCGATGAAAGTGGTCAGCGAAGGTGTTGAAACTGCCGGACAGCTTGAATTCCTGCGCAGATATGGCTGCGAACAATATCAGGGCTATCTTTTCAGCAAGCCGTTACCCGCAGCACAAATAGTAGAAAAATTGCACCCCAGGGCTTAACCGCTTAAGTTGTCATACGCTGCTGCCCTGATAGCGTTTCCTGATTCAAAATTCCTCTCCGTGTGGTAAGCTTGAAATATTGATCTAGCCATAAACACTCAGAAAGGCAACATGATAAGCATAGAACAAAGCGGCAACCTGCTCAATGTCGCGGTTTTGGGCGAATTTACGCTTGCCGATTTCAAGCAGTTTGAAGATCTTGCTGTGCAGAAACTCAAATCGCCCGCTGCAGTCAGTTTGCTGTTTGATCTGCGCGCCATGATCAATTATTCGATTGATGTAGCCTGGGAGGAGATAGTATTTTTTAGCCGCGAACATCCGCATGATTTTGGTAAAATAGCTGTAGTCACCTCAGATCAATGGCTTACCTGGCAAGCATGGCTGTCGCGACTGTTTGTAGATGCCGACATTCGCGCGTTTTCAGACTACAAGGAAGCACATTTCTGGGTAAGCGCTTGAACTTAACACAGAACTAACGTTCTAATTTGATATTAAAGCCAATAATTATAATAAACAGTCTTTTAGGAGAGTTTCATGTTTGGAGTATTTTCTGATTTATCCTGGTGGGGATACGTCCTGACCACATTGGCTTTGACCCACATTACCATCGCTTCAGTAACGATTTATCTGCATCGCCATCAGGCACATCGCGCACTTGATCTGCATCCTGTTGCCAGTCATTTTTTCCGCTTCTGGCTATGGCTGACCACCGGTATTGTTACCAGGGAATGGGCTTCGATACACCGCAAACACCATGCCAAGTGTGAAACCGAGGAAGACCCCCACAGCCCGGTAGTGCTTGGCATCAAGAAGGTTTTGCTACAAGGCTATGAGCTTTATCGCAAGGAAGCTGCCAATACTGAAACACTGGAAAAATATGGACACGGCACGCCAGATGACTGGATGGAAAACAACATTTACAGCAAACATAACAAAGTAGGCATATTTTTCATGCTGCTTATCGATCTGCTGTTGTTCGGCCCTATAGGCCTGACCATCTGGGCCGTACAGATGGCTTGGATACCCGTCAATGCAGCCGGCATCATCAACGGCGCGGGGCATTTCTGGGGATACCGCAACTATGCTGTTGCCGATGCCTCCACCAACCTCTTGCCTTGGGGTATCTTCATAGGCGGCGAAGAGCTGCATAACAATCATCACGCCTTTGCGTCCTCAGCCAAGCTGTCCAGCAAATGGTATGAACTCGACATCGGCTGGGTCTATATACGCACGCTTGCCTTGGTAAAACTTGCCCAAGTCAAAAAACTTGCCCCCCAAGTCAAACTCGATATCAGCAAGAAAGTGTGTGATCTTGAAACCCTGCAGGCTGTCGTGAGCAATCGTTACGAAGTGATGACCAAGTATGCGAGGTCCTTGAAAAAAACTTATTCCAGCGAAATTGCCAGCCTCAAGCTTCAAGCTTCTGACAAACTGGATATAAAACGCATCAAGCACTGGTTGCATCTCGATGAGCAGGATTTGTCCGAACAGCAAAAGGCAAAACTTGGTGTGGTCATACATGCCAGCCCGATACTGCACAAGGCCTACACCTTGCGTCAGGAATTGGCGGCAATATGGCAACGCTCAAGCAATAGCAAGGAACATCTGGTCAAACAACTGGAAGACTGGTGTCACCGTGCAGAAAACAGCGGAATTTCCGCATTGCAAGAATTTTCGCGCCGCCTGCGTTGCTACGCATAGCATATTCCATTCACAGCACATAAAAAAACGGGCACCTGAGTGCCCGTTTTTTTTGATACACAAGGTTCACGTCAGAAGTTGTATTCCATCGCAACATAACCGAAACGGCCTGCTCCCGGGATATGCTGTCCCACGACCACATCGCTGCCCGATACACGGTTGATGCCGCCCAAGTGATCCGCGTAGTACTGGTCAAACAGGTTTTCGACACCTGCGCTTATGTTGAAATTTTTCTGCACCTTGTAGCGAGTACGCAGATTGACAGTGGTATATCCGGCAGTTTCTGTTTCCGCGTTATAGGCTGAAACATTTTCCTGACTTGCTGCAAGCAACCACTCGGCACGATGCGTCCATTGACCGGTTGTATATTCACCATTAATGCTGGCGCGTAACGGTGCGATACGATACAGATTATCGCTAATATCAGTGCGCAAACCTTTTACATAGGAAAGTGTGCCACTCAGGTTAAAGTCGTTACTTGCACGGTATTGCCAGCTTCCGTCCATACCAAAAAGCTCGGCATTGATATTGCTGTATTTCAGTACTGCAGCATTCGCAGCATACAATCCAGCCACACCCTGAATATAGTCATTTACGCGGTTGTAAAACAGGCTGGGCTTGATATTCCAGCCATCCGCATGCCAGTTGGCACCCACACTGATCTGGTTGGAAACTTCAGGCTTAAGGTCAATATTCCCCATGTAAGTTTTATTATCCGCCAAGCCCGCACTGGCATTTGAAGGTGACCACAAATATCGCTCGACCAGATTGGGTGAACGGGTTTTACGGGCAACGGCAATTTCATAATCACTCGAATCACTGGCACGAAAGCGCATCTGTGCCACCACATCATAATTACGGTCAGTGAGGTCGCGGTTGCTTGCGTTAAACGCAGCAGCATCTGCCGTAACCGGAGCCGGAGGTGTCATTCCAAGATGCGTAATGGCATCGGCATTGCTGCGCACCGTATCGCCGCGCAAACCCAACACGGTCTGCCATTGCTCATTTACATTATTTTCCCATTCTCCAAATACACCCAGACGACTACGCTTACCGTTGCGAATAATATCCTTGAGCGAGGCCGCAGTCAGTGTTGAACTCTGCGCATAGCTGTCAAAATCATTATCCAGGTATTCCATACCCATGCGGTAAGTATTGCTGCCGCGCGGCAACATGGTATTGAGCAAATAGCCGGTGTCGTTACTGGTGGCTGGCGCAACCATGCCGCTGGGCAAGTCGCGCAGGCTGTAGCTGTCCATCAAATGGGTAATTTCGTGCCGATAAATTTTTGCTTCGACCGCACCGAAATCGTATTCTCCGTTGTAGCTCAATGCTGTTTTATTCGCATCATCCCTGATCATGTCCATCGGCAAGGCAGGGGTACCCGCATTACGGCTTTCGTGTTTTCCCAAATCAAGGCGCAGCGTGCCATTGCCTGTTTTTCCAGCCAATGACAGATCGTGCCTGAGCAATTCATAGCCGCTGTCTTTTACCGTGCCACCTGGAAACTTTAGGTCCTTGCCGAGTTGTTTTTCGCCGGTGTAAACAATGCTGGTTTTTTCATTGGCCGTACCTGCGCGCAACAACATGGCACTGCCGTTGTTGGCACCACTATAACTCGCAGAAACTTTACCAAACAGTTCCATGCTGTCACTGTTACCAAAATGGGGTGCGGCAGATTTGGCTATCACAGATCCGGCGATACTGTCGCCACCTTGACTAACGGGAGCAATGCCGGCGATTACTTCAAGTGAGTCCATGCCATCAGCCGTGATGTAATGCATAGGCGGATCCATATGATTGGGGCAAGCAGGCGTAATGTGCATGCCATCCACCAGCACATTGACCCGGTCACCGCTCAAACCGCGCAATTGAACAATGCCGGTCTGCGATCCATTGCGTGTTACCGCGGCGCCAGGTGCATTTCCCAGCATGGAGGCACTGTCACGCGCGCTATTTGTACTGCCATTTTCAAGATTAACCACATAGCCGGTGTGTTCCTTGCTATATCGTGTTGCAGTCACCCTCACTTCTGGCAGCACATTGACAGCATCATCTGCTGCATATGACGCCAACGGCAAGGGAACAGCCAATAAAAATAAAATAATATTTTTCTTTTTTGTTGCAAACTTCATTTACATCTCCTGAATAAAACGGGGACTGCACCTTAATATCTTGCGAAAACAGATTGCTATTCAAGGAAGATATTTCATGTGCAATCAAAATTCACGTACCGAAGCTAGCCTCGCATACGCAGAGAAAATTGCCAGAACAATGCCGTTGCTTGGGCTAGATGCGTGAGCAATGCCAAATGTTTACACGCAACATCCGGCCGGCTGGCACCTTAAGTCAATTTATTTAATTTGAAAATGTGGCAAATTGCCGCACCCAATGCATGAGTCATGCCGTTAAAATGGCATCCTTATGAAATCTTCCATACTTTCCGCGCAAACAGGTCATACACATTTGCGCCGCCTGTTCTGGTTGCGAATGACTGCAATCGTTTTTCAGTGCCTTACGCTGATGCTGGTCTATCATTTTCTGAGCCGCACACTGCCTTGGGCACCGATGTTAAGTGCAATTGCCATTCTGGCATTGCTCAACATATTCAGCTGGTGGCGGCTCTCGAAAGATTATCCTGTCAGCAACATTGAGCTGCTGAGCCAACTGGTGGCGGATGTCATCGTGCTGACGGTATTGCTCTATTATGGTGGCGGCTCAACCAATCCTTTTGTCTCACTGTATTTGCTGCCACTGGTAATTGCGGCCGCCATGCTGCCACGCAAGTACACTTGGGCCATGGCTATCCTCACTCTGACTTGCTACAGTTTGCTGATGTTTTGGTATGTGCCCATACTCGGGCCGGCTGAGCATACCCATCACCGACCACTACTTGAAGAATTTCAACAAAAACAACAGATTGCCGAATCCTTAGGCGACGCTGACTATTGCCTCACCAACGCTGACAGCACAAGCACGCTTCCCTCTGCAGACAACAATTCCTTCAATACTCACATCATGGGTATGTGGCTGGGCTTCGTCATCAGCGTCATGGTTGTCGCCTATTTTGTTGTGGAAATGGCCCGCGCGGTGCGAGAGCGCGATGCGCAGCTAACGAGCGCGCGTGAAGACACCCTGCGCAACGAGCGCATTGTTGCACTCGGCATGCAGGCTGCCGGCGCTGCACACGAGCTGGGCACACCGTTGTCTACGCTGGCAGTCGTGATAGGCGAATTGCGCCATGAGGCAGGTGCAAACCCTGAGTGGCGCGACAGCCTGGCCTTGCTGGATGGGCAAGTACGCGTTTGCAAAACCATACTGGACAAATTGCTGGCTAATGCCCAAGACAAGGAAAACAAGCATCCGCAGGCAATGGATCAATTCCTTGCAGGCACACTTAATGAATGGCAATTGCTGCGACCGACAGCACGCTACACGCTGGAAACATCAGGACCGCAACCGCCACCCCAAATGCACATCGATCCCGCCTTGCGCGCGGCGCTAATGAACTTACTCAACAATGCCGCGGACGCGTCACCAGAAGTAATAGAAATCCATGCTCACTGGAACAGCACGCGCTTCACACTGGAGGTGCATGACCACGGCCCGGGATTGAACACAGCGACGGCAGCCAGCGTAGGTAATGCATTTTTTACCAC
>JBBQYH010000110.1:0-6826 GCA_038208855.1 Burkholderiales bacterium
TATTGGGCAGCAAAGAAGTGCAATGCGCATACTTGGGAAGCTAAGCAAACTATAAAGGAACAGCGCCTTACAATGATATTTACAGGGTACGTTTCTGCAAGAAACAGATCCCACCACTTTATTTGTTTTTACCAGATTGAATTCAATAGCCCGTTAAATATCCATACTCCGACTATAAAATCTGCTATCTTTAGCATTAATTATATTTATCCGTATTGGACTTTCCAATACTTCGACATTTAAATACTCAAGGCATGCATAAAGCATAGACCATGGATAAATTGCACAGATTGGCTCTTGTTGATATTGTTCTTGGCGAAGCATTACCATGGAATGTTATGGACAAATTTGGCCGCTTACTGTTGAAACAGGGAGCTGTCATCCAGACACAATCTCATGCCGCAGAAATGATAGAACGCGGCATGTATATCGAAGAGGAGTTATATACCAAGCTTCCTAATTTCGATAATACGGGCAATCCTGGCAGCAGATCAAAACTGGAAGCGCCCGCCATACTCAAGAACGAAACACCCTCGGTAATTTATTCCATCAATCTGGCTGTAAAACGACTGGGTGTTTTGTTGAAAAACATCAAGAAATTCCCGGATGCGCGCGCAAACCTGGTGGAAATCGTCAAAATAATTCAGTTTGCAATACACCTGAATGAAAATCTGGCCTTGGCCAATATTCAACTCAACCATGTGTCCGGAGATTATCCGGTGCGGCATTGTGTAGATACAGCAATATTGGCGATTACGGTTGCAGAGGCCATGAACAAGGGCGAACAGGAAATTCAGGACATCGCCGCCGCTGCAATAACCATGAACATCTCCATGATAGAACTGCAGGAGAAATTACAGGAAAACAAGGGTGCGATGTCGGACGCGGATAAAACTGCCATTCACAATCACCCCATTGCATCGATAGACCTGCTTTACGAAGTCGGTATCGAGGATTCTGAATGGCTGAAATATATTTTGCTGCATCATGAGCATGAAGATGGTTCGGGCTACCCTGTCGGTACCGTAAAAGCAGAAATTCCGCAAAATGCAAAAATACTTACGCTGGCTGACGGATTCTGTGCGCGTATTTCCGCACGCGGATATCGCAGATCAAATCTGCCCAGCGTTGCCCTGCGCGATATTTTCATAGATAACAGGGCACATGCGGACGCAACACTGGCTGCATATTTCATAAAAGTACTGGGACTCTATCCACCGGGCACCTTTGTGCAACTAAAAAACAGTGAAATTGCAGTCATTTCCCAACGTGCCACTGATACCAGCCCCTGTATTGCATCTGCCCTGGTTAAACCCAACGGGGAGTTATATGTTAACCCCATCAAGCGCGATACCAGCGTGGAGACCTATACGATAGCAGAAGCTATCTTTCCCGATAAAGCCTCTGTGCAGGCTAATATGCAACAAATATGGGGATCGTTAGCAAGGCCTTGATTTAGATTAATTTTAGCGTCCTCAACACAATCATTGCCAATTGATTTCCTGCGCCGTTTTTTCACCTATAACAACTTCATTCAACCCTGCGGGTATTTCTGACGTAGTACTGCTGACGGGTGTGCGGCCCGCCATTATTTCAGCATATTTCTGCGGATATAACGGCGTCTGATCCGGCAGCGCATAGCCTTGCGGAAAAAGCGGCTGATTAGTTGCCGGGTCATATTTGTCTGTTGCCCCCAGCGTGTGCAAAAACTCATGCGCAATAACCACATTGTTCTGGCTGGCCATGTCGCGTGCGGCAAACACATTCACCCTGCCCAGCAAACCCTTTTGCAAGCCGGTTGAATGTCCCAATCGGGGTGTGCGCGCAGGATCGAAATAAAGCAGAAACAGTTTAACCTGTGGATTTGCACCTTTGGTATTCGTATGGCGATACGCCCACCAGCGCATGTACATACTCCAGAATATGATCTCGATGGCGCTGCCATGCAGCGGCGGCTCAGGTGGTGTGGATGCCAGCAGACCGCCCAGCCGCAGCTCTATCGAGGCATTTTTGTCACGCGCATAACGTTTAGCCTCTTCCTTCATGAAAGTCTCAACAGGTTTGAAATCGGCCACAGTGATACCTTTCAGATATTCTGTTGTTACATTGCTGCCATCGCCATTAACCAGATAGATACTAAGCGGCAAGTCGTATTTCCATTCAACTGATCTGTTTTTTGTCTTCCATGTACCGATTACAACACCGGCCAGTATCAGCAGCAATAAGAAGATACGAAAAATTTTAAACATTTTGCATCCCGGGAGTATAAACCGGGATGATTGTAGCTCGCAAAACAAGAACCTGGCCAACCAAATATATATAGTGCTAAACACTCTTCGATGTCGATATCGATATTTTATAAAGCCGTACGACATTCTCAACGCGGTATGGTATTGTTGGAGGGCTTAAGCAAGATGAACAAATTAATCTATCAACGCAGAACGAGAAACAGTGTATTTTAATTTCATTTTCAGACTAGTTAAATATTATCAACAACATGAATTAAATGAATAATTTCCTAAATACCCCTTACCGACACAGCAAACCCAGAAACCAGGGTGTGACTTCATTGATAGACAATGGCGTACCTACCGGTTTATTTATTGACACTGTGGAAAGCAGTGCCGAATATATCGATATTGTGAAACTAGGCTGGTGCACCTCTTTGGTGACCAAGGATCTGAAAAGAAAAATAGACTGCCTGTTAAGCAACAACATTGAATACTATTTTGGCGGCACACTGTTTGAAAAAGCTTTATCTCAAAACAAGCTGGATGAGTTTCGTCTGTTTCTCAAAAAATTCAATTGCCGCATTATGGAAGTTTCGGACGGTACGCTGGATATCCCACTAGATGAAAAAGCCAAACATATTACGAATTTTTCCAAGGAATTTCACGTTATAAGCGAAGTCGGCAAAAAGGATATTGATGAAGCAGACAATATGCCTGTTACACGCTGGATAGAGGAAATACTCAGCGATTTGTCTGCCGGTGCAATCAAGGTCATTCTTGAAGCCCGGGAGTCGGGCATGAGCGGCATCTGCGATGCTCAAGGCAATTTGCGCGCCGATCTGGTAGAGGGTATCAGCCATTCCGATTTTCGAATTTCCGATGCCATCTGGGAAGCGCCTAACAAGCAACTGCAGACCTCTCTGATAAGCACCTTTGGCCCCAACGTCAATTTGGGCAATATACATTTTGAAGATGTCATAGGACTGGAAACCTTGCGCCTGGGCCTGCGTTCAGACACCTTCCATCTATACAATACCAGCGGCACAGATTTTGCCGATGCGCAACCCGGCCGGCCCCCACTGGCTGCACGCCCAGACAGGCGTAGTGCACCGGGCTTTATTACAGAACGTGATTCAGATTGAGAATAACAATCGCAGTTGAGTACAGGGAGTAGATATGCGCAACACAAACAATGCTTTTCACCTTGCAATACCATGTAAAGACCTGGATGAAACCTTCGATTTCTATGTAACCCGGCTAGGTTGCAAACTGGCGCGCAGGTATACAGACAGGATTACCCTGGATTTCTTTGGCGACCAGGTCGTTTGCCATCTGGCACCCGAGAAAATTGACAAGAATCCGCAGGTTTATCCGCGGCATTTTGGTATTACTTTCCATGCCAGCCAGGAATACGAAGATCTGCTGCGCCTACTGCAAATCCGCAAGATTCCGTTCTTTAGCGGACCCACTCTGCGCTTTGAAGGTACCGTTGAAGAGCATTCAACGCTTTGCCTGCTGGACCCGTCCAACAATGTACTCGAGTTCAAGCATTACAGAGACCCGCGTATGATGTATTGATCGCGTAGATGGATAATATTTCTATACGCATTTTTCAGGGTACAACACAGCCCTACCCCCCCGCCGATATCAATATTGTCATTGACGTCATCCGCGCCTTTACAGTCAGCCATATTGCCTTTTTACGCAAAGCGCGCGAAGTGTTGCTAGTGAATACTGTAGAGGAAGCATTCGCACTCAAAGCATTGAACCCGAACTATTTGCTGGCAGGGGAAATTGCCGGGATTCCCATCCCGCACTTTGATCTGGATAATTCTCCGCATACTTTTTCAGTTGCGTATCTTGAGGATAAGACTTTGGTACAGAAAACCAGCAATGGTGTAAAAGCAACTCTATTGGCATTGAATGCAGAGACCATACTGGTTACCGGCCTGAGCAATGCGCGCAATACAGCTATGCACGCAAACAAGATTGCCGAGGGCAAGGATATTTGCAGCATCAATATTATTGCCTCGCATGAGGGTGACGATGATGACCTGGCCTGTGCCGAGTACATACAGGATATATTGCTGAATCAGCAGAAAATCAAAGTGGATGGAATAAAATCGCGAATTCTTGATTCCAGACCCGCGCAGAAATTCTTCGATGCGGAAAAAATTGAATTTGACGCCAGGGATATGAATTACTGCGCGAGTGAAATTGCGTGTGACTTTGTAATGCTGGTCGACAAAAGTGCCGATATCCCGCGCATCATCATGAAAGCGAAATAATCATCCGCTCAATGAATCATCTTGATCAGCATTCTGGTTGCCAGCGCGAATAGCACGAACGCAAATATCTTTCTGAGCATGTCTACAGGCATGGTGTGTGTTGCCCTGGCCCCCATGGGCGCGGTAACAACTGTGCCGATGACCAGCCAGATCAAGGCCGGTGGATAAACATAGCCCAGACTGTAAGTGGGCAAATTTATACCGCCGAAATATCCGTTGGCAATATAACCAAGCGTGCCGCCAAATGCGATGGGGAAACCGAGCGCGGCTGAGGTGGCAATTGCACTGCGCATAGGCTGCCTGTGCCAAATCAGATAGGGCACGCTAAGTACACCACCGCCAATTGATACCACGCTACTTATGCCGCCGATTACCATGCCCGCGAAGGTTACCTCCATGCGTGTCGGATAATTGCGCGTTGCGTCCGGCTTGAATCCTATCAACATTTGTGTTGCTGCAAAATACACAAACAATACAAAGAAGATAGTCAGATACAGCGCTTCGATTTGTCCGACTATCAATGCACCCAGTGCCGTGCCCAATAGTATGCCGGGCGTAATGAAAAAGAATGCATCCCAATTCACCGCGCCATGAATATGATGCTGATAAGCACTAGACACAGAGGTAAACAATATAGTCGCCATCGACGTGCCCAAAGCCATATGCAGAATATTGTTGGCAGGGATATGTTGTTGTTCAAACAGAAAAGTCAGAATCGGCACCATGATCAAGCCGCCGCCAATTCCCAGCAATCCTGAAAAATAACCAACAAACAATCCCAGCAATAGGTAATAAATAATCCACTGAAGTTCAGGCATGCGCTATTTCCTCGGTAATAAACCGCCATTCAGCGGGATCCAGGGGGGTTATCGACAGGCGATTTCCGCGCTGCAAGATACGCATGCTTTCCAATTCGGGATAAGTGCGCAAATCGGCCAGCGATATATGTTTTATTTTTTTGACAAACTGCACGTCCACGTTAAACCAGCGCGGCGTTTCCCTGCTGGCTTTGGGATCGAAATATTTTCCCGTCTTGAACTGTGTTTCATCCGGGTAGGCTGTGCTGCTTACCCGTGCAATACCGGCAATACCCGGCACTTCGCAATTTGAATGGTAGAACAATACGCCATCACCAACTTTCATCTGGTCACGCATGAAATTGCGCGCCTGATAGTTGCGCACGCCGTACCAGGCAACAGATTGATCGGGCAATACGGACAGGTCGTCGATACTGACATCACTGGGTTCCGATTTCATTAGCCAATATCGCATACTTTTTTGCCACTTTAAATAATTATTGTAACAGCGGAAATAATTAATGCGACGCTGAGCCTAACACCCAAGGTCGCATCAGATTATAGGCTTCAAATTTGAAGCACTGAAAAAGCCCCCCGCCTGTGCCGTTGACTCAATATCTTGAACCTGGGTTCAAGAGGGCCGGTTCCCGTCGCATCAGGTACATCCACAAGGGACGCGCACAACAGCGATTAAAAGGGTCGCGACCTAAGCAAAGCTTATTGGTTCAAAGAATTATGAGCCTGTCGAACACCGCAGGGTGCAAACCGTACGTACTGTTCAAACAGTACGGTAAACAAAAATTAGAACAACTCATCTTGATCCGCCAAAACAGTATCGATGGCTGCCTGCATGGATTCCATTCTACGCTTAAAATCCGACATGTCAAAACCGTTGCCCAGTCTTGTTGTCAGCAGTTCGTGGGTTATATTCAACGCTGCCATAATGGCGATGCGCTCTATCGAAGTGATCTTTCCCGCATCCCTGATTTCTCTCATATTTTTATCAAGATACGCGACGGCATCAAGCAGTTCTGCGCGTTCTTCTGCGGGACAGGCCACACGAAACTCGCGGTCCAGTATTACTACATCCAGCGTATTGGCTTTATCGCTGCTCATTTTTCTTCGGGTAGTGAAGCAAGCAAGCGTTCAAGGCGAGATTGTGCAGTATTGATTTTATTATCACATTGTTTCCCGTAACTTAATGCGTTGACAAGCTCCTGCCTGAGCTTGTGGTTTTCAGCACGCAAGCGTGTGCTCAATTGCACCAATTGAGCAAGTTTAAGTTCCAGTGTTTCGAATTCAATTTGCATAGGACGAACTATAAATTTAAAAACCCTGATTAGTCAAATGGTAGCAGGATGTTCTGCAAGTAGTTTAGCAAATTATGCATGTTTTTTGACCCAGATGATAGAATTCGCGCCGTTTCAAGGTGCCGATAGCGTTTTTTAATCGGTTAAACGGGAAACAGGAGGGATTCAAACCCGATGCCTGTGCTGCCCCCGCAACGGTA
>JBBQYH010000111.1:0-6818 GCA_038208855.1 Burkholderiales bacterium
ACTTTCCAGCATGCTCAGGGTTTCCTGCAATTTGGCATCATATTCAACACTGCTGCGAACTCTTGCGGTCAAAACATTCAGTTGCGCGAGACAGGAAGAATCGGCCTCGCTCAATACTTCAACTCCGAATTGAGCAGTTTCCAGCAAACCAGCAGCATGCGACAGGCGCGCATGATCCGACTGTAACTCTGCCCAGTTTGCTGCAGTGAAATTCAACTCTGCCAGTTCACGCCGCTGAAACTGCAACAACTCGCGCTCCGCCAATACCGCGGCAGCATTCTTTTCCAGTTGCATACGACGATTATGCAGACTTTGCCAGTCGCGAAACAGCTGTGCAACAGCATCCGCAGCACGGTTCAGATTGGCATGCCCATCGAGAATTTCACGCTGGGCATCCACTCGCAACAGGGATTGATGCGCATGTTGTCCGTGTATATCCAGCAGATGCTCGCCCACTGCGCGCATCTGCTGCTGGGTTGCCGTGCTGCCATTGATGAAGCCGCGTGAACGGCCATTTGCATCCAGCACACGGCGCAGCAGACACACACCCGCATCGCCTTCCAGCCCCTGTTCCAGCAGCAAGGCCTGCACCTGCGGCAATTGTTCAATGTCGAATTCGGCACTGATCTCGGCACGCTCGCAACCATTGCGCACCATCGCCGCATCGGCGCGTTCGCCCAAGGCCAGTGACAATGCATCAATCAAAATGGATTTACCGGCACCGGTTTCGCCGGTAAGTGCGGTAAAGCCTGCGGCAAAGTCGAGTTCCAGCGACTCGACAATGACAAAATCACGAATACTTAAATATTTGAGCATGTTAAAGCGATTTGCTCCAGAGTAATTTTTCGCGCAATGTGTGATAGTAGCTGTGTCCCACCGGATGCAGCAGGCACACCGGTTCGGGATAACGCGTTATCAACAGGGTATCGTGCAAATGCAGATCAAAATGTGTATGACTGTCAAAACGCACACTTACATCCTCGGTTCTATGCATGAGGATTTCAATCGTGGAATTTCCCGCCACAATGATCGGCCGATTGCTTAGCGTGTGCGGGCACACCGGCACCAGCGATATCACATCCAGTGAGGGATGTACTATCGCCCCCCCAGCAGACAGTGCATAGGCTGTCGTACCGGTGGGGGTGGCCACTATCAAGCCATCCGCGCGCTGTGTATATACATATTCACCGTCTATGCGTACTTCGAACTCAAGCATGCTGCTGACATTGCTGCGATGTACCACCACTTCGTTAAAAGCCAGCGAATTGAATACCCGCTCTGCCCTGCGCATCACACGGGTACCCAGCAGCATGCGCTTTTCGGTGACATATTCGCCTTGCAACATGGCCGCAAGACTTTGCTGCATGGAATCAAGCGTCAAGTCGGTCAAAAAGCCCAAACGCCCCTGATTCACCCCGACCAGCGGAATCTTGAACGGAGCCAGTGTGCGCGCAATATTCAACATGGTGCCATCGCCGCCCAACACCACCACCAGATCAACCACACCATCCATCTCTTCCAGAGCCAATACGCGATAGGGATGCACATTGAGATGCTCGGCAGTCAGTTTGTCCACCACCACTTCGACATCCAAATTAGCCAGAAATGAGGCCAATTGCATGAGCGGCTCAGCAATTTCCGGGGTCTTGTATTTGCCTATCAGGGCAATGGTTTTAAACGAACGTTCCATAGACCGTGATTAAACCATATTGCCGGTTTAATCACAAAGTAGAAAAGGTCAAATCAGCGGGTAACTCGCTTTGCCTTGATTCTTCAAGGAGTACACCCACTATACCAATCCAGTTCGCCGATAAGATCCAAATGAGTCAAATACAGCCTTAAATCAAATTCAATCTGGTGATAGTCCGGTTCCATGCTTAGACATAAACTGTAGAAAGCCTTGTTATGGTCTTTCTCTTTAATATGCGCCAATTCATGCACCGCAATCATGCGCAAAAATGCCAGCGGCACGTGCTTGAACAAGGACGCGATGCGGATTTCATTTTTAGCCTTGAGTTTGCCGCCCTGTACTCGGGAAATTGCCTTGTGTGTACCCAATGCACGTTTGATGGTCTGCATATCGCTATCAAATATGACTTTATTGGGAGATTGTGCATTACGAATATAACTATTTTTTAAATCAATAACATAACTATAAAGCGCGCTATCAGTCCTGATATTGTGCAGCGTTGTATATTTTTGCAACAATAGCTCAGACAATCCATTCTGGCTAATAAGATGTTGCACCTTGTTCCTTATTTCTTCTGGATAAGCAAGCAGATAGCGCATTTTTTTGAATGTAGACCGGTATCTTCACAAATTCGTATATTAATAAACTTGCATATTTAATTAATCATATGCTAATATAGCTCCATGGATGATTCGTCATCCCCCGTTTCTCCTCCCTGAGCGGGAGTCTTCACCACTAGGTAAGACTTTTTTGCCCCTGACCTCCCCCTTTGGTTCAGGGGCATTTTTTTGGCTATATTCACAAAAACTAGTTTCCTGCATGCTTTGCCGCAAACAAACGATTCAAGGCATAAACCTGGCTGGCATTCCAGAAAAATCCATTGTTGCGCAATGTGTAGTCAAAACCCAACGCATCGACCGCCTTTGCTCTTAGCCTTTTGTCTGCAGTGGCCAAGCTGGCATCTATCAGTAGCGCGGAAGGCGACGGTAAGGGACCATCTTCTATCAGGCCCTGATAATAGGGTTTGGCCAGTTCGCTTTTCTGTTCCAGCACAAACCCTTTGGCTGTATAAAATTTCTGCCAGGCTGCCAGCATGATCTGTCCGGCAATCTTTGCATCACCTTTATCATTTCTATAATGCGCATAGTGCATCAAGCCTGAAGCCACATAAGCATAACCTTCAAGTCCTGCCTGACCCAATGTCTGGCCATTGCTCATACCCTTCAGCAATTCGCCCTTTTGCCATAAATTATCCACCAGGAAAGCGCGCAACTCATCGGCAGCCTGTGCAAATCTTGGTGCAGTATCTGCCGCCTCGCTAAATGCCGTCAACGCCAATCCATTCAGGCTGGCCAACAATTTGGTATCTTTTGGAAGTATGCGCGAATTCCTGGCTTGCAACAGTTTGGGATAAATCTGTAACAGGTGCTTGCTGTCATCTGCTTTCGCCACACTGCGATCAACGGGTAAATAGCCAAATTCGAAATCCGACGGTTTTTCCATCCCCCACAACGTACGCAACGTCTTAATTTCATTCTCATCCAGTACGCATTTAAGTTGCTCTTGCGTCCACAGATAGCCACCGCCCTCATTACCCTTGTCATCCACAGCCGAAATACTGGAGATCATCGCGCCATTTGCACGCATTTCTGTCAACATGAAATCCAGCGTCTGGATAGCGATATCGCGATAGGCAGGATTATTTAAAATACGCGCGGCGCGCAAGTAAATAACGGCCAGTTGCGCATTGTCATACAGCATTTTTTCGAAATGCGGCCGTTGCCAGCCGGTGTCCGTGGTATAGCGGAAAAATCCGCCGCCCAATTGATCGTGCAGACCGCCACTCATCATTTGATCCAACGTAAGCCTTAACCATTCTGCTAGTTTGGCATCATGGTGACCTGCTTCTAGCTCAAGCAACACGGCCAATTGTGGCGATAGAGGAAATTTGCGCGCTACGCTGATGCCACCGCTCAACATGTCTGCTTGCTCCAGCGCTTCCTGCTGCAATTGCAAACGGTATTTTTCAGCCAGCTGCACTGTCGGTTTTATTCTCTTTACTGGCTCCTCTGCTTGTGCAGAGTTTTTTGCAATTGCTTGCAAACCTGCACTGTCCTTTTGCCATTCTTTGCCCAAGGTATCCAGCTTGAGCCTGAACCTAAGCGGCTGCTCATACAGCGTTGCATAAAGCGGATAGCCTTCAGGCGTAATGAATACATTCAACGGCCAGCCGGCCGCGCCCAGCAATCCCTGGGCATAGGCAATCATCTGCGCATCCAGCGCCACTTCCAACTCCCTGTCTACTTTTACCGGAATAAAGTATTTATTGATCAAAGCGGCTGTTTCGGCATTTTTATAACTCTCGGCCTGCATCACATGGCACCAGTGACAAGAAAAATAGCCTATAGATACGAATAACAATTTGTTTTCCCGGCGCGCCCGCTCCAGCGTAGCCGGACTCCATTCTTGCCAGGCAACCGGATCATCACCATGAGCAGCCAGATAAGGTGAAGGACTGTTGCTTAACAGATTGACCAGTTGCGGCAGATTTTCAGTAGCTTGTGCATAGCTGAAGTTTTGCCACAAACATATTAAAACAACGAAAAAGTAAAAATGATACGAGGCTCTAAATAATCCGGAAGATTTAAAATTTTTCATATGTTGTATGTGACGCACAGGTGAACTGTGAATAAATTTTCGCATTTCAAATTCTAGCACTTGCCCCGTTTCCAAATATTTGGAATTTTTAATTCCTATTGAAAAAAAGTATTTGCAGGAAATTCACACTCCCTTGAAAGAATTATTTTTAATTAATTCAACTGAAATTTTTTCTTTAAAAAAATTTTTTCATTGTAACTTTCTGATATTGATATTTAATTATCAATCAATAATTTAGATGATAATTAATTAATAATATACTTGCTGTAATTTGTCTTGACTCTGTATCAAGGTACAGCATTACCGTGCATCAACAAAAGTAAAGGGGTTATTTATTTTTGTATATAAAACTTAAAAAATATAACAAAAATTAGTGCGAGGAGATGGAAATGGATAGAAGGAATTTCTTGAAAGTTGGTGGCACCGGCATTGCAAGTACCTTAATGGGGAGTGGGATGCTGAGTTGGGCGCCACGCTCCGAGGCAGCTACAATAAGTAAAACTTATTATATCAATGATGGTACTGTTGTCATGCCAGACGGCGTATCTGTTTACTTCAAGAGTTATGGCGAATCGGCAACAACACTTTCACTTCCCGCCACACCCATAATTTGCCAGGAAGGCGACACACTCAAAATTACTGTCATCAACAGGCTTTTAATGACACATAATTTCGTGATTGGCGGACTCAAGGCTGGTGACGCTCCTCTGGCCAGCACTGGCAATATTGCCAGTGGCGCAACCGGGACAATCAACTATACCGTGCCGACCGGCAAAGCTGGCTCATATATGTTCTATGATAATGTCACCAGCTACAACCGCTTCCTCGGTTTGCATGGCGGATTGGCGATCATGCCTGCAGGTAGCACGACTACGCTCTATCCAAGCAGCCCAACTTTCAAAAAGCAATTGTTCTGGGTACTCAATGACATTGATCCGGCGCTCCATAACGCTGTACAGGTCAATGGAACAATTCCGACAACATACAAGCCTCGATATTTCACCATCAACGGCTTGTCATCACGACCGCCCGGTGCACCAGACGAAGGCAACCCAAATATTGATGCGCTGGTAGATCCTCGCTCCAAATTATCGGGAAGAATCGGTGATCGTACATTGCTGCGCATACTCAATGCAGGGATGTGCTCGCACTCGGTACATACCCATGCCAACCATATGGAGTGGCTTACCAAGAATGGCATCAATCAACCATCAGTATGGAAAAAAGATTCACTGTACTTGCGTAACAACTTTGGCAAAATCGACTCAATCTATCCCTTCGAACCACCACCGGATGCTTACCCTGCAGTAACTACTGGGCATTTCCCCATGCATTTGCATGATGAAATGTCCCAAACTGCTGGTGGTGGACTCTATCAATTCGGTGCAATGACCGAAATTGAATTCCTTTAAATATACTTAACTATTCAGGAGAAAATCATGGGTATGACTGGTAGCGGTAGTGGTGGAATGGGTCAGGCATGTTACGTTTATCCGGGTGCGCCAGCGACAATCGGACTGGTAACAGCGGATATTACTTTTCAGCGTGGCATTTATATGAATGGTTCTATGCTGATGGATGACGGCAAGTCCGTGACCATCTGGGGTTTTACCGACCTCGCAGCAGGTGGCGGAGGCGGCATGGGAGGCTCATTCCCGTCACCTGCGATACGCGTGACCGAAGGGCAAATTGTGCATACATCGTTAACCGTCGATATGATGTGGATGCATACCATCCACCATCACGGTATTGAGCCCAGTACTGAAAATGATGGTGTAGGCCATTTCTCTTTTGACGTATACAACGGTACTTATACTTACCAGTGGAAGGCTTCTAGTGCAGGAACATACTTTTACCACTGCCATGTCAATACACCTCTTCATGCTGAAATGGGCATGTATGGCGGATTGATCATCGATCCAAAACCGCTTTCAACAGACCCGGTAGGTACCAAGCGCGCATTCAAAAATGGCCCCATTTATCACGTTGAGGCGATCTGGGCTTGCGATGAGATCGACCCGGTTTGGCACACACTGAGTTGGGCATCCGGTACCTGTGGCGGGGATGTTGGGTTGAATAATCTGAACCCCAAGTATTTCATCATCAGCGGTGTGGATGGTGCAAGTTCGGCACTTACCAATCCAGGCGTTGCAGTCAATATGACATTGGGACAAACAACTCTGGTTCGTTACATTTGTGCCGGTTACTATCCGCAGAAAATCAGCTTTGGCGGACTGACAGCCAGTGTTGTCGCATCTGATGGCCGTCCCCTGCCAGCTGTGTGGAACACTACTTCAATCGAAGCTTCCTCGGCTGAACGTTACGACTGCATCATTAAACCAACCGCAAAAGGAACTTATACTGTGACCGTGCAATTCCTGCACTGGATTACCGGCCAGGTTCTGGGAACTGCACGCACGCGTATCAATGTGACGTAAGATTGTTTCCCGTTACAAAAGAGGGGGGCCTA
>JBBQYH010000112.1:0-6642 GCA_038208855.1 Burkholderiales bacterium
TTGGCAAGGCAGATTGCGGAAACTACATCGCGTGAAGCGGGGTTGTATATCAGCCACGAAATGCAGGAATCGCTGGACCCCCGCTATCATTCGGAAATAGGCGAATCGATCATGCTTGAATGTGAAAGGATTTTTGATCAGGAGTTGTCAGGCTGACTTGATCGTAAAACACTACCAAAATTTTCTGGTTAACCATGAAATACTGTGGGTTGTCCATTATTAATTGCAAACAGCAAAAGATAGTCTTAGCCTGTATGATGGAAAACATGTCACAAACAAAAATCAATCAACCGCGTATCAATCTGGTTGCAGGAACAATTCTGATTGTCGTTACTCTGCTTGTTGGATTAACTGTCTTCGTAGTCATGCAGCGTCATTCCGAGATGCTGCTGAGCAAAGCCTGCAGTCGTCCCTGCAAAGTCGAATCCAGCAATCTTTGAGTGAAATTCAAGCGGATTTTGACAAAACAGTGCTGATTGCAACACGCCCTCATATAATCGATCTGTTACAGCTTGTAAATTCGCACACAAGCGACGTCAATGTCAGAAAAAAACTCGATATTGCCGCCCGTTCCTTTCTGCAAACCGGTATTACTGCCATTGCAGTATTTGGCAAAGACGGCGAAGAACTGATACTTGCCGGTAATTTCACGCGGCATCCCGAATTGGCAGTACAACTTAATTTTCCCGGTCAGGCGCAATTAATGTGGGATGGGCAGTTGTTATTGCGCTCTGCTGTAGAGATCAAAAAAGAAGGGAAATATGTCGGCAAGGTAATGACCGAGAGGCAACTGCCACTAACCATGGATGCGCTCAACAATGCCGACCATCTGGGCAAAACCGGAGAGCAGGCACTATGTGCGCCCTTGGGGCTCGATAGTATGCATTGCTTTCCAACGACGCTGAATCCCAATATTTTCACCGCAACTCGAAAAACTTCCGAAGGCGTACGCTTGCCGATGACGCACGCGTTTGAGGGCGAGACCGGCTTCATCACCACCAAAGATTATCGGCGTCAGATAGTAGTGGCAGCCTATGCGCCGTTTGGCGATCTCGGGTTGGGTATGGTGCTGAAGATGGATAAAACTGAATTGTATGCACCAGTGTGGCAGCAACTGAGTTATCTTATTCCGTTCTTGCTTGGCATTTTTGCCATCGCGCTACTGATGCTGCGCTGGCTACTCGCCCCGCTTGTGGCCAGGCTTGTGAACTCGGAAAACAACGCAGTGAAACGTTCCATTGCGCTTGGCCATGAAATTGCCGAGCGCAAACAGATTGAGCATTCATTGCGAACCAGTGAAGAGCGTTTTAAAACCATATTTGTGGAGGCACCGCTGGGTATTGCCCTGATCGATTCACGTAATGGACTTATCCACGAAGTCAATCCGCGCTTCGCCGAGATTGCCGGCAGGTCTATGGAAGCGATGACAAATATTGACTGGTTACAAATTACCCACCCCGATGATATACAGGCAGACCTGGATAATATGGCGCTGTTGAATGCGGGAAAGATAAACGGCTTCCAGATGGAAAAACGTTATATACACCCCGATGGTACTGTCATCTGGATCGACATGTGCGTTAGCCCTTTGAAGATTGATGATAAAGATCATCCTCGCCATCTCTGCATGATTCAAGATATCACCGAGCGCAAGGCTGCAGAAGCCAGAATCAAATATCTCAACCGCGTATATGCCATGCTGACCGGTATCAATGCGCTGATCGTGCGCGTACAGGATCGCGATGAACTGTTCAGGGAGGCGTGCCGGGTTGCTCTCGAAACAGGTGAATTCCTCATGTCCATGTTATGCATGGTGGATCGTCACACGATGAAGATCGTCCCGGTAGCTTCAGCCGGCAAGGGCCAGTCGCTCATGAGCAGCATCGAAGACCGTTTATCAAAGAGTGAGACTGCATCAACTACCATGATTGCACTGGCGATCCGGGAAAAGCAGATCGTCGTATCCAACGATTCAATAAACGATCCCAGGGCTGTATTCGGCAAGAAATACGCCGAATCCGGCGTCCACTCGATGATAATTTTACCGCTGCTGGTATCAAATGAAGCGGTAGGTGTACTCGCACTGTACGCCGGCGAAATGGACTTCTTCCATGAAGAAGAAATAAAGCTGCTGACAGAATTGGCCAGCGACATCGCCTTCGCCATGCTACACCTCGACAAACAGGAGAAGCTCAATTACCTCGCCTATTACGACCTCCTGACCGGGCTTCCCAGCCGCACCCTGTTTCAGGATAGACTCAACCAGGCACTGACACTTGCAAATCGGCACGCAAACAAACTGGCGGTACTGCTGCTTGATCTGGATGACTTCAAGAATGTCAACGATAGCCTCGGCCACAATGCCGGTGATCAATTGCTGAAACAATTCTCCGCCAGACTTGTAGACAACTTGCGCGAAAGCGACACGGTTGCGCGCTTGGGCGGAGATGAATTCGTCGTCATTCTGCCTATTTATGCCTCGGAAGACGATGTCACTTTGGTGACACAGAAATTCCTCAATCTCCGTACCGAGCCATACATAATTGATGGCCATGAACTGTTCATTACCTGCAGCATCGGCATCTCGTTCTATCCCAGGGACGGCGAGGATGCCGAAACTTTGCTGAAGAACGCCGATGCCGCCATGTATCGAGCCAAGGATCAAGGGCGCAACAATGCACAGTTCTGTAATGCCCAGATGAATGTCAAAGCGCTGCAGCGTCTCACGTTGGAAAACAACCTGCGCCACGCACTCAAGCGCGATGAATTTTTGCTCCATTACCAACCACGGGTGGATATGCGTAGTGGCGAAATCACCGGCATGGAGGCATTGGTGCGCTGGCAACATCCCGAACAGGGCCTGGTTCCCCCTGGCATGTTTATTCCGGCAGCAGAGGTTTCCGGCTTGATCGTGCCGCTTGGCACATGGGTGCTGCACACGGCCTGCGCACAGAATAAGGCATGGCAAATGGCCGGATTCAAGCCGGTTTGTGTAGCGGTTAACCTTTCCGCGCGTCAATTTGCGCAGCAGGACCTGGTAGAGTTAGTGACACGTACGCTGCAGGAAACCGGACTCGACGCTAACTATCTGGAACTGGAACTGACCGAGAGCATGATCATGCACGATGCGGAGGCTACAATCGCCACTCTCAAACAACTCAAGGCAATTGGGGTTAAATTTTCAATTGACGACTTCGGCACAGGCTATTCCAGCTTGAGCTATCTCAAGCGCTTTCCGATCGACTTCCTCAAAATCGACCAGTCTTTTGTGCGAGACATCACCACCGACCCGGATGACGCGGCGATCACACGCACCATTATCTCCATGGCACACGATCTGGGACACAAAGTGATCGCAGAAGGCGTTGAAACCGCGGAACAGAAATCCTTCCTGCAGTTGCATCATTGCGACGAAATGCAGGGTTACTTTTTCAGCAAACCGGTACCCGCCGCACAATTCGGCTTGCTGCTTCAATTATCCGGGATAGCATCGCAATAGCCAGAGCAGCGGTAGAAACCCAAAGAGCTGGCGGGGCATAGTCAGGCGGAAACTGCTCACCAATAGGCATAGTTGTAAGTCAATCCGAAGATAGCTCTCATATCTGAGTTTCTGTCGCCGGCTTGCGGTGCGCTGTTGATGCGATAATCAACCTCGAAATTAAGTGAGAAATTATCCCTCAGCGGAATGCGCACACCCTGATCGGACTTCATCACATAGGTTTTTTCTTCAAAGTTATAGTAACCTTCCTCGTGATGGTACACCCAGATGCGCCGAGGCACGAATTCCCAATCGAACCCCACAGCCCAGCGACCGGCCGCGATGCGCTTGTCATCGCCTATAATTACATCCTCGTTGAAGAAGGAAATACCCAGCTCGACAAATAAATTCAGTTTGCGGGTTTCGGAAAATTGATAGCCCATGCCCAGACCGTCGGTATTGCGCAGATTCAGATTGGCGAAGGGATCCTGCTCGTTAAGAGACTGTGCGTAGGAATACACTTTCTCCCCGCTAAAGAAATCATACTTCAGGCTACCCGAAGAATTGCGTATCGTCACCTCCCCGTTAGTCTCGCCAAAATTATGCGTGATATCCACGGTAAAGCGATGTTTGTGTGTCCTGACCATAAACTTGCTTTCGAAATTCCCTGCACTCGTGTTGGAATTGCCCCTGTTAAGCTCGCCACCCAGATTGAAAAACCCGCTGTAGGTAGACGGATTGATAGACTGCAGCCTGCTCAATGCCAATGGCGGCAAGTTGCCGAGGTTCTCGCTGTCTATTGCTATCATGCCGTCCTCCGGACAACTCAACGTGCCGATGACCATCTCTTCATTTTTAAAGACGGCAGGCAGCTTGCGCCGTGAACGGATACAGACTATATCTTTTAACTCGATACTGAGCCTTTCTTCCACTATTTCCGACTTCAACACCAGCAGCTCTTTTTCCATACTGACGATTTCGCCGGTCAGCCTGTCGCCATTTCTCAGCTGCACTTCGTCTGCAGCAGCCGCATGCGGTAGAGAAAAAAGCAGAAAAATCCAGCAACCGGAGATTAATCGATAATGCTTGAACATAAGATGCGATACCATTTATAAATCGTGAACCATTGCATGCGAGCATGCAAATTTTAAACGTGCTGCATTGAAGTAACACCACCAACCACTAAACTTGAAAAACGCAAAGACGTTGTAAAACGAAAATTTCTCCGCTAGGGCGTTTCTGCCCGCACAGCACACAGGCACGCGCCAAAGATGAATATCCCACCCGACACATATATCCATAACAACAAAGCCATGATTCCGCCAAACGCACCGTAAACCGCATTCAATGTGGCAAAATCCCTGAGATAAATAACAAACAGACTTTCCGCAAGCCACAACAGCAGCGTGGCGCTGAAAGCACCGGCCCATACTTCATCGAACCGCGTGAGACGCTGCGGGGAAAATTTGTACAACAGGCTCAGGCTGAAAAACACCGTCAACAAGGGAATCACTACCAGCATGCGTCCATACATCCAGGAACTGAAATCATGCACGAAAAAGAACCAGTTCTTTGCCACCTCCGCAAGTAACGGGAATGCCATACCCAGCAGTACGGCAAAGGTCATGATACCAAACAATACCAGGCTTTTTAACGGCATCTGCCACCAATTGTAATGCTCGGTGTTCCATGCACGATTGATGGCGCTGATCAGTGTGGTAAAACATTGTATGGCTACCCACACCAGCAGTACCAGCGCGACCCAGCTGGCCTGCGCACTTGCGGTGATCACCCCGCTGAGGGTGTCAAATATATAGTGCTGCATTTTACCGCTAAGAGGAAAATATTTTTCAACATAGAATATAATTTCTGTGCCGGCTTTGTCACGATCAATAAACGACGATGCTATCGTGACAAACAGCACGATCAGCGGAAACAGCGAGAAAAATGCATTGAAAGCAAAGGCTCCTGCCCACTGATCGCCGTCTATCTGCCTGAACTTGTTAAAGGCAAGTTTGAGAACAATGCAAGCCCGGAAAAATTTTTGTTTTACCTTTCCAGCGCTACCAGCATTGGCTAAGAGTGTATATTTTCGTTCCAGGGCAGGGATCTCGGCTTTGTTTGCGTCGCTGCTGCCAGGTTCTTCTTTATTCAAATTGTTTCTCCAGTAACCAGACTATATATTTGTGCATACATTACTAATCACGCTTAGTCCGGCTAGATACACAGAGCAGTCTTGCAATTCATGCGGAAACATCCTTGACTGGCAATTGCGGACCGTCCTCTTCCTTTTTCCTGTCATCCGACATTTCCACAGCTATGGCCGCAGCCTGCTCGGCCGGCATGCCTTCCGTGCGACGTTCATACTCCTGCTCACCGCGGACGTCTTTCCTGCGTAAATCTTCATTCTTGATGTTTACAGTCTCGCCCGGCAGCTCCACGCGCAACTCTTCGATCAGCATAAGCATAGCCGCCGCGATAGGCAGTGCCAGCAGCGCACCCATTACACCCAGCAAGGTTGCGCCCACAATCAGCGAAAAAAATATTATGGAGGATGGAATACGCATCGCATTGCCGTAAACCAAAGGCACCAGCACGCGGCTTTCCAGCTCTTCGTAAACCAGCATCAACACGAAAACCACCATGGCAATCACCGGACCCTTGACCATGGCCGCCATGACTGCCGGGCCCATGGTGAGGAAAATACCTATATAGGGCAGCACGTCTACAACACCGCCGAATATCGCAATGGCCAATGCGTTCGGCACGCCGCAGGCCATAAGAAGAATATAAATAAAAACCGCCATCATCAAGCAGGTGATGAGCTGCCCGCGAATATAGCCGCCGACTATTATTTCCAGGTTCATCATCACCCGCGAAAGGCGAATATGGTGCGTACGGGGTACGATGGAATACAGTCCGCCGCGCAACCTGTCCCTGTCTATCATCATATACAAAGCCAGAAAAATGGAACCTACGCTGTACGCAAAAATTTCCAGGATGCTCGCCGACAGGGTAAACGCCGTGGCACCGAAAGACTGGATTACCGCGCCGTATTTCATGGTGCGCAGGGTTTCCGCCAAGCTAGCTGTCAACGGCGAACTGGCCAGCTCGGTCACCAGGCGTGCCCGCAATACCGGTTCCTGATCGATAAGACTGGATAC
>JBBQYH010000113.1:0-6263 GCA_038208855.1 Burkholderiales bacterium
CAGCGAAAAATACCCATTTTTAATTTACGATGCGCGTCTTTAATAGAATGCTCAAACTCAACGCGTCTGCCATGCAATTGATATAGCCATTGCTTTCTTTGTGTTTTCATCTCTACTTCTATTTCTGCTTCCAGCGCATTAATCTGTACTAAAATCTGTTGTACCCGGTCATTCATACATTACCCTTAGTTTATTTTATCTATGCAATCGCACCAATAATTCAGCGACGCACCCTAACAGACTTTTAAAAGATCATGTTGCGAAGTTGCAGAAATATCCCGTTAAATACGGCCTCGCCTATAAAAAATAATATTTAATTAAAACATATACGCACACATTGTAGCTTGCAACAGCTTAAAATAGGCAAAATGACGACAATATAGTATATTCTTATATGATAATTTATAAATTGACTGGTTAACTATGTCTACCACACAAGCATCAATAACCAATCCTGACTCCATGCTGGAAATCAGCGTAGCGACTACGCTTGAGTTGATTCGGTTAAAGCTGGTATGCCTTATCGATGTCAGACAGAAATTCGAGCTGGAAGTAGAGCGCGAGATACCCGGCGCCTGTTCATTACCTTTATTCAAGTTCAAGCAGTTGCTCGGCCATAAAATGACCGAAGACGAACATGAGCTGCTCGATGGCGACACGCCAGACACCCTTGATGTACAGCATTTTCTGGCGAATATCAATCGTCTGCATTACACCAAAGATTGTATACTTTTGTGTTATTGCAATAGCGGAAGGCGTAGCCTGCATGCCGCGCATCTGTTGCGCTCACTGGGCTATGAAAGAGGCTTTTCATTGGCTGGCGGTTACCGAGCTCTCGTTAAAGCAGTTTCAGAGTCAGAATTTGCAGCGCTGGATGCGACTAGACCAATGCCAAAATAAATTTTTGGCTTATCCAGTAATAAAAAAACCGCTCTTTAGCGGTTTTTTTATTACTGGATCAATTTCACAAAAATCACTGCACCAATTGATCTATTTTAAGTTTTAGCCCTTTGCTGCCGGGTTTGATTATGGCACTCATAACCTGCATATCACCTGGCTGAGTCATCGCGTTACCAGACTTGGATACGCGAGCAATGACGACAACCTGCTCAAAATTGGATACTTTCATTTGCGGTGACATCGATGTGCTGTCATCCAGGGTGAATTTCATTGGCAGATCCTTAACCTGCTTACGCACGATGGCCAAAGGCATCTTGGGCCCGCTGGCGGCTCTTACCAAAACAAACACTGTATCATCCGGACTGGCTTTGGCCTTAAGTTCATTACTCAATGTTACTGTCCCGGAAATAGCCTCTTTGCCTGCGCCAGTCGCGGCTTGTGTATCAGAAGAAGAAAATTGCGTAGATGGAGGCAATTGGCCTCCATTTTTCTGCGCCATTAATTCACGCGCCTGATTTATGCCGCCCTCTACAATTTGCGCATTTTCATTATCCTTGGGTATCATTTTCAACAGTTTTTCCCAATGAAGCACAGCAACCGCATAATCCTGTCTTTCCATAGCAGCAGAACCGGACAAAGCCAAAGCCTTGAAATTATCCGGGTCAAGCGCCAAAGCTTTATCCAGCAGCATTGCAGGCTTGCCTGACAAACTTTTGCCTGAGGCCATCGCCATCGAATCGGCATAGTCAGCCCAAAGTTGGGCCTCATTCGGTATAAGCTGGGTCAATTTGTCATATGCATTGACTGCATCGGGATAACGTCCCATTTCAGCATATGATTTTGCCAGCAAATACCAACTGTTGGCGTCATCGGGTTTGCCTGACACTTTCTCTTCCAGTGCTGAAAGTTCCGCAGCAGAGTGAGCCACTGCAAAATCACCGGGGGACGCACTTTGCTGTGGTACCAAGGCATCCAGATTGCCGATTTTCCAATAGATGGCCGTTGCTGACAATGGCAGAACTACGCTCAATACCAGCGCAAGCACCCTGAAAGGATTAGTCACAGCTTTAGTATTTGTACTCTTGCTTTGCTCAACATCATCCAACAAACGTGACTGGAGTTCCTGCTTTCCCTGATCATACATTTCCTGGGTTAACAAACCATTACTCAGATCATTGTTCATTTCAGAAATCTGATCACGGTAAATTTCAATATTGGCAGTATCACGCTGCACCGCATTGCTTTGCACGCTGCCACGCCATAAGGGAATGACCACAAACAGCACTCCCAAAATCAGCAATAGCACACCTATCGTCCAGAATATCATCATGCTTTATCTCTTTTCGTCGTTAAGTAAGGCTGCAGCACGTGCTTTTTCTTCCGCATTCAGTGAGGGTGCCGTAACTGTTTTGCGGCGTTTGTTCACTTGTAAAAACAATATCCCCAAACCAGCCAGCAATAAGGCAAACGGCCCCAACCATAACAAAACCGTAGACGATTTCAACGGCGGATCATATAAAACAAAGTCACCGTATCTGGCCACAAGATAATCTTTTATTTCCTGGTCTGTCATACCCTTCTGCATCAGTTCACGTACTTCGCGGCGCAGATCATCGGCAAGATCGGCATGCGAGCTTGCAAGGGATTCATTTTGACATACCAGACAACGCAAGTTTTCTGCCAAACCAACCATGCGCTTTTCCAGCACAGGATCCTTGGCCAAATCCTTGGCCTCGCCTGCATAAACAACCAAGGGGAATATGCAAAATAACAGTATTAAAAAGCGCATTATTTTTTCTCCAGCTCTGCAACCAATGGCAGTATTTTTTCGCGCAGATTTTGCGCCGTCACCGGACCGATTTGCTTGTACCTAATGATGCCCTGCTTGTCGATAACATAAGTTTCGGGCACGCCATATACGCCATAATCTATTCCTACACGACCATCGCTATCCGAGACAGTTTTCACATAGGGGTTTCCGCGCTGATTAAGGACTGCCAATGCGTCTTCTCTTTTGTCCTTATAGTCCATGGCATATACCGGCACTATATTGCGTCTCGCCAGCTCCATCAATACCGGATGTTCCGCTTCACAAGCTACACACCAGGATGCCCACACATTAAATAACCATACCTTACCCCTCATATCCTGCGGGGAGAATTGCATTTTTGGGTTATCCAGCTGTGGTAATACAAAAGCAGGAGCAGCTTTGTCCACAAGCGGCGAAGGAACTTCGCGCGGGTCTAGACTCAGGCCTGCAAACAGAAAGACCGCAAGCACCACAAACACGATGAAAGGCACAATAAATCGCATCATGCGGATTTCTCCCGCATTGCAGCAGCAGCCAGCTCTTTCATGCTTTTTTCACTATTAATTTCTGTTTTGGCTTTGCGCGCGTATATACGGTAACGTTTGTCGCTCAGCGCAAGCAGGCCACCAAATGCCATCATTATGCAACCTGCCCATATCCAGACCACGAAAGGTTTTAGATACACACGCACGGACCATGCACCGTTACTGTCCGGTATCTGTTCACCCAGTGAGACATACAAGTCACGCAATATTCCAGTATCAATTGCCGCTTCTGTCATCGGCATTCCGCTTGCGTTGTATATGCGTTTTTCAGGATACAGCTGCGTAAGTAACTTATTGTTTTTACTTACATTTATACGACCCTGATATGCATGGTAATTGGGCCCTTCTATCTCGCGTACGCCGTCAAATCTGAACTGATAGGCGCCTGCTGTAACAATATCGCCAACATCCATGCGCACATCGCGTTCCGATTCATTACCTTTGACCAAGGTCACGCCTATGATGAATACCGCTACGCCCAGGTGTGCAAATTGCATACCGTAGTAACTCATGGACTGACTCTTGAATGCAGCCCAAATCCCTGCCTCACTGCCGCTTAAGCGTTTATAAAGGTCCGCAGATACGGTAGTTATGAGCCAGAATGCCAGCAACAAACCAAGTGCGATCATAGGTGTCCAATTACCCATCACAAACGGCAGCAACAGAGCAATGATCACACTTGATGCCAAAGCCCAGCGTACACGCAGCCAAATAGCCGGTATGCTGGCTTTTTTCCAGCGTGCCACGGGACCCAGTCCCATCATCATCACCATGGGCACCATGATGGGTACGAATACCGAATTGAAATAGGGCGGGCCCACAGAAATCTTGCCAAAACCCAGGGCATCCACAAACAATGGATACAAGGTGCCTAAAAACACGGATGCCGAAGCTACGGACAACAGCACGTTATTGGTAAGCAGCATCGACTCGCGGGAAATCAAATCAAATTTGCCGCCCAAACCTATTTTGGGGGCACGCCATGCAAACAGCAGCAATGAACTGCCTATTACAATAACCAGGAAAGACAGAATAAATATACCGCGCTTGGGGTCCGTCGCGAAGGAATGAACCGAGGTCAATACGCCGGAACGCACCAGAAATGTACCCAGCAAACTGAGCGAGAATGCGGAAATAGCCAACAGCACAGTCCAGCTTTTGAATGCGCCGCGCTTTTCCGTCACTGCCAGCGAGTGTATTAGTGCCGTGCCTACCAGCCACGGCATGAAGGATGCATTTTCCACGGGGTCCCAGAACCACCAGCCGCCCCAACCTAGTTCGTAATAGGCCCAGCCGCTACCCAGCATGACACCCAGGGTTAAAAACATCCAAGCAACGGTAGTCCACGGACGCGACCAGCGTGCCCAGGTTGCATCCAGCTTGCCGGATAACAGCGCCGAGATTGCAAAAGCAAAAGCTACGGAAAAACCCACATAACCCATATACAACATGGGTGGATGAATGACCAAGCCAATATCCTGCAACAGCGGATTCAAGTCCCTGCCATCAACTGGTATTTGCGACAAGCGCTCAAACGGGTTGGACGTAAACAACATGAACAGCAGGAAGCCGACTGATATCAATCCCATAACACCCAGCACACGCGCAACCATTTCTTCGGGCAGGTGTTTGCTGAAGGTTGCAACCGCAATGGTCCATATCGTCAGAATAAATGTCCACAGCAACAGGGAGCCCTCATGCCCGCCCCATAATGCGGCGAAACGGAAGTATGAAGGCAGGTGCGAATTGGAATGTTCGGCGACATAAAGTACGGAAAAATCATTGCTGAGAAACGACTGCACCAGACATACAAAGGCAATTGCTACAAAAATAAATTGACCGTATGCTATGGGGCGCGCAGTACCCATCAATACCGAATTACCTCGGGCAGCGCCATATATGGGCAACATCCCTTGTAATACAGCCAACAAAAGAGCGATGATGAGGACGAAATTACCGATTTCTGGGATCATATTAATTTCCGTATTAATTAATTAAAGGTGCTTTATATGAAGGCTTCACAGTCTGCGTGGAAGAAACACCGGATTGTGCCTTGTTAGCCAAAGCCAGCGCAGTTACCACCTCGGCAGCATTGTAATTTTCATCATGTTTTGCCAGCACCTCATCGGCAATGAAGTTGTTTTCGCCTTCAAGTTTGCCATGCGCTACAACCCCTTTTCCTTCCTTGAACAGGTCGGGGAGAATACCAATATAGGTTACATGCATGGTCTTGGCCGTGTCTGTAACATCGAAATGTACGGTCAAGCCATCTGTCTGGCGCTTCAGACTTTTGTCTACCACCAGTCCGCCTATGCGAAAATTGCGCCCCTGTGGTGCTTCCCCGTTAAAAACCTGGCTAGGGGTAAAGTACAGGCTTACATTGTTTTGCAGGGCATACAGCACCAAGCCCACGGCCGCACTGAGTATGACGATACCAACAATAATGAAGATAAATCTTTTTTGACGCGGTTTCATATTTACTCCGGATTTTCTGCATCACGCATCAGGCGCAATTGTTGCAAAGTTATTTTTCTTCTATGCCGTACAAGGAGTATCTCCACGATCAAGACCAACAACGCGATACCGTAGGACCCCCATACATACAGCGCATATCCTTTCATGGCAAAAAATTCCAGCCAATTCATTGCTTCACCTCTGCCAACTCTGCCACCCACTGTGTACTTCGTTCACGCTCAAGAATAATGCAGCGTACGCGTGCCAATGACACGGCAATCACATATAGCCACATTGCAGCCAACATGGTGAACATGGCATGTTGCATGGCGATGTGCATACTGGTACCGCTCAATTTAATCGTGGATCCCTGATGCAGGGTGTTCCACCATTTCACAGAAAAATAAATAATAGGAACATTGACCGAACCCAAGATCGCAAGGAGTGCAGAAGCGCGGTCTGCACGCCGCGGATCTTCAATTGAAGCATGCAGGGAAATGAAACCAAGATATAAAAACAGCAAGATCAATTCCGATGTCAGTCGTGCATCCCAT
>JBBQYH010000114.1:0-6048 GCA_038208855.1 Burkholderiales bacterium
ACCTGCACATGCAATTGAAACTGATCTTGCCGCTGCTGTTGACGAATCCGTCTCCAGGCTTGCTGGCAAGCCTGGAGACGGATTTAACCATTTAATAATCCAAGCCAAATCAAGACAATAAATGATTTAATCCAAAAATCGCCGTACACCTTGTTCCCTGCAGCGCGGTATCAGCCAAAATTCCTAATTGATTTTTTTAAAAAAACTTCAGCCAACTTCTTGTATTTCCTTCCCCGACTTGATACAGTGCGTCGTCTTTTAACCACAAGGGAGTCAACAATATGAACAAGGCAGAACTGATTGATGCAGTAGCAAAATCCACCAAGCAAACAAAAACCAATGTAGAAGAAACACTGAACGCGCTGATGGCTGCAGTTCAAACCTCATTGGTAAAAGGCGAAAATGTTCAGTTGATCGGTTTTGGCACATTTGCTGTGGAAGCACGCGCAGCTCGTATTGGCCGCAACCCTGCCACTGGCAAAGAATTGAAAATTCCGGCAAAGAAAGTTGCAAAATTCAAAGTAGGCAGCAAGCTGAAGGATGCAGTTGCAGGCAAAAGAAAGAAATAATAAAAGTAAAAACTCTAACCGAGTTTCATAAAAAGACGGTCTGGAATCAGACCGTTTTTTTTTATACGGATAGCAGCAAACCAGGCAGAGAATATTAAAAACCTAGCGCCAGTCAATTTCCCTTCTACCCTGCTTTAATAACCAGCTGTTAATCTGTGAGAAAGGTCGACTACCCAGAAATCCCCTGTAAACAGATAATGGGGAAGGATGAGCGGACTCAATAAGCAGATGCCCCATGCCGTCCGGTATCAATGCCCGCTTGCTCTGTGCGTATTTCCCCCATAACACGAATACTCGGGGTTTACCCGTATTGGCCAAGGCTGAAATAATTGAATCGGTTACACGCTTCCAGCCGTAATTAGCATGAGATCCCGGTTTTCCCGGTGCTACTGTCAAGGCCGTATTGAGCAGTAACACTCCTTGCTTCGCCCATCGGGTAAGATCTGTTTCCACCGGTAAAGGCACATTAATATCCTCAGCCAACTCACGAAAAATATTTCTTAAAGACGGTGGCATTTTGATCCCATTGGGGACAGAGAAAGCCAGACCATGAGCCTCACCTTCACCGTGATAAGGGTCTTGTCCAAGAATAACGACGCTTACATCATCAGGATTCAGCAACTCCAAAGCGCGATAACGATCTACTGCCGGCGGATAGGCTATTTCATCCACCTTGGGAATATCTTCATCTCTCAATTGGCAGAAATCCATCCAGATTTTTGGAAATTTATCCAATTCACCGCCCTCCTCATGTGTTTTAAAACCCAATCCTGTTACCTTGTGAAATTATAACTTGCCAACAATTTCTGCTACGCGTTGTCTCCTGCATAATAGTAAAATGCACGCAAGATTATCGGCAATTCATCCCGGCCGGCCTTTCATTTCAGATAAAAACCACAAAACCCATGTCCAACTCAATACAAGACCTGCTGCAACTGGCAAAAAAAAATGACGCTGATGCCCAATACGAATTGGCAGAAGCTTACCGAAACGGCTCCGGTGTGACCGAAAACATGGCTGAAGCATTTCACTGGTATCGTGCAGCTGCTGAACTGGGCCTGGCCGATGCGCAAAATAATCTTGGTGCGATGTATCTATCCGGCCTGGGCACAGAAAAAAATCCGGAAAAAGCTGTTTTCTGGTATCAAAAAGCTGCCGAACAAGAACAGATACATGCCCAATTCAACCTTGGCATGCTTTACCTGCTTGGCAACGGTGTTGAACAAAACGATGAGAACGCTGTACTTTGGTTACATGCTGCGGCGGAAAAGGGAGACCTTGAAGCAATCTCTCAACTGGGCAACCTCTATCAAACCGGACGTGGCATAGAACAAAACTATGTCGCTGCCGCCGAACTGCATACCATGGCTGCAATTGAGGGGCACCTTCCCTCCATCGACAAGCTTGCCGAATACCAGGAACAGATCGAAAATGCAGCATTGGAAGGCAGTGTCATTGCTTCCCTATGCATGGCCAAGAAATATGACCATGGTCTGGGTACAGACCCGGATACGGCTCAGGTCTACGCCTGGGTGCAATGGGCCAGACTGCATGGCACCCACGATGAGGACGATGATGAACTGGAAGAATGGGAAAACTATGCTGCCGCAGTTACTGCCGAAAGCGATCTGGAGCGCAGCAGAAAACTGCTTAATGAAATGCGCGGTCGCGCGGATGAAATGATTTAATCCTGTTCTTCTATCTCATCACATCATGATTTCCGAACTTCTATGACTAAACGTTTAATCTGGTGGTGGGCTGTCGCGGCCCTGGGTGTTTTCTCCTACCTGTATTCTCTTGATGGCATGAATATTCCATCCACCGGAGACGAGGGTCCTTATCTGCAGATCACTCGCCTTACCGCAGCTACCGGACACTGGCTGCCGCTGCAACCTGCCGAAGGCCTGGGTGTCACCAAACCACCGCTACTTTTCTGGCAAGGCATGATAGCCAGCAATTGGGGCCAAGACTGGAATCTGTGGCGCTTCCGCCTGCCAATTGTCGGCTACACTTTTCTCACCGCGCTGATGGTGCTCTGGTTTACCCGGCGCATTACTGCCGATAATGAAAGTTCGGCCATTGCCGCCGTTGCCTTTCTCGCCTTTACTTCCATCTTCCATCACGGCAGGCCATATATCACCAACCTGCCTGAGGTATTTTTTCTGTCATTCAGTTATTTTTTATTTCTGTTATACAGAAATAAAAACCGTAACTATCTCTTCTGGATAGGCTTGGGTGTACTGGTCGGCCTTTCAGCCTGGGTACGCTCAATTTTCCTGCTCGCACCCGTCGGGCTTGCCTTCTGCATATACCTGCTATGGCAGCGCCAGTGGAAATTTGCTGAATTTCTGCGCCACGACGCGCTGCGCCTAAGCGTATTCACGCTGACAGTACTCGTCGTATTCGGTTTGTGGTTCGTCATAGACCCGAATCCGCAAGCCATAGTGCAAGAGTTTCTACTCGGCGAAAATGTGTCCAAACTCAGTACGAACAGCTACTGGAAAAATCTGTTCTCAGGCCCCTATCCTGTTTGGGCTGTCTGGCTGGGCATCTTTCGCAATGCCGGATTTCTCGCCCTGCCGCTGTTTTATGTGTGTATCACCAGCCTGAAAAACTGGACAAAAATCAAACATGAGGAACAGGCACTGTGGATATGGATCTTGGCATTTATCATCGTGTTCACCGTTCCGGCACAACGGCAGGATAGTTACATCCTGGCAACAATGCCGGCTGTGGCAGTGATACTGGGCCTGCACTGGCGCGACATTCCGCGTACATGGTTCTACCTGTTTACGCTACCCTTGTTGGCCATCTTTGGCGCCTTGCTGTACCTGATGATACCCATCAGCCTGTATGTATTGCCTGCAGGCTCATACGCCAGCTGGCAATACATTGCGCCCATAGGCGGTTTGCTGTTGACCGTGTTGGCCCTGCTTTACAACAGATATGCACCACGACTGTTGATTGCACTGGTTTTTTTGACATATATAGCGCTGGCAAACATCGTGGCGCCACTGGAAGGACCTCTGGGGCACTTCAGTGAACAGGCCATCCGTGCGGCATCAGGCAAAACTGTTTACGTCCCCTCGAACTTCCGTTCGCAATATGAACGCTATCGCTTCCTCTTGCCCGGTGCAGAAATTCGCAGCTATGCCTATGAAGATGATGCCGCACGCAAACGTCTGCTGGATGCAGGAGAACTGGTCATCGCCGACCTGGCGCCACATACGGAAAAACTCGACAACTATGAAGTAATAGGCCAGCGTTTGACCATACGCAGCCGCATGCCGCAAGAGGATATAGCACCGGTGCTGAAAGAACGGCGTATGGAGTTGTTGTTCAGACAGGAGTTATTACTGCAGGGGGTAAAGCATTTGGGGACCACTGACTAGGCTCCGAATAATGATCCTACTGCTGCGGTTACGCCCATCGCCAAGGCACCCCAAAAAGTTACACGCATGCTGGCCACTGTAATATTTGCACCGCCTGCACGTGCAGACAAGGCACCCAGCAGCGCCAGAAAAAGCAGCGCGGTTACAACCTCCATTACAATCAAGTTTTTTTCCGATGCCATAAAAACAACCAATAACGGCAATCCGGCGCCTATAGAAAAACTTGCCGCGGATGCCATCGCAGCCTGCAACGGACGTGCACTCATGACTTCAGTAATACCCAACTCGTCACGAGCATGTGCACCCAGGGCATCATGGTGCATCAGTTGAGTCGCCACTTGCTGTGCAAGACTGGCATCCAGACCGCGGCTCTGATAAATACCAGCCAGCTCCTTAAGCTCAGCGGCATAATCCGCACCCAGCTCCTTTTTTTCCCGCTCCAGATCAGCCTTTTCAGTATCTGCCTGCGAAAACACCGAGACATATTCGCCCGCCGCCATCGACATCGCGCCCGCAACCAGGCCCGCGACACCTGCTATCAATACCTGTGTATGATCCGCTTGTGCAGCCGCCACACCAATGACCAGGCTAGCGGTAGAAACGATACCGTCATTGGCGCCCAGTACGGAAGCTCGTAACCAGGCAATACTGCCGGTGCGATGTCTTTCAACATGATGTCTTGCCATAAACCCATTCCACTTTGATTAACTTTTAACCGGACAAATTTCTGCACTTAAACGTGCAACAGAAACCTACTCTCTCACCAAACCATACTCGGACATCATATTCATAATATTTCCAATGTAGGGTCTGATCAAGGTCTGGCTGAGATTATTCACACCTGTTTCTGTCGTCGCGGCCCATACCAGGTGGTCGCTTGCCACGTCATACAGATTGATTTCCATCAATACATAGTCATACTGTGTAGAAAATCCCGGAGAATAGAGATTTTCATACCCCTCACGATAATACATAGGCCATTTTCTATAGTGCGGGGGACGCATGATTACAGTGGCAGGATAATATACACGCACGCTGCGTTTGCTGACCATTCTTGTAACCAGCACTGAATCTGCGCCAAACTGTTTTACCATCTGCGCAATCTCGGTCTCATCATCCTGCTGTTTGTCATTCAGTGCTGTATAGCTTGACAGTGCATCCACCCCGCGCAATTTGAACTGCAGCACAAATTCATCTTCAATAATTCTTCTGTATATGGGTTCTTTGGAAACCGCTATCACCATCACTTTTTGCGGTCGTGCCAAATAAGAAGGGTCTTTCCATATTGCTTTAAAGGGTGTAGAGGCGCATCCGGAAAATAGAACCGACAAGAAAAACATAGTACTGATTAATTTAAACCTGTTTAGTATCATTCCTTGCTTCCTTATTTACCACTATGAACAACACAATATCCCTACCTGGGAATATTGCAAAGTGTTTGTTAGCACACCAGTGCCACAGCGCCCCCGATCATAGATCAAATATGATTGAAATACTGTAACGTTTCAATCACGGACCCATGCTTTGGTATAATGTATATTCAATCAAATATATCAGGTAGCCACCGTGTCTGAACGTCTCGCCGTATTGCTGCAATATTTTCTACCCAAGCAGGCCCTAACCCTATTCGCCGGAAAAGTTGCCCATACCAAGGCTGGCAGATATACCACCGCTCTGATCCGCTGGTTTGTCGCGCGCTACAAGGTCAACATGGCCGAGGCTGCCAATCCCGATATTAAGAGCTACGCCAGCTTCAATGAATTTTTCACCCGCGCCCTGCGCCCTGATGCACGCCCCTTGGCCACGGCAGATTTCATTTGCCCGGTAGATGGCGCAATCAGCCAATTCGGCGGAATCGTGCACGACCAGATATTCCAGGCCAAAGGCCACTGCTACTCCACTACTGCGCTAGTCGGTGGAGACAAAAATCTGGCTGAAAAATTCCTCAATGGCAGCTTTGCCACCCTTTACCTCAGCCCGCGCGACTACCACCGCATCCACATGCCTTGTGATGGACTTTTGACGCGCATGATTTATGTTCCAGGCGCATTATTCTCAGTCAATCCAACTACTGCTCGCGGTGTGCC
>JBBQYH010000115.1:0-6004 GCA_038208855.1 Burkholderiales bacterium
GTACGTATGCTTTTGAGCGACAGATACAGTACATCCTGACCCACCTTGTCCGTGCCCAGAACGTGATAGGCCGCAGCCAAATGCACGATCAAACCGAAAAACATTGAGAACAGCAGCAGGGTAATTAAAACACTCAATACGGGTGTGCCCTGACGTTTTTTAAGCCAGTCGCGCATTGTTGTATTGCTGCGCATCGCCGCAAGTTTCAATAGCAGAAATATCAGCAACATGCCGCCCAGAAAACCGAAAATAATCCCGATTAGCATTCTGCTGATTACGTCACTTTCATGTTCAGTGTCAGGATCAAGCAGATGTGCTCCGCCATATTTCAAACGCGGATAGTCGCGCAACACATTTCCATTTGGCATCGTCATGCTCTCCTTGGCATACAGATAGACTGCCAGCGGTGCAGAATAAGTTTTTTCGGTGTGGCTGCGCAAATCGTTAACCAGCAGATCAAACACGCTGTTTACTTCCGCCGCATAGACCGGTTTCGCATGGGTGTTGTCCGGCAAGGCTGCGCGGTAATGAATCGAATCCAGAAATCCGATGACAACGAACAGGGACAACACCAGCAAGGACACCATGCCAACCTTGCTTCCGGACAAGCGTTGCCATGGCAGCAACAGATGGGGTCTCTGCCTGATCCACCAGGTTCCTGCAAGCGCCACGCCCAGCAGCAGGTATATCATCAGGTCTGTCCATAACAACACCAGTTTGAATGTCATTGCAACCTCACTCTGGGGTCAACCATGGTATAGGAAATGTCGGTGAGGATCAGACCGAGGATATACAGGACAGAGCCGAGAAATACCATGGCGCGCACCACTCCGAAGTCCTGTGCCTGAATCGCATCAATGGTATAGCTGCCCAGCCCGGGTATGCCGAAAAAAGATTCGGTCAACAAGCTGCCCATGAACAACAAAGGAATCACCGCTACTACCCCGGTCAAGATGGGTATCATCGCGTTTTTCAACACATGCCTGAACAACACACGCAACTCTGAAAGCCCTTTGGCACGCGCCGTGCGCACATAGTCGCGCCCCACTTCTTCCAGAAATATCGTGCGATACCAGCGACTGCTGGAGCCGATGCCTGCAACGATACCAATCAGCACTGGCAGAATAATGAAACGCAAACTATCGATGCCACCAGCATAACCGGAAATCGGCACCCAGTGCCACAATTTGCTCACCATGAACTGGCCGCCGATAATGTAGAACAGCGAGGAAATGGACATCAGGATGACGCACAAGGTAACCCCGGCCATATCCAGCAGCGTGCCGCGAAACAGGGTCATCAGCAAGGCAAAAGTGATATACAACAATAGCCCGACGACAAAGGTGGGTAGCGCAATTGACAGGCTGGGCCACATGCGCGTCTCAATCTCGCGGCTGATGCTGCGCCCGTCATCGGAATAGCCGAAATCAAACACAAACATGCTGGCGGACTTTTTGAAGAATATGGTATCGGTCAACTTTTCCGTACCTGTTGCGGCAGCGTTATACATAAGCGGTTTGTCATAACCACGCTGCTGTTTCCATTTGTCGACGGCTTCTTGCGTGACACGCTTCATACCCAACTGCATACGTGCCATATCGTCCGGTGTATTGATCACAAAAAACAGCGCAAAGGTGAGCAGATTGACACCGATCAAAATAGGGATTGCATACAGGATACGGCGAATCAGATAGGCGATCATTGCTTAATAATCCCTTCATGAATCGATGCAATTTTCTGCATCAAATCATCATAAACACCAGACAAGTTTTTTAAAATCTCTTCGTTTGTATAACGAATAACAGTAACACCCAAGTCAACTAAAATTTTAGTTCGCTCAGCATCATATTCCACAGACTCAGCGTGACTGTCCCCATCAATTTCAATTACCAGATGTAATGCTGCACAGTAAAAATCAGCGATGTAATTTGCGATAGGTTTTTGACGTGAAAATTTGTAGCCCGACAAGTTGTTCATGCGTAACAACTGAGTCCATAACTTGCTTTCAGCAGCAGTGGGATTTTTACGATTCTCGCGGGCTAAGGTGGTTAGCTTTTTATTGTATGCAACAAAAGCTAACCCCCCTCGATCCCCCCTTAACAGGGGGGAAGTTGGAGCTGCCACGCACTGCCCCTCCCCTGTCAAGGGGAGGTTGGGAGGGGTATGCTGTTGGGTGGAATTTTTATCGTTCATCGAGCTTCCTCCCTCTTTCTTAACGCACGCCATAACCACCCACCAAAAATTACAAGCAACATCGCGAGCAAGACTAACGGCCACCATACTGGCTGATTCCACTGCTGGCGCAGTGCTTCACGTTGCGCGGCATCAATGCGCAAATACTTCAAACTGTTGTTCGCCATCTTGTTGGGTTTACTGTTGTGCACCCAACTCTGGCTCAATACAAAATCCTTGGGGTGAAAACCCCATAGCCAGGGCGAATCGCGGCGTAAAATTTCCACCATGCGGTCAAGTATGACCTGACGCTGCGGCGTGTTGTTCATGTTTTTCATCTGTTCAAACAAACGATCAAATTCCGGGTTGCTGTAGTTGGATGCGTTCTCCCCGTCTTTGACGACCTTGCCCTGCGGGCCATAAAGCAGAAACAGGAAATTTTCCGGATCCGGATAATCCGCATTCCACCCCAGGTAATACATTTGTGTATCACCGCGGCGTATCTTGTCCTGAAAGCGGTTGTAATCGGTTGCGCGCGGCACCAGTTGTATATTGATTTTGTCGAGCTGCTTGCGCAGCCAATCCAGTTGCGATTTGCTGCCCACACCGGTTGAAGTTGTATCCAGATAAAGCACCAGCGGCTGGCCTGTTTTCTCATCCAAACCGTTTGGATAACCGGCCTCGGCCAATAATTTTTTTGCCTCAGTTATGGATTTTCGTTGTGCAGCACCATTTACCCAGTCATATATATAGTGATTAATGCCTGCTTCACCTTCGCGATAGCCGAATATACCGGGAGGAATCGGAGACTGCGCACTGACCCCGCGCCCGTTGGCAAAAATCGACACAAACTCCTCGTAGTCAATCGCAATGCCTAACGCCTGGCGCAATTTTCGCGCACGTTCACCATAGCCGCCCACGGTAGTATCCAGAAAATTGAAGCCCATGTAAAAAGTTGACGTTGCCACCGAGGTTGACAGCTTTATCCCTTGCGCACGCATTGCATCACTTACATTGGTTTCTCCACCCACACTCACCGCTACCGCCTGATCAAAACTGTCCGAACTGATACCGGCCACATCGTAATAGCCCTGCAGAAACTTGTTCCAGTACGGTATCGTTTCCTTCTCCAGCGTGAAGACTACCTTGTTTATCAAGGGCAGCGGTTTGCCTGCATCCGCCAATAAACCTGCTGCCTTGTCGCCCGGCTCTCCTTCTGCAGGATAGGTCTCAACGCCAAAATTCGGATTGCGTGTAAGCACCATGCGTTGGTTAGGATTATTTTCCGACAGATAATACGGCCCGCTGCCCACCGGCCACCAATCCAGCGTCAGATTGTTTTGCTGCATGCCATCCTGCGCATAAAAACGTTCAGCCTCCACCGGCATGGGGGAAAAGAAAGGCATGGCCAACCAATAAATAAATTGCGGATAGATGCCTTTCACCTTGATGCGGTAAGTATGCTCATCAACTACCTGGGCACCTTCCAGTGGATAGTCGTTCAAATCCAGAAATTGCCCGGGATGCGCTTGTTGAGCCTGTTGCAGGGTGGCGGCATATTCCTTCAGACCGACGATATATTCGCTCATCAATCCGCCTATCGGCGTATGAATTGCCGGATGTACCAGACGTTTGATCTGATACACGTAATCGGCCGCAGTTACCGCACGCGTACCTGTATGCGGAAAGTCATTCAGCGTATAACGCCGGCTCAATTCCTCTTTGCTCAAGCCCAGATATTCAGGCTTTCCCTGAGCATCAAGGGCAAACGCAGGATGCGGCTGATATTTTTGATCCGGCTTTAGATGTATTTCGTAGACACTGTAGGCTATGCGTTGCGTTGCGACTTTGGCCGGTAATACATGGTTGTTTTTGTCCAGATATTGCACCGTGGGCATTGCACTGGCTGCCTGGGGAACCAGTGTGTAGGGGCGCTTCAGGTAATGATATTGCAGGGGTGGCTGGTATATTTGCGACAGAAAAATATATTCGTTTGCGCTATAGGCCTGTGCCGGATCAAGATGCTTGGGTCGTTCGGTAAAAACCGTGTAAAAAATGGCTTGCCCATTTTCTGCTGCAGGATAAGGGTTATTCCACAATCCGCCATCGCAGGCAGTCAATAAAAACAGAGGAATAAGCATCAGCAATTTCATAGAGATGGATTTTATCCGAAAGCGGCAGTAAATTTATGAAAAAAACAGCTGGCTTCGCGGTAACATTACAAGATACCAAACCGAGTGACGACATCATGAATCAAGATTGGCAGCAATTTTTAATACAGCAAGGCGCCCAGTTGCAAGAAGGAACAGTAGCCAACTTTGGCAATTTTCAGTCCGAGCTGCTGGCGGCGCGCGATGGCACAATCATCTGCGATTTAAGCCAGTTTGGCACCCTGAAAGTGTCCGGGGAAGAAGCGCAAAAATTTTTGCAAAACCTGTTGAGCAACGATATTGCCGCTGTCAATGCGGTAACCGCACAACTCAGCAGCTTTAACAGTGCCAAGGGGCGCATGCTGGCCAGCTTGCTGATCTGGCAGCAAGGGCCCGATTATTATGTGCATCTACCGCGCAGCCTGACTGCAGCCATGTTCAAAAAACTGTCGATGTACGTGCTGCGCAGCAAAGTAAAAATCAGCGATGCAAGCGACGAAATCGTGTGCCTGGGTATCGCCGGGAAATTAGCACAAACACTCGTCAAACAACATTTAACTGTCGAATTGCAACAGGATAATGCCGTGATACAACTGGAACAGGCCACTGTCATACGCATTGCTGAAAATCGATATCTCATCAGCACCTCTGCACAATATGCCATGACGCTGTGGCCGGCTTTGACAACATCCACCACACCTGCCGGCTCTGCCTGCTGGGACTGGCTCAATATCCGCGCGGGCATCCCCGTCATCACACCGCCAACCCAGGAACAGTTCGTGTTGCAAATGACCAATCTGGATATCTTGAACGGCGTGAGTTTCAAGAAAGGTTGTTACCCGGGCCAGGAAATTGTTGCGCGCACCCATTATCTGGGCAAACAGAAACGCCGCATGTTTCTGGCTCATGTCGAAACGGAAAGCGCACCTGAAGCAGGTAATGAAGTATTCAGCGAAGATATGCCCCAACAGCCTTGCGGCATGGTCATCAATGCAAGCATAGCTCCCGGCAGCGGCTTTGATCTGTTGGCGGTGATGCAGATCAGCAGCCATGACACGCAGAAAATTCATCTGCAAACTGTTCAAGGTGCGGAGCTTCAGTTCTTGCCTCTGCCCTATGCATTGCCTGCGACCGAGTAAACAAATATTTGAATTTCGGCTAGATCAAGCATTACCGAATTATTACAACTTGTTGTTTATTTTGAATAATTATCAGAAGAAACTGCATCACAGCTTCATTGTCGGCTTGCGGCGAGCAAAGAAGTAAAAAAGTAAAGAGGCCAAGCTCGCATATTTGAGCAACTTTCGGAAAGTAACTCAGCCTATCCCTTAATTGCTATAAGACAAGCAGTTCAGAGGGATTAAAATTCAAAACGGTATCTGATCCCTTTAGTTATTATTACGCAGCAACCGTGACAAACGCTGCATCATTTGTCATGTTTATGCAGTATGTGTTGATCCAGTACCTGATAAAACTTTTCATAATCTACCGGCTTGGTCAGGTATGAGCTGCATCCGGCCATCGAGCCGCGAACCTTGTCGAAGGGTGATGATTTACTGGTCAGCATGACGACCGGTATGTTTTTGTTTTCAGGATTACGGCGAATAGTCTTGCAAACGGAGTAGCCGTCTATTCCGGGCAGGACCACATCCAGAAAGATGATGTCGTATTGTGTTTTTTCC
>JBBQYH010000116.1:0-5951 GCA_038208855.1 Burkholderiales bacterium
GGTGCAAGAACCTTCTCGATGTGATTTAAGGAAACATCAATCATGATTTGTACTTTAAAAATGTTTGCCAGCATGGCTGCATTCAGCAATTCTTAAAGACTGTCGCAACGGGTAAGTAAGGAGTATTAAACAATGAAAAAAATATTCTGCATATTTCTTATGTGTATCAGTAGTCAGGTTTATGCGCTGGAAATTGCCGGTGTGAAGCTGCAGGATCAAATCCGGATTGATGCGCATCCTGTGGTTCTGAACGGTGCAGGTTTGCGCACCAAGTTTTTTTTCAAGGTGTATGTGGCAGCACTCTATCTGACCGAGAAAAAGCTCAGCAGCGACGCGATACTGGCCGATGCCGGTCCCAAGCGCCTGGCACTTTACATGCTGCGGGAAGTGAGTGCGAAGAAGATGCTCGAAGCAATCAGTGAGGCGATGCCTGCCAACCTGAAAGCGGATGAATTAAAAGCGCTGGAGACCAGGATGGCCGATTTTTCCAGAATGTTCTCAACCGTGAGTGAAGTGAAAAAGGGAGATGTGATCATCTTTGATTTTGTGCCCACAGCGGGCACGCGCGTCAGCATAGCCGGCGTGGACAAGGGACTAATTGTCGGTGAGGATTTCAATCGTGCACTGCTTAAAATATGGATAGGCGATAAACCGGCTCAAGAAGACATGAAGCAAAGTATCCTGGGTAAAGAATAAGCGTGAATTCTACAAACGGCAGTACGGCAAGTCTTATAGACAGACAATTTCTGGACGCAGCTCTGGAAAATTTCAAGGTGGCAAATCCCGGTGTGTTGCAACAGGCACACGACACCATGATTTCCGATGTGGCTATCCTCATTACGCCCGCGCAAATGCAGCAGATGCTTGGCGTAATAGCCGCGATAGAAAGTCTGGTGGCAATGCCCACTTGGCAGCAGCATGTCCTGGGCGATGCAAACCAGCAATATACACCGGCTAATCCCGGTGTTTTTTTCGGTTACGATTTCCACCTGAACGCACAGGGTGCGCATCTGATAGAAATCAACACCAATGCAGGCGGTGCGTTTCTAAGTGCGCTGTTTGAACAGAGCCAGCAAGCTGCCTCGCTGCCCGGAAAATCGCTGGCACAGGATAATCTGCAGCAGGTATTTGTCGCGATGTTCAAGCATGAATGGCTGCTAGCGCGGGGTGCCATACCATTGCGCAGCATTGCCATTGTGGACGTGGCACCGCAGTCACAATATTTTTATCCGGAATTTGTGCTGGCCAAGCAATGGTTGGAACAGGCAGGCATAAAAACATTTATCGCTGATCCTGCAGACTTTAGCGCGGATGCAGAAGGTCTGTATCTGGGTGAGAATAAAATCGATCTGGTGTACAACCGCCTGACCGATTTTTCCCTGCAAGAATATCCTGTCTTGTTAAATGCGTACAAGCAAAATGTGCTGGTGCTGACACCGCATCCCCATGCTTACACTTTATATGCGGACAAACGCAATCTGAGCCTGTTGACCAACGCTGATTTTCTGCGCAGCATGGGGCTGGATGAAACAAACATAGCCACCTTACAAACTGGCATACCGCAAACCAGACTGGTGGAAGAAAAAGATAAAGAACAGTGGTGGAAGGAACGCAAGGATTGGTTCTTCAAACCCGCCACCGGCTATGGCGGCAAAGGCAGCTACCGCGGAGACAAACTGACCCAGCGTGTCTTCGGCGAGATTGTGCAGGGCGGTTATGTAGCCCAGCGCAAGGCGATGCCGGGCGAGGTGCTGGTCAATGTTGATGGTGCGGAAGCTGCTGCTTTTAAATACGATGTGCGCTGCTATGTTTATGAAGGACAGGTACAGCTGGTGATTGCCCGCCTGTATCAGGGACAGACCACCAACTTCAGGACGCAGGGTGGGGGATTTGCGCTGGTAAGGGTGGCAGAATAAGTGTTGGCTATTTCCGTTTTTCGGCCATTGCGGCCACTCACGTAATGTCGATCCAGACACCGGGAACGACCGCTTTCAAAATGATGAATTGCGCGTCGTTTACGAACCTGACATTCAATAGCATCCAAAAAGACTAAGGTGATTCCAATTGCTATTCGAAGCTTTCATCTACTTGGCGTTCGCTTCTACGTTCCGCCTCAATCCGTTTGTTTAAAAAAGCAGATTGCCTTTTTGCCCATGCCACCACCTGTGGGTCACTGTGAGCTTGCAATTTTTCAGCCAATCCGAGATAAGGTATGAGCACATCGGCGAATGACCCTGACCAACTTCTCGGAGAAAACCGAGATGCAAATATATCCAGAATCGTAAGACGCTCCTGTGCCATCTCAAGAATATCCAGTGCCAATGGCGACCAGATGAGTAGTGTGCTGTGCTCACCATTATTGACGAAGAGACAAACCTCTTCCGCCAAGATGGGCAAACGAACTTTGGGATTTCTCTTTGCCCATGTCAATAAAATTTCTGGAGCTGTTGCATTTACAGGGTGTTCCCGGTCAAAGTTGAACAAGTAAGACAGCGATCTTCTAGAACGACTTCCTCGCTTACGTTGCAGAAGTTTCTTAATGGCATTCCAAAGTGCTGCAATGATTGATGTTTCAGATTCCGATTCATTCTCAAGCAATGTCTTAATGGCGGCCATAGGCTGTAACCGGAATAAGGTTTCCGCCAATTTGCTATATTGCCTTGCTTCAGAGCGAGAGTCGACTAGGGCACAAGCTAACTTTCTGGCAATATTTAAGGCATCTTCGTAGGCCGCTTCTCCTTGCAAACAGGCAATCGCAATCTCATTTACGTGATGAGCATGATTCTGGTTGCCATCACGAAAATCATTGAGTATCAGCAATTCTCTCCCTAGTGCAGCAGTCCCTTGGTCAATCTCCGTCTTATCGCTCTTCAACGAATGTAATCGCATTCCAAATATATCGACTGCCACCTGATAACCATCTGACAGCGACGCAATCCCCAGCAGTATCTTCCTAAACGAAGAAAGCGGAATGGCATGAGAGACTCCCCCCATGCAAAGATACTTGAATACCCAAGACTGGGCGCGGCCACTTGTTATGGAGGATATAAGCCGGAAGGCACCTGCTTCATCGATTTTGATTGAAGCTTGAAGTATCGGGAAATATGAACAAAGGAGTGAGTCAGTAACTGCTGCATCCAATAGCTGATTTGCCTTAACTGGCTCACGCACGCTGATGGCCTCAACAAAACCTCGCAATAATGAAACATCGCGATCATTTTCCGGAAGAGCGCTCAATACGGTACATAGCTGCTGCCAAGTTTGCTTTATATCCGGCGTCCCATTGGCCAAGCCTCGACCAAACTGCCATTTCATCTGGCCATGGCTACACAGCAAATCCGGCAACAAAGACAGCAGAATGTCGGGGGCCAAAAGTGCTTCCACTGCCAAATCTTCTACAATTTTATTTATTCGTTCTGATGCTCGCTCATAAGCAGCATTGTTGTCGTCATCGCCAAGCTCTGTATCAATTAAGTCGAAGTAATTATGATTACCAGATAAAACATAGGCTCGTATTTTCCACTCCAAACCTTGTGGTCGCAGTTCCAACTCCAAGTCGCGTGTACGTTCAGCGAACTCGGGAGACATGCTCTTGAGGTCAAAGGATATTGTTTGGCGAATAGCAAGCCATCCATCAGCCCATCCATCTTGAGCAAAAAAATACCTCGCAAGCTCTTCCAGGTTTGTGCAGATTCCAGCATGGGTCCACAGACCTCTAAAATGCTGAGCAAGCATCGTTTTGATATTTATGGTGTATCGTGATTCGGATGCAGCCGTACCCTTCGCGAATGAAATAACTTCTCTAAACCATGCAGAATGCTCTCCTGCTTTAGGCTCCCAGCCAAAGTCTCTCGGCCTGGCTCCAAAGCTGACGTCATGGCTCAAGCCGAAATGCATTATATCCATCATCGCGTCCAGTGCTTCCAATCCCGTGGCGTTAAGGGCAGAATTTTCTGACGCAAGTAATTGCTGTACTACATCCAACCTGTCACCAATCAACGCATGAGTGCCTGACAAATACAGATGGAATAACTCTGTGAAATGTCTCTTTGCTGAGTTGTAGTTGTAATTGGCAGGTTCTTCGGCCACATATTTCGCAAGCAACAAGGCTGCCCTGCTGAAATATTGCGGCTCATAAGCAAGCGCACGTAGCAATCCACACCATTCCCAACGGCTCGATGTTTCTGTCGATAAAAACACCTTTCCATTTTCGCCCAATGCTGCGGACTCAATAGCCTGAAGAGCTAAACCCGGCTGAAGAGGCGCAATGTTCTTGAACAGGGAGATACCAAACTCATTTATTTGTGCTGGGTTACTTAACCAACCCTTTGGACTTAACCAATTTTCCGCAATTAGCCGAGCTTGTTCGCAGTTATGCAGGTAGCAGAGTCGCCGAGTGAATGATTTCAGCAATCGTTCTCTTCCTGCCTGAGAAACCGCGCTAATGAGTGTTTCGCTATGGATGCTTTCTAAAGCTTGATGCGCCAACCGGTTGGCAATGGCATGAGGCAATACAGCACGCCATCTACTCCGGCGCTGCACAAGATCTCGTGAACGCAACTCATTCACATAACGATATAACTCGTCAGTGGAAATTCCAGCCAATTCAGCTAATACTGGCAGTTCAGCCGTAACATCCTCAAGCGTTTCTCCATCGAATGAATAAACAAGAGAGCAAACTTCTGCAGCACGCATTAATATCTCGCCACTACCCTTGCGCTGATGAAACAGTCGCTTGAACAGTTCAGAGTCCTTCAGCGTACCGAGGTTTTCGTTAGGAGTGACTGTTCGGGCCAAAGTTAATGCAATACGCGCATTGCCACTTGAAAATTCAGCCACGAGGTGTCTATCTGCTTGCGATAGATTTGGAGTCAGGCGTTCAAGAATTTCCTCGATAACCTTTTCAGACGCAGGTTCAAGTCGGAAAACATGGGTCTCCTCCGGTTCGTCGTCGGATACATCATATTCGACGGTGATCAAACTCAACGAGCCACCAGCAGTATTAACTGCTTGCGCCAAGTCTCTATGGGTAGTCGGATTGCAATTGTCGACTACAAGAATAGCTCTCAACCCATTGGCTGCAAGCTGATGAATCATATCTCTGGCTGAAGGCGTTGGTGACTGGTCGCTGCCTTGATCTACATAGACAACTATGGAACGATCAAGTGCACTATTACCAATTTTGGAATCAAACAGTGCCTGAACCAAACGAGTCTTGCCGGTGCCGGATAATCCGATTAGCCGAATTTTCCCGCCAGAATTTTCCAGGACTGTGCGCATGGCTTGGATACCCTGCGCAATAGTATGCGGGGCCTGGTTACCAGTTTGCGGAGCAACAATCCGGCATTTGTCATCAAGCAGATATTCTGAATCAACTGGATCACCATATGCCCAATTGCCATATGTGCGCCACCCAGCAAGTGGTTCGCCTATACGCTCCCTTAACCACAGAGCTACTCCCGGGTAATTCCTGACCCATCTCGCCAGACGATCTCGGTCATAGAAATCAAGAAACAGTGATGAGTCACAAGGCAAATCTATGATGGCAGACTGCATGGCGATCTTACGATTTTCAAGAGCGCTGTCAGCAGTTGATCCTTGAGCGCTGATAATTATGTAAGCGCCATGCTTCAAGCCAAGCTGAACAATAGAGGATCGAAGCACCCCATTGGGACGCATTTCTTCGGTGATTGCACTTGCGGGCATATCTGATTTCTTAACTTGAAATCCAGTAACACCCTTAGGAATAAAATCCAAAGCTGTAGAGTCATTGGGCAACTCAACACGGACATCAATTCCACCATCGGCAGCATTCTGATCACCACCTGGTTTTACCCCGATTCCACGGATACTTAGTTAAGAGTGGGTTGATGAATATTACCACTGTTTAATTGCCGCTGTTTTCTCTGGTTGTAAAACCTCTCGATGTAATCAAATATATCTGATCTGGC
>JBBQYH010000117.1:0-5807 GCA_038208855.1 Burkholderiales bacterium
CGCACCACGCAGTGCGGAGGAAATTTCCGGGTGCACCACAATATCGTCTTCAACAAGCCTCGAACCCATACTGGGCACGGTAATGCATGCCTTTTCAACCACGCGTGCCGACATCATGGTAACGATCTCCAGCAACGACGCTTGCGCATGCACAGCCCTGGGCGAGGCATTAAGCAAGGCAACCGGCTTGTGCACGAAGGCCTCACAACCAACCATCCAGTCGAGCGCGTTTTTCATTACGCCGGTGATGCCGTGCGCATATTCCGGGCTTGCAATAATCAGCGCATCCGCAGCAACAATCTGCGCGCGCAGGCTCGCAACGGCTGGCGGATCACTTGCTTCGATATCAGGATTAAACAGGGGTATATCACCGAGACCAGTGCAAAGCGTTACCGTGACATCAGCGGGTACAAGACGAGCAACAGCACGCAGCAGAGCAGTATTGACTGATGCGGCGCGCAGACTGCCGGAGATAGCCAGAATATTTATCATGACAAACGTTATAGCACGCCGCGCTCCAACTCTTGCAGGTAAATAAAGTTCGGCGCTTTTACGCCCGCCTTTTTTCTGATTTCCACCAATTCAGCAGACTCGAAAAAACGTCGGGCATTGTCGAGGGACGACCACGCTGAAAAATGCACAATATTGTTGGCGTCATTGTCGTAACGCAACAATTGATAACTGATTTCCCCAGCGCGCTTTCTAATATCTGCGGCCTGATCAAATACCAGCTTCCATGCAGGATAAGATTCGATCTCGTGAATAATCAAAACGTGTTGCATGCAATGACCCTTTTGGATTAGCCGCATTATGTGCCAAGTTGAACAATAATTTTTACCTTCAGAAATGCACCCTGCTTCCCAATTCAATCACACTATTACCCGGGATATTGAAGTATTCGACTACATTGCCCGAATTTCTGGATAGAAAACGGAACAAGCCTTCTCTCCAATTGGCCATTTTCCCGCCGGATGAAGGCACGACAGTATCTCTGCTGATGAAGTAAGACATGGCAAAGGGATCGATTTCCACACCATGAATGTTGCAGTTAGATAATGCTTTAGGGATATCTGGTGCATCCATGAATCCAAATTTCAAGCTAACTTGCCAAAAGCCATGACCCACTTCACGTATGCGTGATCTTTCGGTTTCCACTACCCATGGTACATCTGCAAAAATAACGCTTACTACCAGATTATGTCGATGCAGCACTTGATTGTGCTTCAGGTTATGCATTAATGCTTGCGGTGCATTTTGTGAATTGGCAACCATAAATACAGCTAATCGTTCCACTCTGGGTATGTTACTAGCCGCTATATTACCAACAAATGCTTCTAGTCCTGGATCATCTTCGCGTATGCGCTGAAAGAGCAATTCTCGTCCCTGCTTCCAAGTCAGCATCATAACCAGAATACCAACGCCCAGTACCACAGGGAACCAACCGCCATTGATAAATTTAATCGAACAGGAAAACAGCAACAAGGCATCTATTGTGGCGAGGATAGTAGTAACTGATATGGCAAACCACCATGACCACTTCCAAATATTGAGCATGACAAAATACATCAGAATTGTAGTAATCAACATCGTGCCAGTTACCGCAATACCATAAGCTGAAGCTAATGCCGATGACGAACCGAAGCCTATGGTCGTGCACATAACTGCGGCCAACATCAGCCAATTGACAGTGGGCAGATAGATTTGCCCTGCTTCGCTGGCTGAGGTATGCACTATACGAGTCCTTGGCAGCAATCCAACCTGTATGGCTTGCTGTGTCATCGAATAGGCCCCGGAAATAACTGCCTGAGAAGCAATAATGGTGGCAAGTGTTGCGAGGATAACTGCGGGAATTAATAGTGAGTGTGGAAACGACAAGTAGAATGGATTTTCCACCGCGCCGGGATTACTCAACAATAACGCCCCTTGACCCAGGTAATTTAACGCAAGACAGGGAAATACCAGTGACAACCATGCAAGACGAATTGCAGGACGGCCAAAATGCCCCAGGTCTGCATACAATGTTTCCACACCGGTGATTGCCAGGACGACTGCCCCCACTGCCAGAAACACGCCTGTGCCTCGATCTAATAAAAACTCTATCGCCTTAAATGGATTCAATGCAGCCAGGATATCCGTGTTAGCCGTGATATGCCAAATCCCGACCAGGCCGAGAGTGATAAACCAAATGACGATAATGGGACCAAATAGCTTGCCGATTGCTTGGGTACCATGCCTTTGCAGAATAAATAAACCGATCAGAACCGCGACAGAAATTGGAACGATATATTGCTTGAGGCTGGGCGTTGCCACTTCGATGCCTTCAATGGCAGACAAGACCGAGATGGAAGGCGTTAGCAAGGTATCGCCATAAAACAACGCTGCGCCAAATGCACCCAAAATCAATAATTGCTTTTTGTATGGGAATTTCGATCCGGCAGATGCGATGGTCATGGCCAATAACGCAATGATGCCACCCTCGCCGCGATTATCTGCACGCATCACCAGTAATACATATTTGATTGTCACCACCAGCATCAAAGCCCAGAAAACAGCTGAAATTGCACCCACTATATTTTCGGGAACAAGCGGGACGCCGCCACTGCCAAATATTTCCTTGATTGTATATAGCGGACTCGTGCCAATATCGCCATACACCACACCAATTGCTCCCAGTGCCAGCATGGCGATACTGCTGTTTTTATTCTTCGTATCCTTCATGGATAATTCCCTGATTTCGATATTGCATGAAATCACATTGAGCATATCAGCCGCATAAACAATATTTATTTATCTGTCAGTTGGCGGCTATACGGTAGCCGATGCCGGGATCGGTCAGCAGAAAGCGGGGTTCAGCAGGGATGGCCTCAATCTTGGCGCGTAATCTACCCATGTGTATGCGCAAATAGTGAATTTCATCAACATATTCACTACCCCATACAGCCGCGAGCATTTGGCGATGGGTGATTATTTTTCCCGGCTGCTTGGCAAGTAACATCAATAATTTGTATTCGATAGGAGTCAACTTAACTTGCTTTCCATTTAGCTCGACCAGCCCGGCAACCAGGTCGATGCGCAATCCCTCAAACTCATATACCCGATCACGCATATTCATCATGGCCGTACGCCGCAAAGCTGCACGTACGCGCGCAAGCATTTCGTCTACACCGAACGGCTTTGCCAGATAATCGTCTGCACCACAATCTAAACAAGCAACTTTTTCCTGTTCGGACTGACGTGCCGACAAAACTAGAACCGGTACATCTGAACGCTGACGAAGCTCGATAAGCCATGCTTTACCATCGCCGTCTGGCAAACCAAGATCCAGTATTACCAGAACGGGCCTGTTTTCCCAGAATAGTTTACTTGCCTGACCCAGATCAGAGGCAAGGCTTATTGTATATCCCGCTGCACTTAAACTGGAAGAAATGAAATGCAGAATTTCGCGATCGTCTTCAACAACCAGAATGCGGAGTTGCTCAATCATTGACTACTCCAAACTGCCTTACCGGGAATATCATCTCCATATTTGTACCACCCCCCTCGCGCCGGTTAATGCACAATTCTGCCTCATGTAATTGAGCTATGACTTTCACGATGGACAATCCCAACCCCACTCCTTTGCCTTTAGCACCTGCCCGGTGAAATTTCCGAATATCCTCCACACTAAATCCTTCCGGAAAACCAGCTCCACGATCCAAGACACAAAGTGAAATTGTTTCAACGTCGTTTTTCACACTAATCAACACAGGTTCATTTTCCGTATGTACCGCAAGTGCATTGTCAATAAGATTAGCCAATGCCTGAGACAGCAATGCCGCATCCGCCTTGATCAGTGGTAAATCCTGGGGTACATCAGAGCGCAATTCATGTTGCAGATTGCGGGTACGATAACGCTCAAACACCGCGCCAATAATTTCTTCCAGAGATTGCCAGTCCATTGGCAGTCCATATTTCATGATGGACTCAAGTCTGGATAGGGAGAGAATATTTTCTGTAGTATCGACTAAGTGCTTAACTTCGGAATTAACCGATTCCAGCAACCTGATTTGTGCATCTGCACTTAACACGGCACGCTGGCTCAGCAATGTGGTCGTTGCGCCCAGAATCGCCGTCAGCGGGGTGCGCATGTCGTGAGAAACGGATGCCAACAATGCATTTTGCATAACCTCTTCCTGTACACGCTGCTCGGCATTTTTTACATACCGCTCATTCCTCAGGCGTTGATAGTTATTCGAAATCTGATCCTGCAGGTCACGGAGATGGTCAATTTCTTCATCATAAATTTTTGAAGTAACGTTCATTACTATGAATACGGGAAAGTCCCCTGGCATCCGCCCACACGGTATGTACCATGCCCCCATTTCTGGCCAGTTTCCACTGCCCGGCCCAACAACTTTGGCATTCTGACTGCACCATTTAGCTGCACGGTGATCAAAAATTACCGTTCCATCGGGATATTGATGCGTTATAGAAAATTGTCCATTATGTTCATCCGGCAAGGCAATGCCTACAGGCAAACCCAGTGATTGATGGATCAGTTGGCAAGCAGTTTTGAACAACTGGATTTCATCCTGTATGCCGGCCACTTTTTCAGCCAGCAGACGTGCAAACTCATCCTGCCTACTGGCTTTTTGAGCTTTCTTTGTTTGGTTTTGCAGGCGCTTAACCAGCGATGCAACAACAATGGATACCAGGAGAAATCCAAGCAGGGCAGCCCACGATTCAGAATTGGCCACTTCAAATGTATAGCGAGGTGCAATAAAAAAATAATTAATCGCCACGAATGCGCCGATTGCCGCCAAAGTTGCTGCGAAAAAACCCAGAAAATAGGAAGCCGCCATTACTGCCAGCAAGTACAACATAACAATCACGGTAGTACCCAGATTGGATACCGCATAGCTAATGACGGTCGCTGCTGCGTCCAATAAAATGGCAATCAACGCGGATTTAAACTGGCGATGCAATTTAATTATTCCACCGATATCAACGAAGGAATTCAGCCTAACATATTAGTCATATCTAAAACATAAACATATATGCATATGTTTACAATAAATTTATTATTATTTGATATTGAGCAGTTATAGGTTAACTTGTATAGAAAACACATTATCAATTGCATTAATTTTTCAGGATGGGCTGACCTTGCTCATCAACAATACTATTCCAACTGGGAGTGATAATAGATCTTACCGCCTCTGGCAATGGGATAAAATCAAACTGAACAGCCTTCAATCCACCGTATCTCAGGCTGTATTTGAAATACTTCAATAATTCCCTGCTGCTCTCCGGATGCGCGCTCACTTTATGCATCAGCACAAAAGAAGCAAAAGACAGGGGCCAACTTGTATCACCCGGTTGATTGGTCAGAATGACCTCAAAGCCGTTGCTTTCATCCCATTTGGCATTAACAGCCGCTGCACTGATATTTTCATCGCTAGGGCTGACAAACTTGCCCGCGTTGTTTTTCATTTGTACATAAGACAAGCTGTTTTTCATGATATGCGGTATCGGTCCGTAACCTATGGCATAGATAGTTTTTTTGATCATCTCGATATTGTCATTCGGATTTTTAACTTCGATGGAATTAGCCGGCCAGGTTCCGGCCATGCCGTCTCCCTTAATGGACTTCCATTGAGTATCCACTTTAGCCAGATAATCACCGACAATTGTGCTGATGCCGGGCGGTGATATGCGATGAACAATAATGATGTCGACCGCCGGCAAATTAAGACTGGGGTTCAATTCAGCTATTGCCGGATCGTTCCATTTAGTTATTTTTCCCAGAAAAATTTCTGCAAGCACCC
>JBBQYH010000118.1:0-5541 GCA_038208855.1 Burkholderiales bacterium
CATATGATGTGGTTATCGTTGGTGCAGGACCTGCAGGATTAGCCAGCAGCCTGGCTGCAATTGAAAAGAAATTACGCTATCTAACTATTGAACAGGAAACCTCACTGGGAGGAGCCATCTTTCAATATCCACGCAATAAAATTGCAATGACAGCCCCAGTCAAACTGCCGATTATTGGCCAAGTTAAAATGGGGGAAATAAGCAAAGAGGCTTTGCTTGAATTCTGGAACAAGGTTATTCAGAAAACCGGAATCAAGTTAAACCTGAACGAACGCATGGAATCAATTACCAGAGTCACTAATGGCTTTATTGTCAAAACGACCAAACAATCTTATCAAACTCGGACGATACTGCTTGCCATCGGACGTCGTGGCACGCCACGCAAGCTAGATGTTCCCGGTGAAGAATTGCCCAAAGTTGTATATCGAATGATAGACCCTGAGCAATACCGTAACATGCATGTGCTGGTGGTGGGCGGTGGCGACAGCGCACTCGAGGCTGCAATCGCCATTGCTGAAGAACCGGGCACCACAGTTACACTGTCATACCGCAGTGAAGCCTTCGGTCGTGGCAAACAAAAAAATCGTGATCGTTTGCAAGCTTTGCAAGACAATGGGAGAATCAAAGTCATGCTCAAATCCAAGGTAAAACGTATTGATCGCGACAAGGTCCTGCTGGATTTTGAACAAAAAGAAATTCAAATACCCAATAACGGAGTAATTGTCTGTGCGGGCGGTATTTTACCCACTCCTTTCCTTAAGGAAATTGGCGTAATGGTAGAAACCAAGTTTGGAACTACTTAAAACCATACTGCCTGAAGAAGCTGACAAACATAAAGGATTAACGCCCATTAAAAAAGCCCGCGTTTGCGGGCTTTAGCTTATCCAACCAAGATACTAATCAGGGCGCCTGGATATTTGAAGCTTGCTTGCCTTTAGGACCTTGAACGATGTCAAAGGTTACCTTCTGGCCTTCTTTCAGCGACTTGAAACCGCTCATATTGATTGCGGAAAAGTGCGCAAAAAGATCTTCGCTACCATCATCTGGAGTGATAAAGCCAAAGCCTTTTGCATCATTGAACCACTTTACTGTACCATTTGCCATGTTAAAACTTCCTTACTAAAAAACCGGGTGGATTCCCGTCAAACTGTTTGAATTCTCATTCCCGCGCATGGCAAAACCAGTACTGCAGATACTTTGATTCAAACACCCATTCCCTTTTTACGCTAAATATACTAAAACAGTCAAGCACTAAATGGAACTTTTTTTAATTCTAAAGATTATGCTTGAAAAAAGCACTTTAATCCTCAGATAATGAGTATGAAAAATGTGACAATATTTCCATGACCACAAAACACGAAAGTACGGCCTTAGTTGAACGGGAAAAAAGCAAGTCACAACCACCCAAGCTTTACAAGGTCATCTTATTGAATGATGATTACTCGACAATGGATTTTGTTGTTGAGGTGTTGCAAATGTTTTTTGCCATGGGAAGGGAACGTGCCATGCAGATTATGCTCAAAATACATAATGAAGGTTCGGCCGTTTGTGGTGTTTACCCCAAAGATACGGCAGAAACCAAAGTCGCCCAAGTTACATCTTTTGCAATAGAGAATGGACACCCGTTAAGGTGTATTTTAGAGGAAAACTGATATGATCGCGCAAGAACTGGAAGTTAGCCTGCATTTGGCTTTTGTTGAGGCGCGCCAAAAACGGCACGAATTTATTACTGTTGAACATCTGCTTCTCGCGATGCTGGACAACCCATCTGCGGCCCACGTTCTGCGTGCCTGCGGTGCAGACATGGAAGATTTGCGCCAAGTTCTGGCAACTCATATCGACACACACACCCCTCGTTCTCCCGGCAACACCGAGGTTGAAACTCAACCCACGGTCGGCTTTCAACGTGTGATTCAGCGTGCAATCCTGCATGTTCAATCCTCCAGCAAAAAAGAAGTGACCGGCGCAAATATCCTGGTGGCCCTGTTTGGAGAAAAAGAATCTCACGCTGTATATTTCCTGCACCAGCGCGGCATTACACGCCTTGATGTGGTGAATTATATAGCCCACGGCATCAATAAAACGGCAGAAGTTAACAGCGCCAAACCAGTAGCCGAGCCTGAAGTTACCCAGGAACAAAATGACGATAGCGCATTAAAAAATTACACACAGGATCTTAATGCGCAGGCTTTATCCGGAAAAATTGACCCACTGATAGGCCGCGACATAGAACTTGAGCGCGTTATTCAAACTTTGTGCCGCAGACGCAAAAACAATCCATTGCTGGTTGGAGAAGCCGGCGTGGGTAAAACCGCTATTGCAGAAGGGCTTGCTCGTCACATAACCGAAGGCAAGGTTCCGGAAATTCTTAAGGATGCGCATGTCTACTCGCTGGATATGGGCTCATTACTGGCAGGTACCAAATACCGCGGTGACTTTGAACAACGCCTGAAAGCAGTACTAAAGGAGCTGGCTGACGCTCCCAACGCAATCCTATTTATTGATGAAATTCATACGCTTATAGGTGCTGGCGCTGCGTCGGGCGGTACCATGGATGCTTCCAATCTGCTTAAACCCGCATTATCCAGCGGTGTGCTCAAATGCATAGGCGCCACTACCTATCAGGAATACCGTGGCATTTTCGAAAAAGATCATGCCTTGTCTCGTCGCTTCCAGAAAGTGGACGTACCAGAGCCATCTGTCGAGCAGACCATAGAAATTTTGAAAGGCTTGAAATCGCGCTTTGAGAGCCATCACAGCGTCAAGTACAGCGCAGCGGCTATCTCCAGCGCTGCGGAACTTGCGGCGCGCTTCATCAATGATCGTCATCTGCCGGACAAGGCAATCGACGTACTGGACGAAGCTGGTGCTGCGCAGCGCATACTGCCCAAATCCAAACAGAAAAAAATCATAGGCAAGCACGAAATCGAAGATATTATCGCCAAGATCGCGCGTATACCTGCACGCACGGTATCACACGACGACCGTAATACGCTCAAAACACTGGATAGGGATTTGAAGTCAGTAGTATTTGGCCAGAATGCTGCAATCGACGTGCTGTCTCGTGCCATCAAAATGTCCCGCAGTGGCTTGGGCAATCCGCAAAAACCAATAGGCAGCTTCCTGTTCTCTGGCCCTACAGGTGTGGGTAAAACCGAAGTTGCTCGGCAGCTGGCCTATGTTATGGGCATGCCTATCCACCGTTTTGACATGTCAGAATACATGGAGCGTCATGCAGTATCACGTCTGATCGGCGCACCACCCGGTTATGTTGGTTTTGAACAAGGTGGCCTGCTAACCGAGGCCATCACCAAAACTCCGCATTGTGTTCTGTTGCTGGATGAAATCGAAAAAGCCCACCCGGACATTTTCAATATTCTGCTGCAGGTCATGGATCATGGCACGTTGACGGACAACAACGGGCGCAAGGCTGACTTCCGCAATGTTGTCATCATCATGACTACCAATGCCGGCGCAGAAGCTATCAACAGGGTACAGATAGGCTTTACCAAATCTGCAAGCAGCGGTGATGAGATGGTTGATATCAAGCGCTTATTCACTCCCGAGTTCCGCAACCGCCTGGATGCAATCATCTCCTTTGCAGCCTTGGACAAGGAGGTCATTCTGCGCGTAGTGGACAAATTCCTCATACAGCTTGAAGACCAACTGCATGAGAAGAAGGTAGACGCCGTGTTCACTGATGCGCTCAAAGACTTCCTTGCCGATAAGGGGTTCGATCCGTTGATGGGTGCACGCCCGATGGCTAGATTGATCCAGGACACCATACGCAGCGCGCTTGCCGACGAACTTCTGTTTGGACGTCTGGCCAACGGTGGCAAGGTAACGGTGGATGTGGATGCGGAAGGCAAAGTGACACTGAACTTCGAAGAGGAAGCGGTTATTGCCTGAAGCCGGTCACAACACAGATCCTGAATCGGGGTGGGTAGCGCACTAGCGCTACCCATTTTTATTGCATGTCAGCCACGCCTCAAATTCGCGGCCATTTTACCCCTCACCTACAGGCCCGCTACATTTCGGCTCACTCATCACAGCGCTTGTCAGTTATATCGAGGCTAAAAAACGCAACGGCATGGGTAAAGCGAAACATGCCTGCTGACCGATGGAATCATGCATGAATTTGACGATATACTACGAGACAATAACTCTCAAAATCTTGAAATTGAAATAAGCGATTTTGTAATTTTGCGCGCCGATGGTTTGCTTACCTACCAGTTTACAATAGTGGTTGACGCTCAATATCAGGGAATAAACCTTATAGTTCGCGGCGCCAATCTGCTGGCCTCCACACTACGCCAGATCTGGCTGCAACGCCTGCACAACTACTCAACGCCGAACTATTTGCATCTTCCGGTTGCCGTCAACGCACAGGGTGAAAAACTGAGCAAACAAACACTGGCGCAAGTTGTAGAAATACTGGCTTGGGAAATTGCAAACTGGGATAACAAAACACTAAAGTAAACAATAGCTATTGTGCATGTATGAGCTGTAAATGATGTATGGCAAGAACTATTCAGCGACGGTACGATTGCGTCCTTTTTCCTTGGCCTTGTAAAGATGCCTGTCAGCCAGTTGCAATAGCATTTCCGAGGTGGCAAGCGTGTGGGCTTTATTGGCCACACCTATACTGACCGTCATCTTGAAGCTTTTGCCGGGTGTGGCGGTAAAACTCAAATCAGACACATTCTGGCGCATCCGTTCTGCAAATTTGTAAAACAATGCCGGATCAAAATCCGGACAGATAACCAGAAACTCTTCGCCTCCCAAACGACACACAACGTCCTGCTTGCGTACAGACAATTGCAATGCCTTGGCCACCTGCTTCAATACATCGTCGCCCACTTTATGGCCATAGGTATCATTAATCCTTTTGAAGAAATCGATATCTATCATCATGCATGACAAGGGTGAGCCTTTACGTTCAGAAATTGCCCATTGTCGCTCCAGATGCTCATTGGCAAATCGACGGTTATGCAGACCGGTTAATTCATCCGTAACCACCAATTGCTGCAGGCGTTTGTTTGTTTCAGCCAATTCTTCGGAAAATTTATGCAGTTGTATGCGATCTTCCTCAAGTTCTTCCTGCAATTGAACCATGCGCTGTCCCGCACCTAACCTTGATCCCAGGACTTTGGCATTTATTGGCTTGGTCATATAATCATTGGCACCCGCATCAAACGCTTCAACCAGCCTGTCGGTACTCTCCAGCGAGGTCAGCATGAATATGTATATATTGCGCCAGTCCGGATTGCGGCGTATCGCCTTGCACAATTCAATTCCATCCATCACGGGCATGACCCAATCAGTCATTACTATCTGAGGCTTAAATTCCTTCAACGTGGCAAGTGCTTCTACACCATTTTGTGCCACAGCTACGGTATGTCCGGCACCGTCCAGCAGCATCTTCATGATCATCAACACGGCCTTGTCATCATCCACCATCAATATGCGCAACTTGAATGGTGTAATGGTATTTCCAGGCAAGTCTCCGGCATCACCACGCTCCGGTGCCAACGGTGTCAT
>JBBQYH010000119.1:0-5057 GCA_038208855.1 Burkholderiales bacterium
CATTGATGAAAACCGTGCCTTTATGGCACAACATAATTGTTTTTAGATCCAGTGAAACACCTGACTCTCGGATTTTTTTATTAAAACTTTTTGTAGTCAACGACTTATCTGACTGGTCAAAATAAATGTGCGGTTTGGGCTCACTTAAATAGCTACCCAGAAAGTTGGCAATTTCCTGTTTCCCCCATTTGATATGCCGAATGGCATGTTCTACTTGTTGAAGCATTTTTGTACTGATTTCAGAAGGATGTCGCTGTGTTTTAAGATCAGGATCTGCATACATCCCTTCAACGCACAGTTTGTCTTGCAGGTATACCAGAAACTGCTCGCCAAGCTCCTGATAGGAGGGGGTGCGGAAGCCTATGGAGTAAGTCATGCACTCATCGTCAGCTATTCCGTTGTGTGCCCAGTGCGGCGGCAAGTAAAGCATATCTCCAGGTGCAAGTAGCCATTCTTGCTCCGGCGTAAAATGTTGCAAAATTCTGAGCGGTGCATCAGGTATAAGGGTTTTGTCTTTTTGCTCTGAAATTTGCCAGCGTCTATGTCCGGAACCTTGTAGCAAAAACACATCATAGGAATCAAAGTGAGGGCCTACGCCTGCATTTTTTGGCGCATAGCTCACCATCAAATCATCCATACGGGAATGTGGGATAAAATTAAACTGTTCAAGCAGTTCGGCAGCTTCAGGCAGCGTATGATTTACCCCTTGTACGAGTATTGTCCATGCGGCATTACGCGGGAAAGAAAGGTCTTCCATTTCAAAAGGACCGTGATGCAACTGCCAGCGTCCCCGTTTGTGTTCGACCAGGCGTGCTTGCACATCAGGTAGGCAGGCTAACTCCTTTAACTGTGTGGGAGTAAGCAGTCCTTTGAAGCCTGGAATAGCCTGTCTTATCAATAGCGGTTTTTTTTGCCAGTAATTTTGCAAAAATTCGTTTACACTCAGTCCGCCGAGCAGAGTTAGATAGTTTTTCATGAGATGAATTATAGCCCAGCAGTTCAATACTAATAAATTTTACGCTGTTAATCAGAATTGTCGGTAAAATCAAACTCGGTTAAAATTCTGCTCAGGAGTGTCAATATGCAATTACAAGCTGGAACAGATGCACCTCAATTTCAACTGGCTGATGCAGACATGGAAGAATTCAGTCTCGCCACTCAGCGCGGTAAAAAAAATATAGTGCTGTATTTTTATCCAAAAGACGATACCCCCGGCTGTACTATAGAAGCCAATGAATTCAGTGCGCTTGATGATGACTTTGAGGCACTGGATACCCTTGTCGTAGGCATTAGCCGCGATGATTGTTTAAGTCATGCTTCCTTTCGCGACAAATACGGCTTGTCTGTATTGCTGTTGGCCGATACCGAGTCAATGGTATGTAAAAAATATGGCGTTCTATATGATAAGGAAGTCGACGGCCATAAAAAAATATCTGTACAGCGATCCACATTTGTAATTGACAAAGCAGGCAAGTTGCAACACGCTTTATATGCTGTACATGTACATGGACATGCGGCTGAAATACTTAAATTAGTAAAGGAACTAAAATGAAAATTGTCAAAGACACTGTTGTTTCTCTGAACTACGAACTGATAGACGTTGTAGGTGGAGCATTGCTGGAAAAATCAAATGACCCTATCAGCTATGTCCATGGTGGTTATGATGGAATCTTTCCTACGGTTGAAGAAGCACTTCAGGGAAAAAAGGTTGGCGACAAAGTTGATGTAAAGATGGAACCCGATGATGCTTTTGGCGAATATGATCACGATCTTGTCAGGGTTGAATCGCGCGATTTGTTTCCCAAGGATATCGAAGTTGGCATGCAACTGGAGGGTGGTGCAGAAGAGGATGACGATGAAGACTATATGCTGTATACCATAGTAGAAATCACTGATAAGGAAGTGACTGTTGACGGCAATCATCCATTGGCAGGAAAAACATTAAATTTTAATGCGACAGTGACAGATGTTCGCGCTGCAACAAAACAGGAAATAGATCACGGTCATGTGCATGGTGAAGGTGGCCATCATCATTAACATGAATTCAATTTCAAGACCGGAATATGTCATAACAGAATAATATTACATTCCCAAAAGTTATCCGCTCCATGCACTTGGACGGATATATCCAGTGTTATTTTCAGGATAATTTTACTGGTATAAACAGTATTTTTTTCCTAAAATAATTGTCAAAATGCAGTATACAATGCACAGCCACAGTTCCTATAAATTGCAATCTGCAAGGGTCGGTTTTCATCGATTGTATATATTGGCCAGTATTGCAGCTTGAATAAAAATGTTTTTTAGTGCATAACTTGAGATGTCAATTCTTAAAGGGTGAATAAATTTATGAAGAATATTTTACTGGGTTCCTTTCAGGTATTGTTTCTTGTTTTTTCAAATCAATTGTTGGCTGTAGAAGCAAACGGTACAGGCAGTATGATCGCGGGCCCACTGATAAGAGTATGGAGTGATGCTTATTCCATGCATACTCCTAACGCTATTATCAAATATCAAGGTACCAATCCAGCCGACGGTATAAAAAAAGTAATAAGCAAGGAAGCTGATTTTAGCGGCATGGATATGCCTCTAAGTTTAGAACAGTTGAACAAAGATGGACTGGTTCAATTTCCAGTTTCGCTGGGAGGCATAGCGCCAATTATCAATCTCCCCAATGTATATCCGGGGCAGTTGAAACTGGACGGAGATGTTTTGGCGAGTATCTTTTTGGGGGAAATAAACCGTTGGGACGATCCGGCACTTGTTGCGCTGAATCCGGATATCAAGCTGCCTTCTGAACATATCGTTATCATTCATCGCGTGTCTCCGCCAGGAGTAAGTACGATTATCGGTGATTATCTGTCCAAGCACAGTGCGCAATGGAAGACGCAAAAAGGGGATGGTATGGCCGGGAAATGGCCAGATGGTTCAGTAGAAGTAAAAGATCTGACGGATAATGTGGCAAAGAATAAAGAAATCAAGTATTCAATTGGATATTTGGCCGTTCCGCAAATCATGAAAAACAAGCTGAATTATGCAAAAATGAAAACGAAGAGCGGCACCTTTATTAGTCCAAGTGATGAAAATATCAGCGCTGCTGCTGTAAATGCAACATGGGATCAGAGTAACGGTTTTGACGTCAGATTAACTGACCAGCCGGGTAACGACAGTTGGCCCTTGTCTTTTGCTTCCTACATTCTCATGAAGAAGGCAAGCCCGCGTCCGGAGCAGGGCAAAGAGTTATTGACATATTTCAAATACAGCCTGCGTTATGGGGGGTTGAAGGCAATACAGTATGACTATATACCTTTGCCTGATTCTGTCAGAAACTCAATAAGTTCAGCTTTGAACAGCGTCGTTGATGAAAATGGCGTTTCCCTGCTTAAAAATTGATTTTCAGACTAAGAATCTGAAAGTTGCACAACCAAATGTAACTATTTGATCAGTTTTTTTAGCTGATACATTTTCTCAAGCGCAGCCTTGGGGCTGAGATCATCCGGTTGCGTGACGCGCAGTTCCGCAAGAACAGGATGCTCTTGAATTTCGGTTTTCATCTGTTCTTTTGCTATGGCAAATAAATCTCCCTGAGGATTTTGCATGATGCTTAGTTGCTCAAGCATACGCAGTTGCTTCCTGGCATTCTTGATCACTTCATTCGGTACCCCTGCTAGTGCCGCCACTTGCAGGCCATAGCTTTGGCTTGCAGCCCCTTCATGCACGCTATGCAGAAAAACAATTTTATGCTGATGCTCTATGGCTTTGAGGTGCACATTGGCGAGCTGCTTGAATTGTTCGCTAAGGCGAGTAAGCTCAAAATAATGCGTGGCAAACAGGGTATAGCTGCAATTCTTTTCCAGCAGATGGCATGCTATGGCATGGGCCAGCGCCAGGCCGTCGAAAGTGGAGGTTCCACGACCGATTTCGTCTACCAGCACCAGACTTTTTTCCGTGGCATTGTGTAAAATATTGGCGGCCTCGGTCATTTCCACCATGAATGTGGAGCGACCGCTGGCAAGATCATCCGATGAGCCGATGCGGGTAAATATCCGGTCAATCTCGCCCAGCAAGGCTTCCTCTGCAGGGACAAAGCTGCCGCAATGCGCGAGCAGGGCAATCAGTGCAACCTGGCGCATGTAGGTGGATTTACCACCCATGTTGGGGCCGGTAATCAGCAGCATCTGCCGCTTGTCGTTAAAGTTGGCATCGTTGGCGATGAATTGTTCAACTTGCGCTTCAACCACGGGATGGCGACCAGCGCGGATGCTGATTAAAGCTTCATCGCTGAAAGATGGAGCGGTTAAATTGAGCGTTGCCGCGCGTTCTGCAAAAGTGGCGAGCAGATCCAGTTCGGCAATGCCTGAAGCGATGCGTTGCAGCGGTGCGATGTGCGGCGCGAGTTGATCCAGCAGTTGCTCATAAAGCAGTTTTTCCCGCGCCAGGGCACGGTCATTGGCCGACAGTGCTTTGTCCTCAAACGCTTTCAGTTCAGGAGTGATATAGCGCTCGGCATTTTTCAATGTTTGGCGACGGCGATAGTCATCCGGCACATTTGCCGTCTGGGCATGCGTCACTTCAATGTAAAAACCATGCACGCGGTTATATTCGACTTTCAGGGTGGGGATGCCGCTGCGAGTTCGTTCTCGCTTTTCAAGCTCAAGCAGAAAATCACCGCAGTTGGTCTGTATGCTGCGCAGCTCATCCAGATCAGCATCAAAGCCATCGGCAATGACGCCGCCGTCACGCAGGACGCTGGCAGGTTCCTCGCGCAGGGTGCGCTGAAGTATTTCCGTCAGTTCAATGTCGGGCAGCAAGGCAGCAGCCAGCTCGCTGATCAAATCCGAGGCATTGTCTTGCAATGTTTGATGCAACTGCGGCAAGTGGGCAAGGGTATCGCGCAAGCCAGACAAGTCGCGCGGACGCGCGCTTCGCAAGGCGATACGCGCACTGATGCGTTCAACATCCACACAGGGTTTGATGTTGTCGTGCACAGCATGACGGCATTCGGATAAATTTTCGACCGCATCCAGCCTGGAGCGAAGTACAGCGCGGTTGCGCAG
>JBBQYH010000120.1:0-5026 GCA_038208855.1 Burkholderiales bacterium
CGTTACTCTGCGCCAGCCTGTAGATTTGCAGTAAATCCACAGCTGAAGTCGGTAAACTAAATATTGAAAATAAGATTAGGACAATCAGGTAACGCATTAATAATCGTTCATAGATAATTGCAGTCCGATCGTTGAATCAGATACTAAAACTTGTCTTGGCTAAGGTTACTTAATGGCTTTGAATTATGATTTTAGCATGAATTATATTCAGTGCTGGTTCAATACTGCCTGGCTTGCATGTGTTTTGTTGACGTGTGCATAACAGTTCTTCAGTACGGATGATACTCATGCCGTGTATTTTTTTCGTTTTGCAGCCCAATACAGCATCCAGATCAGTCCGAAACACACAGCAAGCACTGGCGGAATAGAATAAAGATTAATGGTTTGCCAGCCAAATTTATCGACAAAGGCACCGGATGCGAACGAGGTTACGGTGAGGGTAGCGAAAACAAAGGTATCGTTAAGTCCCTGTGCTTTTGCTTTTTCGATTGGCGCGTAGGTTTCGGTCAGCATGGTGGTGGCGCCGATGTAGAGGAAGTTCCAGCCTATGCCCAAGGCAACAAGTGCAGTTTCAAAGTGAAGCAGTGTAGTGCCATTAAGGTTGATCAGGGCGCAGGATAGAAGCAACAATGAGCCGATTATCATGATTTGCATGACACCGAATTTGCGGATCAAATCACCGGTAAAAAATGATGGCGCAAACATTGCAAACAGATGCCATTGGATAACGAAAGCGGTATTTGCAAAGCTATGGTCGTAACATTGCATCGCCAAAGGTGTTGCTGTCATCAGAAAATTCATGGTGCCGTAACCAATCATTGCGGCAATCATTGCCAGCAGATATTTTCGTTGCTTGGCGATGTTGAACAGGGAGCGTATTTCCTGATCTTCATCGGGTATGACGGGCATAACAATCTTTGAGGTGACCCATGCAACGGCGAGCGTCGTCAAAACCAAGGTGAGGTAGCTGGCCAAAAAAGCTGTTTCCAGCATGTTCTTGCTGTATACCGCCAGGTTGGGGCCAATAAACGCGGCGAGTACGCCGCCTGCCAGGGTGAGTGATATTGCTCTGGCTTTCAAATTCTCAGGGACGGATTCGGCAGCAGCAAAACGATAGAATTGTGCGATTGCGTTATGCACGCCTATCAGCAAGCTGGCGAGGGCGAATAAAATAAAATTCCCCAACCATATGCCGAGTGCAGCCAGCAGGAAACCGGTTGCGCCAGTAAGTGCACCGCGCATGAAGACATGACGGCGCCCCTGGTTTTTCATCCAGTGCGAGACAACAAAAATGACCAGCATGGTGGTCAAATATTGCAAGGCAAGGGGAACGGTTGCCCAGGCTGCGGATGGCGCAAGATCTTTGCCTATCAGTGCAGATGATGAAATAACCAGGCCGGTACCGCTGAACAACATGGCCTGGCAAAAGGCCAGGATCAGGACGTTACGATTCATATTGCTGGGTAAGAGAAAAAGAGCGTTGATTTTACATTGAGCAAATCAATTGCACGTATTTTTCTTCACTCAAACTGGCACTGCTGGCATGGCGTTAGAGTGAAGTAGTCAGCCTGATCAGCCAGTCGGGGGCAATATTCAATACGGCTACTTCTATTTGTTTGTCCAGACCGCTGATGATCAATACGCCCAATACCAGCATGATGCCCCCCAGAATTTTCTTGCCGGTATTGCCTATCGTGGCCATTTTGCCGCGTGCACGCTGCATGCCTTCGCGCGACAACATGCCGAGAATCACAATAGGCAAACTTGCACCCAAGCCAAACAGCAACATGGTTAGTGCAACCTGGGCAAGATGCTGTCCTTGGCTGGCCAGTCCGATCGCAACGCCCAGCGTTGGACCAACGCAGGGGCTCCAGGCCAGGCCTAATATCAGTCCCAGAATGAACTGGCCGCGCAGACCTGCCATATTGAAATTGGCTATCCAGTTATTGCCCGCGCTGCCCAGGCCGGCTGTTGCAGCGGCAAAGCGCATTTGCAACCAGGAGGACAGCATGATAAGGCCAAAGGCCACCAGCAACCAGGCAGAAAACAAGCGCAAAATATTCGGATCAAAATTAAATACATTGCCGAGGCTGGCTAGCAGGGTGCCGGTGGTGGCAAATGAAAGTGCAAGGCCACCGCCCAGCGCCAAGGGTCCCAGCCTGTGCCCTGATATGGCAGTGCCTACCAATATGGGGATGAGTGGTAATACGCAGGGGGAAAGGGTGGAAAGGCTGCCAGCTGCAAAGGACAGGCCGTAGGTGGCCAGACCGAGTTCGGCAGCGGCCATTAGAGTGATTTCCTTAAAAGATCGGCGATGGCATCTTTATCTGTTTGACCAGTTGAGCGGGTAACTTCCTTGCCGTTTTTGAAGACGATGAAAGTGCTTTGATTATGTACTTTGTATTTTTTAAGCAGCGCGTTTTCCGTGTCAAAATCTGCCTGCAAAACGGGCAGATTTTTGAATTCCGGTATAAGCATCAATTTCTCCAGTACATCCTTTTGTGCACGACATACCGGGCACCATGAAGCAAAAACATGCAGCACGACAGGTTTGTCCTGTTTGAGCAGTTGGTCAAAATCGACTTGCTTGTAGGGGACGTATGCAGCAAATGCCGAACTGATTGCCATGGCAAAAATTAGAAGACTGCGTTGCAAGAATTTGAGCATGTTTATTCTCCGTTATTGATACTACTGGGTCGTAGATCGAAGCAAAACATTACAAGTCATCCTGAATTTATTTTTTTATTTTCGCCATCTGGCTCATGTATACCCGATAAACAAGTAACACTGAGAGCACGCCGGCATAAATCAGTGGCTGCGTTATATCTTTTTTAACCAGCCACCAGTAATGAATAACGGCAAAAATGGCGATCGGATAGACCAGCCTATGCAGAAGTTGCCAGCGTTTGCCGCCCAGTTTTTTGATCATGGCATTGTTGGAAGTCACGGCCAGTGGGATCAGTAGCACAAAGGCTGCAAAACCTATGGTGATAAAAGGTCGCTTGATGACATCTTTAAGTATCGCGGCCACATCAAAAAACTGATCCAGCCAGATATAGGTGATGAAGTGCAACAGGGCATAAAAGAAGGCGTATAAACCAGCCATGCGCCGCAACTTGATCAGCCAAGACCAACCACTGATTTTGCGCAGCGGGGTAATGGACAGGGTTATCAGCAGAAAAACCAGGGTCCAGGTACCCAGGGAGCGGGTAATGAATTCAATCGGATTTGCACCCAGCTGGCCGGAATAGCCATACCAGCTTAGACGCAAAAGAGGGATCAGACTGGCAATAAAGAGCAGGGCTTTCAGTTGGGAAAAATATTTCACTAGAAGAACTTTCTCAAGTCCATGCCGGCATACATATGTGCGACCTGATCCGAGTAGCCGTTGAACATCAGGGTTTCGCGTTTGGAAAATTCACCAAGACGGCGTTCTCTGGCCTGGCTCCAGCGCGGGTGATCAACGTTGGGATTTACATTTGAATAGAATCCATATTCGTTAGCATTGGCTTTCTGCCAGGTATTCACGGGCTGGGTAGAAGTGAAGCGGATTTTGACTATGGATTTTGCACTCTTGAAGCCGTATTTCCACGGAGTGATCAGTCTGACCGGCGCACCATTCTGATTGGGCAATACTTCACCGTACAAACCCATCGTCAACAGGGTCAAGGGATTCATTGCTTCGTCCATGCGCAAGCCTTCAACATAAGGCCAGTCGAGCACGCTGGAGCGTACCCCGGGCATTTGCTTGGGATCCTGCAAGGTAACAAATTCAACAAATTTGGCGTTGCCGTTGGGTTCAACCTTTTTTATCAGTTCGCTAAGCGAGTAACCCACCCACGGCACGACCATAGACCAGCCTTCCACACAGCGGAAACGATAGATGCGTTCTTCCAGCGGGGCCAGTTTAAGCAGGGCATCGATATCAAAGGTTTTTTTGTGTTTGACTTCACCTTCGATGCTGATCGACCAGGGTCGCGTGTTCAAAGTTCCGGCTAGCTTGGCAGGCGAGTATTTGTCGGTGCCAAATTCGTAAAAGTTGTTATAGGTGGTGACATCCTTGTAGGGTGTCGTGGCTTCGCTGCTGCTAAAGGCACTTTTGCGTAAGCCTGTCAGTTTGCTGGCAGTGCTCGCTTCAGCTACCTGGCTGCCGAACAGCAAGCCGGATGCCGAAATGCCGGCAGCAATTGCGCCCAGCGAGCGTACCGCTTCGCTCATGAAGTCACGGCGAGATTCATACAACTCCTTGCTGGTTATCTCGGAAGATTTGATGTCGTCTGGTTTTTTGATGAGCATGGCAACTCCTGTTCGGTTAATGTTGAATAGATGAGGGATTTAATGTTTGGTCGTTATCAAAGCACATACCTTACACAAACATACTGAAATAATTGAAATGCTTGTCTTCTACTTATCCTATAGGCAGGCGAGAGCAATTTTAGTTCATCTGCCAAATCATCTGGCGTAAAATGCTCGCTTTACTTCTTTGCGGTTTCAATACATGAAAGTACGTACCCGTTTTGCGCCCAGTCCTACCGGTTATCTGCATATAGGCGGAGCCCGTACTGCCTTGTTTTCGTGGGCTTATGCACGTAAACATGGCGGAAAATTTGTGTTGCGTATTGAAGATACCGATGTGGAACGCTCTACTCCCGCAGCCGTGCAGGCAATTCTGGACGGCATGCAATGGCTTAATCTTGAATACGACGAAGGCCCTTTTTACCAGATGCAGGGTATGCCGCGTTATCGTGAAGTCATTCAGCAAATGTTGACTGCCGGAACTGCCTATCATTGTTACACCTCGGCCGAGGAGCTGGATGCATTGCGCGAAGCGCAGCGCGCGCTCAATGAAAAGCCGCGCTATGACGGCCGCTGGCGGCCTGCACCCGGCAAATTACTGCCGGAAATTCCTGAGGGAATCAAGCCGGTGGTGCGTTTCAAGAATCCGACGGAAGGTGTAACAACCTGGAAGGATTTGGTTAAGGGCGAGATCACGTTTGACAATAATGAGCTGGATGATCTGATCATT
>JBBQYH010000121.1:0-4994 GCA_038208855.1 Burkholderiales bacterium
ATCTCGCTGAACACCAGCAGCGCAAAAGAAATTGCCACTGTGCCTGCCAGAAGGTACCAATCGTTTCTGCCAAACATACGCTGCACGATAATTCCGGTAAGCGAAGCCGCCGCGGCGTTGAGCAGTGTGTTGCCAAACAACATGGAGCCCAGCAGCCTGTCGGTATGGGTCAGCAACTTGGCGGTAAGTTTGGCGCTCTTGTTACCTTTGCGCACAAGATGATTGAGGCGGATGCGGTTCAGCGCCATCATGCTGGTTTCCGAACCGGAAAAAAATGCCGAGCAAATCAAAATAACCACGAGGGTAACAAACAAAATACCCAGCGAAATATCGTCCAAGGCAATAAACCCATACTAATAACAAGATGGAAGTATCGGGTAGTCAGCCATGTGTGTCAACCAGACATCCCGCTTACTGCGTGCAATCAGGGATGCTATCAGAGCTTACTCAATTCATGCGATTGAGGAGAATTGGTAATTTCCTTTACCCTTGGATTTTGCCTCGTACATCGCATTATCGGATTTTGTAATGAGATTTTCCTTGTCCATGCCATCTTCCGGGTAGATGGCTATGCCTATGCTGCAACCTATCGTGCAGATTTTTTCGTGGATATTAAACGGCTCGGCAATAGCATTGATTATTTTATCAGCGACTATTGCGACGTTTTCCCTACCCGAGACCTCGTTCAAAATAAAAATGAATTCATCACCGCCTGTACGCGCAACCGTATCCTCTACGCGTATGATATTTACAGCACGCTTGGCCACTTCGCGCAACAATTCATCGCCGGCATCATGGCCGAATTGGTCGTTGATTACCTTGAATCCATCCAGATCCATAAACAGTACGGCCAGTTTTTTGTCATGACGTTTTGCATTGGCAATGGATTGCTTCAGACGGTCATACAGCATGGCCCTGTTGGGCAGCCCGGTAAGATAATCGGTATGCGCCATCATCCACATCGTTTCTTCAGCCTGTTTCTTTTTGGTGATGTCACGGGTAATACCAACGATGCGCAGCGCCTTGCCTGCACGGTCGCGGCTGACAGCCTTGCCGTGTCCTGCCACCCATTTTATGGCGCCTATGCTTGAGCGTATGCGATATTCCGCTTTGTATTCCGGCAGCAGGCCTTCAACATGGTCAGACATGGCCTTGAGTACACGCTTCTTGTCTTCTGCATGTATCAGCTTGACCCAGTCATTAACGTAATGGGGTCTCTCGCTGGCATTTGTATAGCCCAGCATTCTGCCCCATTGTGCATCAAAATTCAGTTTTCCCGTGGGAATATCCAGGTCCCAGGTTGCCTCATCTGCCCCTGATAATGCAAGCTTAAGGCGTTCTTCATTCTCATGAAGTTTTTTGGCGCTACGATTGCCAAGCGCAAGTATGCTGCTTACTTTGCTTATCACCACACCGACAAGAAAGATGCTGGATATTGCCAATACGCCAAGATACAGTTTTACAAAATAAATGATGTCAGCAGCTTGTGTCCTTGCTTCTTGCTCCAGGGTATCAATATATTTCTGGGTGGAAGTGACAACATCGCCCAGATCCAGTTCCAATTGCCTGTAAATATCAATACTTTTGTTTCTGGCCATACTTAATGCCTGGTCACGCTGCCCGTCATGTATCAGATCCAGCATCTGTCTCCTCTTCTCCTTCCAATCATCGAGCAAATGCTCAAACGAGGAAGTTTTTTCCGGAACACCTTGGAACTCTGTATTGACCAACTTTATGTAAACGCGCAGATTGTTGTCCAGCATCAATATATTCCGTTCCTGCTCCCTGAGCAGAGCGGCATCCTTTTGCAGAACGATGCCCAGCATTAGATTGTGCATTTGCGTCAGTGTTACATGCGCCACATGGCCTGCCTTGCTGACCATGGATGCGTGCGCGTAGACCAGCTGAAAATTGGCCTGCAGGCTGTTCATTCTGGATATAACGACTACGCCAAAGCCAATGATAGACAGGATAATCAGCAGCAGGGCTGTCGCAATCAATAGCGGGATTTTTTTTTGGATTTCTTTTTGATCTAACATTTCAGATCTCCAGACTACACAGCACACTGGCTGTGTGTGTATCCCATAAAGTGCCTGATCAATTCCGTGGGGAAATGACTAAATTTTCTATTGATCAAACCGAATTATTGAGGTCTTCTATTTAAGTACTGCCGCTTTACGATATGCCCACCAAATCATAACTACACCCGCGAGTACCATGGGCAGGCTCAACCACTGTCCCATGCTGACACCAAAAGTCATCAAACCGAAAATCCCGTCGTCCGGAGTTCGCGCAAATTCGCCGATGAAACGGAAACTACCGTAGCCGATCAGAAACAATCCGGAAACGGCGCCCACCGGGCGGGGTTTGGCTGAATAGAGCCACAGTAAGGCGAACAACGCCAGCCCTTCGAGAGCGAACTCATACAGTTGCGAAGGATGGCGCGGCAAATTATCCACATTGGGGAACACCATACCCCATGGTAAATCGGTGGGTTTGCCCCACAATTCGCTGTTGATGAAATTACCTATACGCCCCGCACCCAAACCCAAAGGAACCAGCGGTGCGATAAAATCCATCAGTTGCAACCATACTATTTTGCGCTGCCGTGCAAAGATGGCCATCGCTACCATCACCCCGATAAAACCGCCGTGGAAAGACATACCGCCGTTCCACACCGCCAGAATCTGCAACGGATGTGAAGAATAATAGCCGGGCTGGTAAAACAGCACCTCGCCCAGCCTGCCTCCGAACACCACGCCTAGCACGCCGTAAAACAGTAAATCATCAAGCAGCGTATCATTCCAGCCGGGACGATTGAGCTTGCGCAAGCGGTATTTTCCCAATAGCAAAAAAAGGGTAAAGCCCAGCAGATACATAAGACCATACCAATGCACGGCCAGGGGGCCGAGATGGATGGCGACGGGATCGATATTTGGATGTGTAAGCATGGTATCGAATTTACCACATTGCGCTGCAATTACACATCATAAATTGCATAATCCGCTATCCATTTATTGCCAATCGCTATAATGTCACAATCTTTATTTAACACTCCTCAAGACTCATGCTGAGCTATCGCCACGCCTTTCATGCCGGCAACCATGCCGATGTGCTGAAACATTTTATTGAAGTGCAACTCCTGCAATATCTGGCACAAAAAGACAAACCTTTCTGGTATATAGACACCCATGCCGGCGCGGGTTGCTATGCGCTGGATAGCGGCTATGCCACACAGAATGCAGAATATGAAAGCGGCATTGCGCGCCTCTGGAACCGCCAGGATTTGCCCGCACCGCTGGCAAAATATGTAGACCTTATAAAACATCTCAATGCGGACGGACAGATGAAACTGTATCCGGGTTCACCGCTGCTGGCGCTGGAACTGATACGCGAACAGGACAGATTGCGCCTGTTTGAATTGCACCCTTCTGATTTCGACATCCTGCATGAAAATTTTGCCGCCTACGGCAGCCGTGTATTACTGCAAAAAGCGGATGGCTTCGGCGCACTCAAGTCCTTGCTCCCTCCTCCGCCGCGCCGTGCGCTGATACTGATAGACCCGCCCTATGAAGACAAACAGGATTACCAGCGTGTCATTACTGCCCTGCAGGAAGGGCTGAAGCGATTTGCCAATGGCGTATATGCCGTGTGGTATCCACTGTTGCAACGCATGGAGGCCAGACAACTGCCCGAGCAACTCAAACAGTTACCGGTAAAGAGTTGGCTGCATGTGAGCCTCAGCGTACAGACGCCCAGCGACGAAGGTTATGGCATGCACGGCAGCGGCATGTTCATCCTCAACCCGCCCTGGATTTTGCACGATGAGTTGAAAGAAGTGATGCCGTATCTGGTAAAGACTCTGGGGCAGGATGACGGCGCGGAGTTTGAATTGGAACTTGGAGAACACAATATTGTTTGAGAGTACGAGGAAGATATTGAAACTACTTAGCAGTTTTCATCACGCAAGTCGTTTTAGATAAAACGCAAAATATTTACTCTTCTGCTTTAGTTATATATATTTTTTTGAAATTTTACTAAGTCTTGCACCCGATCGAGTTGTTATATTTTAATTACTTTTTGCATATCGGCCCGAAAACAGGCTGATCAATATTTTGCGCAATTTCTTGTACAAGTTCATGAATTTCCACAGGTGTAAAATGTTCAACAAGCCTGCGCGCCACTTCACCTTGCAACCTTATAGCCTGTGTTCTGCCGTCTGCACGGCTGATATTGACGCCCATCACCTTGTGCGTTACCCAGCCATCCTCGCTTTCGGCCAGCAGCATTTGCTCATCCATCAAAGTATCGTATACCTGCTCAAGGTTGTCCATCTGCTCATCGTCAAGATCATCGGACAATGCAACCACACTACCTTCCATGGCATCATCCCTGACCTGGGTTGCCACACCCATTTCTGATGCATGGCTTATAAATCGCGCGCGCAATGCGTTGCTGAAAAACGTGTATTCCATGTAAAAAATTACCTGTTGACTGTTCAAAAATGATAACGATAACGTTACTTTTTACGTTTACGATCCTGCTTGTCCCAATACTGAAATTCCTCCTCGTACACTTCCACATCAACCTCCATGATTCTGGCCTGCAGACGCGCCTGCACATCTGCAACCGCCTTGTTGTAGATCACCGGCCCCAACTCTTGCAGCAGAAAATCAAGCAGGACATCGGCGGTCATATTGCCGATTTTCTCCTCCATGTTTGCTTCAAAGTAGCGCTGCAGTGAAGCGATTACTTCATTGCGCTTGTCTTTTGGAATTTCAATTGTCATATTTTTCTATATATAAATCAGCTTTTCCTGCTTAATTTTAACATCTGACGATCTTGCAATCCCGACAGAAATAACAGCGCAGTACATGCGCCTATGAAGGCAAAAAACATGACAGACTGCGTATCCCAAGGGTCGCCCTGTGTTCCGATAAAATCTTCCGCACCCTGGCCCATGGCCTGTTCCGAGCACCATTCGATCAACTCAT
>JBBQYH010000122.1:0-4866 GCA_038208855.1 Burkholderiales bacterium
TGCGTTTCGGTATAGAACAGACAGGCATCGGCGCACATGCCGCAATGCACACAGGATGAAAAAAAGGTTGCGATCGGCCCGTCGATCTGCTCGACCAAGCTGTTGATGCCTCGTTGTATAGAAGTAGTCATGCCTTGACCCCCTTGTATCCGGCCATCGCGCCGTTGTACCAGCGTGCACTGAAGGTGGTGAGCATGTGTGCGAGCTTGGTAAAGGGAATGGCAATCAACAGCAGTTCAATGCTGCTAATGTGCATAATGAGCAAGTAAATATAGTCAAAGCCGATTTGGCGCAGCAGCATGAAACCGGTGAGCAATGGCAAAAAGGTAAGCAACCAGCTCAGATAATCCTCGAAGCCGGAAAGCATGCGTTTCACCGGATCCATAAAACGGTGTACCAGTAACGCGACAAGTGCGGCGAGAGCGAGTATTGCCGAAATATCGATCACGCTGCGTGGCAGTGCAAGCCAGCCAAATCCCAATATGCCGCGGAACATGACGATGTGTTGGCTAAGAAAGAACAGCGTGATAAAAAAGCCCAAGTGAAAAATATAACCGGCGATCACGGTAAGTTTGCCGCGGGGACTCAATTCTGGCAGCGCATATGAACGACGCCATATCGTGCGCAGTCCCGGTCCCCATTCCGTACCGCGCGGTTCAGCCAGATTTTTTTTGCGGCCCAGCAGCAGCGGATACAGCACGCGGTAAATCATGCCCAGTACAAACACACTTGCTGCAATCTGCAGCCCCGTTCCGCGCAACCAATACAACAGTTCTTCAGGGTTCATGGCAATGTCCTCATCAAGTCAGGTCTTTGACGGTCAGTTTTTCATGCGCCTGTTGCGCATTTTTTTTCCTGTTGCGGTCTGTGACACTCAGGGCAATTGCGGCACCGGCACCGATAACTGCAGCTGTTGCGGCAATCGTGCTGATGTCCGCAGTCGGTGCAGCGAGCGGAGTGTAGAAGCTGCCACCGTCCCAGAAATTGGGCTCCGAGCAACCCAGACAGCCGTGACCAGACTCGATAGGAAAGCTGGTGCCGCCATTCCATTTGGTGGTGGCGCAGGCATTGTGGGTAGTCGGACCTTTACAGCCCAGCTCATAAAGGCACCAGCCATTACGCGCGCCTTCATCGTCAAAGGTCTTGGCAAATTTTCCCTGGTCATAAAAGGGGCGGCGATAGCAGCGATCATGAATGGTTTCGCCATAGAAAGATTTTGGACGACCCAGTTCGTCCAGGTCAGGCAAGGAGCCGAATGTTAAATATTGTGCTAACACGCCTGTAATGACGGCAGGAATTGGCGGACAGCCTGAAATATTTATGATGGGCTTATCCTTGATCAGTGCAGATACAGGTACCGCGCCTGTAGGATTTGGGTGTGCCATTGGCAGTCCGCCGAATGATGAACATGTTCCAACTGCCACAATGGCTGCTGCACCTTTCGCAGCTTCGTGCAGCATGTCGAGGTTGGTGCGGCCGGCAATGGTGGAATAAATACCGTTATCCTTGGTGGGAATGGAACCGTCTACTATCAACAGATATTTTCCATAGTAATCACGCATGGCATCATCACGTGATTTCTCTGCTGCGAAACCGGAAGCTGCCTGTAGCGTGTGATGATAGTCCAGCGAGATCATGTCAAAGATCAGGCTTTCCAGTGTAGGTGAATGTGAGCGGGTAAGTGATTCTGTGCAACCCGTGCACTCCTGGAATGACAGCCAGATTACCGAAGGACGTTTTGCCTGAGAAAGTGCAGCGGCAATTGCCGTTGCGGTAGAAGGAGGCAAAGCCATCAGTGATGCCATTGCAGTGCAGAATTTGAGAAAAGATCGACGGCTGATGCCTTGCTGCGTAAGCCTCTCTTCTAAAGTTTCATGTTCTTTCATGATGCCTCCTTGTTGCAATTGTTTAGATATACATGGCTTTTCTATAAAAATTTAACATATTGATTATATTTAATAATTTATATCTGACGGTATGGCCGCTTGCAAGTTTTGCAGACCTTTTTTCATGTCTTGAGGCTGGCTTGCCAGTATGGCGGGGCAGTTTGTAATCTCGATCAGGTCGGCGACGATATCGCCTTCAATGTTGTGATGGGTTGCCCACCACACACCAGGATATTTAGTTTCGTTAATTTCTGAAAGACCGATTGCGTCAAGGCGAGCAGAGACTTCACCGCTACCGAGAGTATCACGCAGCATTACATATTCATGCTGCCCCAAAGGCAGACTTTTTAGGTCGATTTGCGCAGTTGCGCCTGTGGCAATAAATTTTTCCAGGAGCGTGGCAATTTCAACCATTAGCGCAGATATATTGCCGATCGAAGACGTGTCGTTATTTTCAACCTTGATTGAAATATCCCGCAGTCTTACTCCCGGCAGGCTCATAAATGCCAATCCTCGATTACTTTCATGGTTTGCTTGCAGATATGCGGCATGGCAGCTGCTACTTCAGGCGAAGGATATTCGCCCCAGTCTATCTCACCCGGTTGTATGCCGATGAGCGCGCGTTGTTGAGGTAGATGATCGCTCAACAAGGCAACGGCAAGAAGGTCGATCAGGCTCACTTCGTGCACACTGTGCTTGCGGTTGCTGCCGATGAAAGTGTCCATGTTGGCGCCTTCAAAGACTCGGGAAAAGCCGGGTTGTGCATCGAGTTGCGCCGCATCCAGCACGATAAGATGTGTAGCGTCAGCAATGGCGCCGGCTAGCGTAAAGCTCAATGTGCCGCCGTCCAGAAAGGTGATGTCATCGCGATTATCCAGCAATGGTCTCAATTGATTCAGAGCATGAATTCCCGCGCCTTCGTCGCGTAACAAACTGTTACCTATTCCCATAATCAATATGTTCTGACGAATATTCATGGCATTTGGCATTTATATTAACTTGCGAAAACCCATACAACCATGGTGAATAGAAAAGTGCAAAAAAGAATATGAAATATCCTGAATATCCTTATATTGACCATGTTCGTTTCATAGCTACTATACACTTGCATTATGTAAAGGCAACGTCAAAACGAGAAACTTGTAATTTTTATCTTTATTAATAATGAAATTTGAATACACAAACACATTTACATCCACTATGCTGCAAGTGAATTTAACCGGGAGTTTGAATATGTGTCTGGCCATCCCCATGCAAATTATCGAGATTGACGGCTACAACGCACACTGCACAGCCAAGGGCGTGTCGCGCGAGGTGAGCCTGTTCATGCTGCAGGGTGAACCGGTGGCGATTGGTGACTATGTGATGGTGCATGTCGGTTACGCGATACAGGTGATGACCGAACAGGAAGCGCGTTCGTCCTGGGAGCTATTCGACGAAATGCTGGCGGTGGTGGATGCCAATGCTTGATGCACAGGCATGGCTGGAAAAAATTCGCGCGCTGCCGCTGGATAAGCCGCTACGCATCATGAATGTGTGTGGTGGACATGAGCGCTCCATATCGATGGCCGGCTTGCGCAGTGCGTTGCCGCAAAACATCGAACTGATTGCCGGACCCGGCTGCCCGGTATGCGTGTGTCCTGAAGAAGACGTGTATCAGGCGATCCAGCTTGCACTGCATGCTGATGTGATACTGGTGGCTTTTGGCGATATGCTGCGCGTGCCGGTGAACGTGCCCAAGAAAGAGATTCGTTCACTGGAGCAAGCGAAGGCAGCAGGTGCCGATGTGCGCCCCATCGCAAGCCCGCGCGAAGCGGTGAAAATTGCACAGGAAAATCCACATAAGCAGGTGGTGTTTTTTGCCGCCGGCTTCGAAACTACCACCGCACCAGTAGCCGCGATGATGCTGGAAGGCATGCCGGAAAATCTGTTGCTGTTGTTGTCCGGCCGCCTTACCTGGCCTGCTGTGGCAATGCTGCTTGATTCCGGCGAGCCGGGCTTCGATGCTCTGGTAGCACCCGGCCATGTGTCCACCGTGATGGGGCCGGAAGAATGGAATTTTGTGGTCGAGAAGCATGGCATACCCGCTGCGGTGGCCGGTTTCACGCCGGTGTCATTGCTCGCCGCCATGTATTCGGTGCTGCGCCAGTTGCTGCAGGGCGAACGCTTTCTCGATAATTGCTATCCCGAGCTGGTGCGCTCCGGCGGCAATCCGGCAGCGCAAAAGCAACTGCTGCAAGCGCTGCATGTGAACGATGCAAACTGGCGCGGCATCGGTGTGATTCCCGCTTCCGGCTTTGCAATCAATCCCGATTTTTCTGCCCATGATGCACGGCTGCGGTATCCCGAATTCGATGCGGCAGGTCGCAAACGTGCCGGCCAGATGCCACCAGGCTGCGACTGTGCTCGTGTGGTGCTGGGCAAAATAAAACCCAACGAATGCAAACTGTATGGACGCGCCTGCATCCCGAAAAATCCCATCGGTCCGTGCATGGTGTCGGATGAAGGCGCATGCCGTATCTGGTGGGCCAGCGGCATCCGCACGAATGCTGAAGTTGATGCCTGAAGCAAGGCGTTGGCTATTGACGGGAAGAGTTCAGGGCGTCGGATTTCGCCCCTTTGTGTATCGATTGGCGCAACACTTTGAACTCACGGGGCGTGTGCAGAATCTGTCGGGTCAGGTAATGATCGAAGCCGAAGGAGACTCATCCGTGCTCGATCAATTTTCCCAGGCGCTGCTTGCCGAACAGCCGCCGTTGGCACAAGCACAAATTCTCGGCATTGAAAAAATATCACCGCTGGCGCTGAAGCATTTCGAGATCATATCAAGTGAAATTTCAGCCGATGCACAGATTCATCTCCCTCCCGATTATTTTCTGTGCGAAGACTGCCGCCGCGAAATGTTGTCGCCGCAGGATCGACGTTATCGCTATCCCTTCATCAACTGCACACAATGCGGCCCGCGCTATACCCTGATTAC
>JBBQYH010000123.1:0-4852 GCA_038208855.1 Burkholderiales bacterium
GGCAGATTCACAACTGGCGCCACGCCCCCCAACGCAAATGGAAACTGAATCAATCCATTTTTCTTTAAATCGGCCAAGCTCATGGGCATATCGATACTGCTGAAATCAACTTCTTTTTTCAACAGACTCTGAATTCCCGCAGCAGGATTACTGCCTTTATATTTGATAACGGCACCCGGTGTACGTAGCGTATAAGCATCACCCCATACATTAATCAACGGACCCGGGATCATACTGCCTGTACCGTTTACTTCCGCGGCAATAGTTTGCGATGAACAAGCAAGAATAAATAACGATAGCAAACCAAGCAAAATATTTTTCATAACCTACCCCTCCTTGACCGACTGATCAAAAGATTGAACAAATCGAACCAGCTAAATTAGCATCTAATAATATGGACATTTAATCTTGCCAAGCAACATTACACTATTACTTCAACTTTGCTTCTGTTTATCTTTGCTAGCTGAAAACTGATACTGCACCCAGTAGATTTTAGTTTCGAGATAACCCTGAGGATAAAAAAATACCTGCCAGGAGTGCCAGGGTTTCATCGAGGAATCAAATACACTGAAGTATCAGGTCAAGCTATTGTATGGCTTATACATTCAAGAATTTAATGAGACGAAATTGAATTATTATTTACACCAACGCTGCAATAATAAATATTTTGATGCCACACTTTTGAGATTTTAAGCAAAATGTGCAAAAGTTTTCAACCTTGCCCTCAGGTTAGAAATGAAAAACCTCGGCCGATGGACCGCGTGTATCTTTGTAGTAAAGGGATATGCCATTTACACCAATAAGCGTGGTCTGCAACTCAAAATGCATATCAGTTGCAGCGCCTTGGCCGAATAAGCACCGAATTTATCTTTGGTTCTTAACGTGCCTGATGTTTCGCCCACCATTTTAATAATTATTGGTGATGATATCTTGAAATCTTCCGAGTAATGCGACAGAACACGATCGAGAACGTGCGCATTCCAAGCCTCAATCCAGTCTGTCGCAAATTGATCAGAAAATGCCTTATCAATCATGGCCACCTCCAGTGGTTTGATTATCCAGCAGTCACATTATTAAATTGACTACAATGTTTCAATTCATCTTGAAATTATAATCATGCAGTGTCTGCTTGATAGACACGTTCTCTGTTTCCCGATATTAGAGTTTATGCTGCAACAACTCGCTTATTTGTTTCACCAGAGCAGGATCATCAAACTCACGGCCGCCCACGGCGCGATAGGCAATTCTGCCCTGGCGATCAATGATGAAAGTTGTAGGCAATCCCATTACCGGCCACGCGTTGAGCACGGCGGAATCAAGGTCCAGCAAAATAGGGAAAGTAGGTGCAGGTTCCAGCAAGCCGGTAAAGGGGAAGATGGTATCGGCGCTCTCGCCTGCGTTGATTGCCAGCACCACAAAATCTTGTTTATTCAACTGCAGCCATAAACGCTCTAGCGAAGGCAGCTCGGCCCGGCACGGTGGACACCAGGTTGCCCAGAAATTAACCAGTATAACCTTGCCTTTCAAATCGGCCAGGTTCCAGGTTTTATTGTCCATATCCTTAAGCGTGATATTTTTTGCAGCGGGTTTAGCCGCCAGCGCAGTCAGGCCCTGCTGTTCGGCAGCAGCGGCTGTACCGACTGCCAAGGCTAACAGCAGCGCTGAAATCATCATTATGGATTTACTTATCTTGTGCACAACATACTCCTTTAATTATTCCGCTCCTGGACTTGCCATTCTCTGTCCAACTAAAAGCAAGATCAAAACACGCACCATGCGGCAGCGGGTAGGTAGTCATGCCCTGTCCCCAATCGCCCTTTTCAAAATGTTGCTGCAATGGAAATTGCGACCAGCGAAATGCAATCCGCGCAGCCTGGCTTAACTTCATCTGCTCCCATTCTGATTGCCACGCTGGCTCCAGCATGGGCTTGACTGCCTGCTGGTTTACCAGCGCACGCCAGTCGGCCACATGCAAGTCAATCGCCGTGTCGCCCTCATTGCGCACCACCGTTTCAAAGGTGCAAGAATGGGCATACTTCTCGGCCGCCTCTTTAGTAAAACCGCGTGCCGCAAAAAATCCGCGCGCCCTATCCGGAACAATCTGGGCCAGGTTCACAGATATACCCTCTGCATCCGCTTCCCAGCTTTCTGTACCACCATCCGGATCAATTACATGAGAAGTTTTTGCCGATACACGCGCAGCAGTTTCTTGTACCGCATCGCTCTCAGCTGCCTGTATAAAAGATGAGGTTGCAAACAATAATATAAACGCCGATATTTGTTGTAACAGACAGGTTTTCATGCGCCCCTTTCGTTTTTATTGTTAAAAATATCTACGCTACATTTACTTACGCATACGAATAACTTGCCGGCAAATACGAAAATAATTAAATATAATCAATGTGTTACAAATTAAAAGAAGTTAATGCTCACAGCATAGCAATATTCGTCGCAGGGCGCTCCTATATTGAGAATGTATCAACTTAAATTGTTAGCGCTTTTGCCAATGTAAACCCAACACTTCAATTAAATTGGAGCAGCTTCGTTTACTTTTAACGCCCTCATTGATCGTTGCTATCTCTGTTCTGACCTCTTTAGATTCAATAAAAAAAGCGACTTGCTAGTCGCTTTTTAATCAGCTTCACTTCCCTCAAGCACCTCCTTGCCTCTAGTAAAGCAAGCAGAAATTCTCTCACTTATTCACTTTTAAAACGATAGAATCTATCGGCAAGCGGTGTTGCAAGTTTAAGGGTTCGTTCCACATGCGTGAAGTGGAGCTTCACACGCAGAGATCCCAAAACACGTGCCCATAACCCGGTCACCGGGACATTCCAGCTTTACAAACACAGCGCAAGAAGTTGAGCATTGCTTGGCATCTGTTGGTGCCGGCGGCGTCCCTGAAGACGCTATCGCTACAACCGCAGCTGCGATCACTGCTATCGCAATTGCGACTGAAATAACCCAAAAAATTGGCCCAAAAGCATTACCTGTGTTGCTACCGTTATCCCCATCGTCACCCATATAGCCTCCTAATATAGTTAAGATATTCGTAACCACTGCAACCAAACCACGTAAAGCCCTGCTTTTTTACTCCAAATCAAACTTAATTGCAACGCCGACTCGATAACCATTTTTATTCATCAGATGCAGGTCAATCACTAATAGTGATTTCTTCAAATGCCGATCTGTAACAGTTAAACTGAGATGTAATTAATATTGTCTCATGCAATAGAAAAATCCTGACGCTATTCCCTCTTGCAGGCGACCCGCTCAGCACACTGCATCCTGATTCCCTGCAAAAGTTACTCTGCGCTACGTTCATTCACCGTAATGGTGAGCAGCATGCCACCTATATTGTCTGCCAGATAGGCAGGATTATCATTCGTACATACCTCAAGCGGCGCGGTATTGTTCGCGATAAATACCACCTTGCCGGCTTCACCCTGGATATCTTGTCCGCCTATGCGATACACCAGCGAAAACTTGCGCCGCTGCTGAAAGAGATAACCGCGAGGTGAAGTGGGTGATGCCGGATCTCCGCCCGCATCGAAAATGTGACTGGAACCATAATCGATCTTCTTGCCGTCTGTCTCTATCCTCACTCCGCTGCCCTTGCGAATCGGCGGCATGGGCGGCGTCACCACATTGCATACCATGGTGGCAGGTGTAGGCGCAACACAAGGACCAAAGCACAAACCCAGATTAAAATCCTCGCGACCTTTAGCGCCTATACCGACCGAAATTTCCTTGCTTACATCACCGAGACAACCCAACTCGCCTTTTACGCGAACCAGCTTCTTGCCGGGCCAACCGTTGTAAGTGTGCGTAATTTTCCATGTTAAATTATGGTCAACTGTTTGATTCGTAAATACTGAAGGCGGCGTGCCATCGCCAAAATCAACCGTGGCCTGCTTGCATGTGCCCTGGCCATCCGGAAATATCATGATCTCTTTGCCGATCTCCGCGAAGCGCAAGCTTGCCTGAAGTTCAGCTGTGCAAAGCTTATGCTCACTTACATCCAGACCGTCGCATCTCACATCTGGCCTATTTGATAAATCACTAAAAAATATACACGTAATATTTTGCGGCGAAATGGTGCCTACACACCCCTGCAGTGCCAACACCACCATTAAAATTGAAATTGATTTCCAGCAGAAATACTGCTGCAACGGATGAACGAACCCTGCCTTGAACTTGAATACCATGGCAATCCCCTTTCCATGAAAACGAAGCAATGTATAAATAGCGATTCAGACAGCCAGCCGCACAGCCACATTGAATATTTGCAAGCGAGCAAATTCATGATAACTGACAGATTTATTGTCTGCTTCACAATTTTTACAACTTGGACATGTTACGTACAAATGGTGGAGAGGCTTGGGAAGTGTGCGGTGGAGGCAGTGAAGAAAGAGAAGGGACGCGCCTGAAATTGATGGTCATGAATTCTGGTGTCAGTCAAAAGACAAGACGTGACTCCAGAGTTTCATATCGCCCGTGATTTACGAAAGCAAGATGGCAGCAAGAGAACTTATTGAGGCGTCCGAAACAACTTGAGCACTACACTGCGCTCGCCATTTTCGTTCTGGGTGACTCTGAGCTCGGCCCTGCGCTCTCTAAAATCAGCATCTCGTAATCTGATGTTCACAAAATTAGAACACCTGAACAATCGAGATAATTTGCCAGATTGCAAGCACCCGGTGGAATTACACCGGGAAATATACGGGTAGCTTAGAACATGGCTTGCAACATCAAGGTAGTCACTGTCTTGCCGGCCGGTTCAGCGCCACTAACCGCATCCCAGGCAGTACCTGACTGTGTCGTATATTCCAAACTGGCTTCCACATTTTCTACC
>JBBQYH010000124.1:0-4751 GCA_038208855.1 Burkholderiales bacterium
TGGCAGCAGGGGCGGTAAACGGGGAGGGGCCGCGATAGCCCGCTGCGCGCATACGAAACAGCAAATAGGATTCTATGATATTTTGTGACAGGGGCAGCATGGAAAAATGGTGAATGATGCGATCCTTGAGCTGGCGCATATTGGGCTGATTCAGCTTGTCATTCAGTTCCGGTTGTCCAAACAGCACGATATGCATCAGCTTGTGATCCCCAACCTGCAGGTTGTAAAGCAAACGCAACTCTTCCAGGGTCTCCAGTGGCATGGCGTGTGCTTCATCCACCAGGATGACGACACGTTTGCCTTCGGTGATTTTTTTTTCTAGATGATTTTGCAGCGTTTGCAGAATGACATTGACGCGCTGTCCTTCAAGATTGAGATTGAGTCCGTCGGCGATGGCATATAACATTTCTTCGCGCGACAGGCTGGGGTTTGCCAGATAAACAGCTTCAATTTTGTCTGTAAAGCGTTCAAGCAGCATGCGGCATAACATGGTTTTCCCGCTGCCTACTTCGCCTGTGATCTTGATGATTCCTTCGCTTTCGCTGATTGCATAAAGTAGCGCATCAAGAATTTCTGCCCGATTGGCTCCGGGGAAGAAAAAATCAGTGACCGGAGTTATTTTAAATGGTGGCTCATTTAGCCCAAAATATTCCAAATACATTATTGGGCGTCCTGATTGTGGCAATTGAACATGTTGTTTTTTCCCTTGTTAAGCGATTGATGGTCAATTGTGGCGCTTGACTCGTATTAAAGCGTGCTCGTTAGTAAGCTAATTTTCAGTATCTGCGATCTTGTTATGGACTTGTGATTTTTTGATTTTTTTGCAGTGATTCCATGCGACTATATAACGTAGTTCGATTCATGCCCAGTAGTTTGGCTGCTTCGCTGATGTTATCGTTCGTCAATTCCATTGCAGCCTGGATATATAGGGCGGTTTGTTCTTGCAAAAGATAATCCAAGTTAAATTGATCTGCTTGTTGCAACGTCTGTCGGGCAAGTGTCAACGGGTTCGGACCGTTAATTTTTGACTCGTTTTGCGGCAAGTCAAGCTCCGCTGCCAGTTGTTTGGCGCTTACATCAAGTCCCGGATATTTGGTGATCAGGCGTATGGTGATATTGCGCAGCTCCCGCGTATTCCCGGGGAACGGGTAGCTAGTCCAAAGTTCTTGCGCGTCTATTTGAAGTTCAAATGGGGTGCGTTTTATTTCTGTTGCATATATGTTCCGGAAATGATTAAGCAACAGAAATTTATCCTCACCCAATTCGCGCAAAGGGGGGACATGGATTTTAAATACGCTTAAGCGGTGATATAGGTCGGTGCGGAAATTTCCTGCATGCACTTCTTCGCGCAAGTCACGGTTAGTTGCCGCCAGGATGCGTGCGCGGCTTTTTCGCGTAGCCGTTTCTCCAACACGCTGATATTCGCCGTTTTCCAGCACGCGCAACAGGTTGGCCTGTAAATCCTGTGGCAGCTCGCCAATTTCATCAAGAAACAGCGTGCCTTCCGCGGCATCCTCAAAAAAACCGCTTTGCGCCTGGTTTGCGCCGGTGAAGGATCCCTTTGCATGTCCAAACAGGGTGGAGGCAATCAGATTGGGCGAGATTGCCGCGCAATTGAAGATTAGAAATGGCGCTTTGTTATTGGGGGTCAGTCTTTGTATTGCAGCGGCTATCAGTTCTTTTCCGCTGCCTGATTCACCCTCGATCAGCACTGGGAACGGGGTGGTTGCATACAGTGCAATTTGCTTGCGCATCGCCTGTATAGGCGGGCTCTGCCCGATGATGCCCAGGTTATCCAGATCGTTATTGGTGTGGCCCAGTTCGGTACTTTGTATCAGCAAGGCATTTTGCAATTGGGTTCTGATATTTTCAGGAGAGCATGGTTTTGCAATGAAGTCGGTTGCCCCCAGGGTGCGTGCGTGTCTTGCATTGCTTTCCCCATCCTGGCCAGATAAAACGATGATTTTGATGTCGGGTGAGTGTGCCAGCAATTCTGAAATTAGGCGGAAGCCTTCATTGGGACGGTGTGGTGTTGGCGGCAAACCCAGGTCGACCAAAGCCAACTGTGGTGGAATAGCCATGCTACGCAGCTGTTTTATGGCTTGGGTGCGGTTTTCTGCTGCGTGTACCTCAAAACTACCGGAAAGAGCCAGACGTAATGAGTCGCGGATGAGCGGGTCGTCATCTACGATAATCAGGCAAGGTAGTAATAGGCTGGGATTCAAGATTTTCCTGGGTTGATTTTGATACAAGCAGGCGAAGAATAGCCCGCAATCGCAGTAAGCTCAAGCAGCTTGTTATTGTTGTGATTGATGATTGCGTAGTTTAGAATGCAAACTTCGAAAACTAGCGGGCTTTATGAGTGACATCTTCGCAAGCACTGGTTGAAATACGTGACGTCAATTTTTCCTATGATAATCGTCCCATCCTGAAAGGTATCAATATGACTTTGCCTAGGGGTAAGGTTATTGCCGTCATGGGCGGTAGCGGTTGTGGGAAAACCACTTTGTTTCGCCTGATTGGCGGGGCCTTGAAACCAACCAGAGGGCATGTAAAGATAGACGGCCAAATAATACATGAGCTGAGCCAGCGGGGCTTGTACGAGATGCGTAGGAAAATGGGTGTGCTGTTTCAGTTTGGTGCCCTGTTTACCGATATGTCGGTATTTGATAACGTTGCTTTTCAGATGCGGGAGCACACGGATTTGCCTGAAGAAATTATCCATGATCTGGTGATGATGAAATTGCATGCGGTGGGTTTGAGGGCGACGCATGCATTGATGCCTGCCGAACTTTCCGGTGGTATGGCCAGACGCGTTGCGCTGGCACGTACAGTGGCTCTGGATCCGATGCTGATATTATATGATGAACCATTTGCCGGCCTGGATCCGATCTCCTTGTCTGTGGTGGGGAATTTGATCAGACGCTTGAATGATGCGCTTGGCGCTACTTCGGTGATCGTGACTCATGACGTGCAGGAGTCGTTAAAAATTGTCGATTACAATTATTTTATCGATAGCGGAGTTATAGTAGCCGAGGGTACGCCGGATGAAATTCGCGCCTCGGATAAGCCGTATGTGCGCCAATTTGTTAATGGCGAAATCGATGGCCCTGTTCCTTTCCACTATCCCGGTGGAGACTATAAAACGGATTTAGGAGTGGAGGCCTGATGCCTGTAGTTAAAAGTATAAAACTTGTTGGTAATCGCACTGTAAATGCAGTGTGGAGACTCGGTTATGCCAGTCGCTTCTTTGTTATGACGCTGCTATATTCAGGCATTAGTTTCCGCCGTTTCCGTTTGATTGTGAGGGAAATGTTTTCCAGTGGCGTGATGTCACTAATTATTATTCTGGTGGCAGGCATGTTTGTCGGTATGGTACTGGGATTGCAGGGTTATGAAACGCTGAAGCGTTATGGATCCGAATCTGCACTGGGTTCTCTGGTTGCACTGAGCCTGGTGCGCGAGTTGGGTCCGGTGCTGGCGGCATTATTGTTTGCCAGTCGCGCCGGTTCGGCCATGACTGCCGAAATTGGTTTGATGAAGGCGACAGAACAGATTGCCGCGATGGAGATGATGGCGGTCAATCCCATTTCCAGAGTGGTTGCTCCGCGTTTCTGGGCCGGGGTGATATCCATGCCTTTGCTATCCGCTCTATTTTCTGCAATGGGTGTTTTTGGCGGTTATGTGGTCGGTGTAGTGCTGATAGGTGTTGACGAGGGATCGTTCTGGTCGCAGATGCAAAGCTCGGTAGATTTTCAGCATGATATTTTAAATGGTGTAATCAAGAGTTTTGTTTTTGGTGTGGCTGTGACTGTTATTGCTCTCTTTGAGGGGTATGACGCACCGCCAACGGCTGAGGGCGTGTCAGGGGCAACTACAAGGACGGTAGTGGAGTCGTCGTTGGCAATTCTGATACTGGATTTTATTTTGACAGCATTTATGTTTCGGGGGAGTTAAGTATGGAACGCACTACACTAGATTTATGGGTGGGCGCATTTGTTGTTGCAGGAATAGCCGCGTTGGTGGTGCTTGCGCTGAAAGTTGGGAATCTGAGCACCTATAATATGTCCGAAACTTACCAGGTGGAGGCTTACTTTACCAATGTGGGCGGGCTGAAATCAGCAGCCTCGGTAAGAAGTGCCGGTGTATTGGTGGGGCGCGTGAACGATATCAGGCTCGATACTGAGCGGTATGAGGCTAAGGTGACTATAAGTATAGACAAGCGTTATAAATTCCCCAAGGATACCTTCGCAAACATACAGACATCCGGTTTGTTGGGAGAAAATTTCATTGCTTTGTTGCCGGGCGCGGATGAGCAGATGCTGAAGCCTGGTGAGGTATTTAAACAGACACAATCTGCGATGGTGCTCGAAGATATGATAGGCCAGTTTATATATGGCAAGCCTGATGGAAAATCTTCAGCAGGCAAATAACACTACCAAGAGGATGTTATGAATATAATTTCACTGGCTTTATCCGCATTATTGCTTGTTGCCCCCATGTCTGCGCTGGCAGAAATGAAGCAACCTGATGAACTTATTAAAAGCACGGTACATGATGTGCTTGAAATTATTAACAAGGATAAGCATGCAAATGAAGCGGGACAAAAGAAACTCCTCGCTTTTATAGATGCGGAGGTTTTGCCGCATTTCAATTTTGAGCATATGACCAAACTTGCTGTAGGCAGGCCATGGCGTTCGGCGAGCGCGGAACAGAAGACGGCTTTGATTGCGGAATTCCGTACCTTGCTG
>JBBQYH010000125.1:0-4576 GCA_038208855.1 Burkholderiales bacterium
GGCATTGGAATGGGAGGAATCAACAATACGATAATCCGTTTGGGGAAGCAAATCCCGTAGGCTAGCAACAGACCGAATACGCCACCGGATGCACCAATCGTAGGATAAACACTGCCTGTGAAATTTATCACCAGCAATTGCATGGCTGCGGCAGTCAAGACACTGGCAAAATACAGCCAGAGAAAATTTCTGCGCCCGATCAGTTTTTCAATTTCACTGCCAAACAACCAAAGGCCATACATATTGAATGCAATATGCATGACACTGCCATGCAGGAAAGCATAAGTAAGCAATTGCCATGGTCTGAAACCTTCCTGCAAAGGCCATAGCGCCATGCTGAGCAGCATATTCTCACCGGCCAATCCTTGCAGTAAAAATATTGCCACCGTTACGATGAGTAGTATGCGGACACCGCTTGGAGTGCTAGACATCATTATCCTTTCCTGAATAATCGTTAATATTTTCTTTGCTCAAAATTGATGACGCTGATAAAAAAATCAAAACAATTATTTCTTGCTTCGCACATAGATTACACCCATCAGCAACAGCAGGGTAACAACCCAGATGATGATATAGATGGTCATTGCGCGATTGGCTTTCCTTTTTTCGACCCAGGTGCGGGGGTTTATGCCCTTGGCAAGAAACACAACCTTGGCAGAAAGATTGACGCACACAATGTTGACGGCCAGCAACAAAGCAGCGCCGGTTGCATAGTGATACTGACCGGCACCGAGCATAAGTCCAAGCGCTGCAGTAGGCGGAAGGAGTGCCACTGCCACCATCACACCAACCAGCACACTCGATAGTCCGGTAGTAATTGAAAGCACGGCAGCAGCACCTGATGCCAGAGCAAGTGCCACAGAGTCGAGCCCCACATCCGTGCGCGCCATCAACTCATGGCTTTTTATATCCACCGGCCAGATAAGGCCGATTGCAAAGGCTATTACCAGGGACAGCATTATGCCTGCACCATTGGTAAGTGTCGCTTTCCACATCAATTTGAAGTCGCCTAAGGCGGTACCCAAAGCGAGAGCCAGGTTGGGGCCCAGCAAGGGGGCGATGACCATTGCACCAATGACAACGGCAACGTTATCTTCGATCAAACCGATGGCCGCCACAATTGTAGAAAGGATGACCAAAATGGTGAAATTGATATCCAGCCGTGTGCTTTTTTCAATGTCCTGATACATGCTCTCGCGAATCGCGATGCCCGCATCTTCTTTGGCCCTTTCTTTTTCGGCAGGTCTGGGTAAAGCAGCTTCAATACCAAACACTACGATGCGCGCTGCGGGGTCTTTACCCAGGGCTTTCTGCAATGCATCCAGCACAGATTGTGCACGATCATCTGCTATCTGGATGCGCATAATCTGACGACCATCTTCGCCTTTGAAACCGAGGCGAAAGTCGGCCGCCTCATTCTGTTCTGCAATTCCTGTCACTGTACCTATATGGCCGAAATCGGCATTTATTTCGATAAGCTTCATAATTCATCCCCAAAATATTGACTCGACATGCCAACGAATTTTTATATCATCTTAACTTATGCAATTCTAGACAAGTGCTGGATTGCTTTTAATGAACTGCACAAACTCAAGTGCCGGTAACGGACGGCTGAAATAGTAACCCTGAATTTCGTCGCAACTGCCCAAGTGCAAAAAGTCCAGTTGCTCAAGCGTTTCAACACCTTCTGCGATAACTTGCAGGTTGAACTGATGTCCCAATCCTATTATGGAACGGACGATTGATGCATCATTTTCGTCTGAAATTATGTCGCGTACGAAAGACTGATCAATCTTGAGTTTATTGACGGGTAATTTTTTCAGATAGCTCATGCTGGAATATCCGGTGCCAAAATCATCAATGGACAGGTTTACGCCCAATTCATGCAATTGACTCAGAATTGTCATTGCTGCCGGTGCCTCCATCATGATGCCCTCGGTGATTTCCAGTTCCAGATCGGCAGGTTGCAATCCATTTTCCGCCAGAATAGACGCTACCAGTTGTCCCAGATTGGGCTGGCGCAATTGTCTGATGGACAGATTTACTGACATTGTGAACAGCGGTAGTCCCTGTTGTCTCCAGGCTGCCAGTTGTGAACAGGCGCTACGCAGCACCCATTCTCCAATCGGCAAAATCTGCCCGGTTTCTTCTGCCACCGCTATAAAGTCAGCCGGCGAAACAAAACCATTCTTCGGATGCTGCCAGCGAATCAAGGCTTCTGCACCGCATAATTTGCCGCTTTTCAAACTAAGTTGCGGTTGAAAATACAGTAAAAACTCATTCCTCTCCAACGCCAAGCGCAAATCTTTTTCCATCGAAAACAATTGATTGGCATGAAAATTCATTTCCGGTGTAAAGAACTGGAAATTATTGCGGCCTTCTTCCTTGACCCGATACATCGCCGCATCAGCATGTTTGATCAAAGTATCCGCTTCATTCCCGTTATCGGGAAATATACTGATGCCGATACTGGCATGGGTGGCAATTTGCAAATCGCCAATATCAAAAGTTATTTCCAGAGCTTTCAGCATCTTGTCTGCCACCCTAGCGGCACTATCGGCATCGGTATCGCGCAATAGCACAATAAACTCGTCACCGCCTATGCGTGAAACCGTATCACCCTCGCGTATATCTCCCTGCAAACGCAATGCCACCGCCTTTAACAGCTCATCGCCCACCCCATGTCCCATCGAATCATTGACATATTTGAAACGATCCAAATCTAAAAACAACAAGGCAAACTCCTGATTGTCGCGATGCGATGCTGCAAGCAACTGTCCGAGGCGGTCATGCAGAAGCGTGCGATTGGGCAATCCGGTAAGCACATCGTAATAGGCCAGGTTTTCTATATGCTTTTCTGCCTCCTTGCGTGCACTGATATCGGCAAAAATGGACATGTAATGCGTAACCGTTCCCTCTTCGCCCTTAATAGCGCTGATGGATGCCAACTTGGGATAGATGCGTCCGTACTTGTCCTTGTCGAGGATTTCACCCTGCCAGAAGCCTGTGCTGTTAATCGAGTCCCACATGTCCTGGTAGAATTTCCTGTCATGCTTACCGGAAGCCATAATGTGCGGTTTCTTGCCCCGCACCTCTTCCAGCGTATATCCGGTAACCTGTGTAAATGCCTTATTGACAGAAAGTATGCGTAATTCCGTATCGGTTATCAAAATACCTTCTCCGCTCCCTTCAAATACCCGTGCGGCAAGGCGCAAATCTTCCTCTATCTGTTTGTCCTTGGTGATATCGCGGCATATTCCCAATAACACGGGGGATTTTCCCGCAATAGCTGGCTCCATTTGAGCATTCTCTCTCACCCATTTGATCTGCCCTTCAACATCAATGCGATGCACGAAATCGCACGCTGTACCGTGCAAAGCCGCTTGCCAGATTTCATCAGCCGCCTTGCGATCATCAGGATGAACGCAATCACGCAATGTTTCAAATTTTACTGTTTGGTGCTTGGACAAGCCCAATATCGCATACGCTTCCTCGGATAAAGTCAGCTTGTTTTTACTCGGATCAAATTGCCAACTGCCCATTTTGACAATTTGCTGAGCCCGCTTGAGGTTGCGTTCGCTTTTTTCCAGATTGTTCTGGACACGTCTGCGCTGCTCATTAAATGACAGGATGGTCAAACCTACCGCGCTGATCAGGGTGATATACAGCCAAAGATCGACGGCGTCAGCAAACGAGTCTTGCGAATAAACTCCCATGCCGTTGAATGTGCCGATCAGCGCACAGTAGAAAATGACCTGCAATACAGTGCTTACAACCCTCAAGTTAAAGACAAGTGCGGTCCAGACTACCAGCGGCCCCAATATAAAAGACTTGGGTTGATACCCCAACAGGTTTTTTCCCAGATCAAAGAAAATGAGTGCGCACATCAGAAACAGTATCGCAAACAAGCCGAGTAGCATTTTGCGTAAGCTCGCTGTCCATTCGAAGGTTATAGGACGGAAAAGCGCAATCATGGCAGGGGTAAAAATGATGACGCCCAGTGCATCACCCATCAGCCATGACAAAGCCGTCTGTTTATAACCTTCCCAAGAGACCAGGCTACCGGACCAATATAGCCAAAACGAGCCGTTCACAGCACTGATCAACGGCGTGAGAATACCTCCCCACCAAAACAACCTGAACACGTCCCGCATACTGGCCAAATCGATATCGAAACGCACAAGACGCAATAACAAATATGCCCCAAGCCAGGCCTCGACAGTACTGCCCATGCTGATACCGATAGCTGACACAATTGGCAAACCGGCACTGAAGTTGGTCAACAGCGCGCCCAGCAAGACACCCGGCCATAGCCGTAATCCGAACAGGAGCAATGTGGCGAGGGCCAAACCGGAAGGAGGCCAGAACAGGGTCACAGAATGACCAACCAGCGCAAGAGTCAGCCCTATTTTTGCGGTAACAAAATAGGCCGTAGCCGGCGCAGCGATACGAAACCAGACTGATTTGTATGCTTTTACTGGCACTTATACACCCACGGAAGTAATGCGACAATTTGCCATAAGGCTCAGCATAGCAGGTTTACATAAACTTCAATGAAGTCGTGCCAGTCATAATT
>JBBQYH010000126.1:0-4451 GCA_038208855.1 Burkholderiales bacterium
GATAAGCTTTTCACCCGGCATTACATTCAATTGATCATCGCTTTGCAGCGCATAACTTGAATTTGCACCCATTTCTTCAGCGACCGCCAAGGCATGATCAATCTTCGACAAAATATCCACCAGACTGTCTGTACGTGCAAAGCTTATCGCTCCAAGTCGATAAATATCCGGCAAGAGCGTCCACTTTTCCAAAATTTTGCCTTTAAGGAATGCTTCTACCTGCTGTGCTGCTTTGTGCGCATCACTTTCCCCGGGCAGCATTATGGCTATTTCACCGCCCTTGATACGCCCTGAAAGTGCATCTTCATACTGCTTGGCAAATTCCTTGGCGATCATTGCAATATCTTTTAACAATTCGTCAGTCTCTTGCCGACCCAACAGCGTATTGATATGAGTTAAATCAGCAAGGCGTATCAATATGATTACGCCGCTTTGTGCTGATTCGGTAGCGGAAAGATGCGCTTTCAAATGCGACATGAAGTAATCGCGATTCGATAGTCCTGTCAATTGATCATAATTGACCCTTAGTCTTAATTCTTCTATGCGGGTAGCTTCTTCAGTAAACAACCGCCATATGCGCTCGACCATCCCGTTCATTGCACGGGCCAAGGCCTTCAACTCCATAATTTTCGGTTCGGCTATCGTCATCAAACGTCTTTCGCCTATGGCACCGGCCTGATCAACCACCATATCAAGCGAATGACCTATGGAACGCAGAACCATCATCGCAATCAATCCGACAACTATGCCAACCAGACTAAACCAGAATAACAAATGCTCAGACTGCTGCCATAATGTTTGATACACAAATTCACTATGGCTTACCACTTGCACAGAGCCATATTTTTTCCAACCAGTCCCTATGTCAGCATTGCCCGGCTTGGATTCAATATGCAGAAATGTAACAAACCATTGCGGAACGTCAGATTCGGATTTTTCCTGCTTACGTTGGGAAATGACACGTCCAAGAGAATCGCTGACAGAAATCGATTTGTAGTAGCCGGTATCGAACAATTCTGCCACTTGTAAATCTATCATTTCCTTGCTTTTGTCCAACTGCGTGATCGTTAATGCAAGTGAGTTTGCGATGTCCCCGTTTTTTCTTTCCAGTTGCTGGGACAAATAGGTTTGAGCAGACCATAGACTGATGAGCACGCTGCCAACAAAAGCAACCAGTGCTGAAATAATCACAGCAATCCACAATTGACGCATTAACGACATACTTACCCCGATATAAATTCTGAACATTTAAAGTATATAGCATCGCATTAGTTCATTGCGGAGATCCATTCTCTGCCAGAGCCATATTAGCGACGCCCAATACATACACAATACAAAAACAAGCAGACTGCTTAGTCGGATACCTTAACCGTTAAACCCAGGCTCCGGATACGTATAGCAAATTCTTCCAACTGCCTGGCCGTTAAAGCTGACAATCTGGCTGCCTCGGGCTGTAGTGATGGACGAGCCAATGTATAAAGCAGCATGCCTAGTGGCAAGGTATTACCAGCTATAAGGGTAGAGATAAAACCCAATAACTCATCCTCTTCCTGTTTGGAAGGCGCCTCACCATCGGTTGCAAACCAGCAGGTTTGCAACCAGGTTGGGCACAGCGCAATTGCCGTGAGCAAAGATTGGCGTACTTTCGCAATGGTTGAATTGGTATTATTGATGGCTTTCATGCCATCGGCACTTACACGATCCAGTTTGAACCATACTTCACCGCCCAAATTCGCCATTCTGCGCAATCCTTCCTGGACTTGGTCACGATGCATCAAACTGCCATTGGTGATAAGAATCAATTTTATATGCTTGGGCAATGCAAGTTCGTGTTTAAGTCTGCCTATAAGTTCTATGACCTGAACAAACTCCTTGGCACTGGTAGGTTCTCCATTGCCCGAAAGCGCTATATCATTTATACGGCGTGATTCTTCCGGTACGCGTAGTTGCATAAAATTTCCATGCAGTAATTCATGCAGAAAACTGCGCAATTCCTTTTCCAACAGAGCCAAATCAACGGCAGGTGCTGTACCAAGTTGCAGATCTGGTACCTGGCAATATATGCAGCGCCAGTTACATGCATTGTTGGTGTTGAGATTAATGCCAACCGAAACGCCACCAGCACGGCGTGACACAACAGGATATACATACTTCAAGCCCGCGCTGTCACGATCATGGTCAGTTATATTGAGTTCAAAGTTGCTCACGATTTGCTCAAATTCAGAAATTTGGCAGGATCTACAGGTTTGCCGAATTTGCGAATTTCAAAGTGCAATTTAACCTGGTCTGCATCGGTGCTGCCCATTTCAGCGATTTTTTGACCTTTGACTACACTCTGACCTTCTTTGACCAAAAGCTGCTCATTATGTGCATAGGCGCTCAGATAGGTTTTATTGTGCTTGATAATAACCAACTTGCCGTAACCGCGCAGCCCGCTTCCGCTATAAACCACCTTGCCAGCCTCGCTTGCCAAGACGGCCTGACCTCGGGTACCGGAAATATCTATGCCTTTGCGATTAGCACCTTCAGAGTATTCGCCTATGATTTTCCCTTTGGTGGGCATACCCCAATCCAGACTATCATCTCCTGTGTTGGCGTCTTGCACAGCTTTGAAATCTTGTACGGGTTTGACTGCCACAACGGGCGGAGAGGCGGTAAACGCCCCCGGTTCTTGCTGTAATTTCACTATTTTTGCAACGGCTTGCTCGGAATAAGGCAGTTTGAATATTTTTGGCTGCTCTTTTTTTTCCGTCGCAGAATTATTATTTGCTGACAAAGGTCTGGATTCAACATGAGGCCTGTCTCTTATATTTTCTTCAGCGGGAAACAATCTGATTAGTTGACCGATTTGTATGGCTGCAGGATTTTCTATATTGTTTTTTTCTGCCAGTTCACGATAATCCAGGCCATTTTCAAAAGCAATGGAAAATAAAGTATCACCCTTCTGTACGACATATATTTGCGCGCGAGGATCCGATTCAGCTTGCACGGATTTATTGTTTGGTTTTCTTGTATCATGTTCTTCAGCCGCCGCATGCCTCCCGCCACGTCCTTCAATGGGTGCTCGATAATTGCCGCTGGCTCTGCATCCTGAAAAAGTAGCCAGAACCAATATGGCAGCCAGAAAGCGTAGAGTGGGGGGATTCAACATCATGCTTTCCCCATCAATAATGGCACGAACTTTACCGCTTCCAGACGACTTTCCTGATAACCGTGCTCGGTTCGAACGATCAGATGCAATGTTTGCTCCTGCGCACCGAGTGGCAGCACCATACGTCCGCCAGGCGCCAATTGGTCTACCAGAGCCTGGGGAATATGCGTTGCCGCTGCAGCCATAATAATTCCATCGTAAGGCGCATTTCCGGGCAAACCGAAGCCGCCGTCGGCATAGGCAAGTTCCACGTTATGGATATTTAATTCCTTCAAGGTCAAAGCGGCACGTTCATAAAGCGGCAGAATACGCTCAACAGAATATACTTCATGTGCAACCTGTGCCAACACTGCCGCCTGATAGCCGCATCCTGTGCCAATTTCAAGCACACGCTTCAATTGCTTGCCGTTACGCATCACCTCTATCATTCTGGCAACAATATAAGGCTGCGAAATGGTTTGTGCATAACCGATTGGAAGAGATTTGTCATCGTAGGCTAGATGCGAAATGGCTTCTTCCACAAACATATGCCTGGGCACAGAATTCATCGCAGCCAAAACCAGTTCATCTTTGATGCCCTGCTCACGCAAACGCTCTATCATGCGCGTGCGCGTGCGCTGCGAAGTCATGCCTATACCGTTATGTCGCAGAGTATTCATGTTGCAGTATTCTCCAGCCAGCTTTTGACCGCATCAATTTCTGTAAATTGAGTCAGGTCAACTTGCAAGGGCGTAATCGAAACTGTTTTATTTGCTATCGCATGAAAGTCCGTGCCGACACCGGCGTCCTGGGCTTTACCCGCAGGGCCAACCCAATAAACGGTTTCCCCGCGTGGATTACTGGTTTTAATAACCGGTTCTGCTTTGTGTCTTTTTCCCAGACGCGTTACAGCGCTACCCTGCAATTGTTCAAATGCAATATCAGGCACATTCACATTTAGCAGCCAGGGTCGGCCATGAATGTTTTTTTCAAAGCGTAGTACCAGTTCCACTGCAATTCTTGCAGCAGTTTCATAATGCCGTAACTCTTTGCCAGCAAGCGAAATCGCAATCGAGGGTATGCCCAAAAGAAATCCTTCAGTTGCCGCTGCTACCGTACCGGAATAAATTGTATCGTCACCCATATTAGCTCCCGCATTTATGCCGGAAATAACCATATCAGGTTGCGTATCAAGCATGCCGGTAACGGCAAGATGCACGCAATCTGTCGGCGTTCCATTGACAAAATAAAAGCCGTTGGCTGCACGCCTTAGATTTAGTGGGCGATCAAGAGTAAGGGAATTACTGGCACCGCTGCGATC
>JBBQYH010000127.1:0-4303 GCA_038208855.1 Burkholderiales bacterium
CTGTTATCCATGGCACTGGCATCCGCAATCAATAATCGCGCTTTTATATCTGTATGGTGTTTATTCGCTGCTTTGCTGTCGCTCTATCTTGTTTACATGATACGGAAACTGGCAACTTCAAAATCAAGGCAATGATTGTCAATAAGCAAGCAGAAAAACTTGTTGCGGCAAAAGTAGTCAAAAAAAGTAGTCAAAAAAAGTAGTCAAAAAAAGTAGCTCTGTGGCTACGTCCTAAACGTAAATGTTCGGTCAGTTGGAGTTAATACGTTATGCATGAGTGCACATTCAAAAAAAGGGCTCAACTAGAGCAAACTCCTCTCTAAACGTGTTGATTGTTGAGGGCTTAAATGACAAGAATGCCCTTGCTTTCTCCTCTCTAAACGTGTTGATTGTTGAGGGCTTAAATGACAAGAATGCCCTTGCTTTACAAGGTAAGGATGTTCACTTCATCGTGCAAACGAATTCGTCGGCAGTCTGCAATTCGGCCAATGTTGCCAGTCAGTAATATCGATCAGGCTTACTGATTGCTGCCGGTCACAAATGGCTGTAGAGTCCCATTAGCTGCCAGTCGATGATGCCTTCCATTTATGCTTTGATATTTTGTTTGGCTCACAGGACGATAGAAAAATAACGATACTTTTGCTTCAGCTTCATCAGGATACCAATGTGCTTTCCGAAAATTATTTCCGCCCTCATGGCAATATTCACTACGGGCTGTATCACAGTACCCGCAACTGTTACCCACGATGCTTCGCTGCAATTCGTTGAACTCGATGGATACAAGTTCCATGTGCGTACATTTGGAGATGCAAACGCACCGCCAGTGATTGTGGTTCACGGCGGACCTGGCGGCGACCTCCACTACTTGCTGCCAATTCAAGATCTCGCCAAGGATTTCTTTGTCGTCTTATATGATCAACGAGGTTCCGGACTATCACCCAGGGTGCCGAAAGGCGAATTGACGTTCGAAAGCAGTTTGGAGGATCTTCACAGGATCGTCAGACACTATGGACAAAACCGCCAGGTTAAATTGGTCGGGCACTCGTGGGGAGCAATGCTGGTTGTCGCCTACGTTGGTCATCATCCTGAGTTGGTTAGTCATGCGGTCGCAGTCGAGCCTGGAATTCTCACGCCCGCCTCAGCCGCCGCATTCGTCGAGAAACTGAAGGCATCGCAGAGCATATGGGATGTGCTGCCGATGCTCGGATACATCATGCAGACACCGTTCGTTAAGTCCCAGGATGGGCGCGAACGATTTGACTTTGTCATGACAAAAATGATGAACCGAAACAAGCCTGGCGGTCCATACCAATGCGAAGGCCAGTCGATGCCGGCGGGTGCGTTTGAGCGAGCCGGATACGATTCCTTTAACGCTATGCTCAAACCAGTGCTCGACGACCCTAAGAAGTTCCCTTGGAATTTGACCGCTGAGGTCGATCGTTACAATGGTGGCCTGCTAATGCTCAGCAGCGAATGCAGTTTCATCGGTCGTCGGTATCAAGAGAAATTTCATCTGCCTTTACTACCCCCACAGACTCTCCATGTAATAGCAAAAGGTATGGGCCATAACATGCTGACCCTTAATCCGGATTGGTCGGTAGGCGTAATTCGTGACTTCTTCAAAGATCAGTCTAATCCATTGTTCCAGCGGACCACCTTAAGCGACCGCTGAACGCCAACATTGGGAGTCTGCTTTGGGCACGTTGTCGTCGTTTGGTACTACGAATGGAGATACCTAATTGCAGTCATTGGTGAATGACAACATTGGCCGAAGAGCAGAACTCTGAAACTATAAGTAAGATCAAGTCCCGATTTATACTCTGAATATTTCTGAAAAACTATTCGTGTACGACATAACGGCCGGAAAATTCCACCGCCAGTTTCCCTTCGTGCCTGATGACCACTTTGAGCGCCAGCCTGGCGCGTCCGTGTTTATTCAGGGTGGCCAAAAAGCGATGCAGTGTCTCTTCATTCATTTCGCACTCTGCCTGCATGTCCTGCGCAACCGGCAACAGATAGCGGATCTCCGCTTCCTGTATAACAATGTGACAGTGAAGCTTGGCTTCTCCCAGTTTGAGATGCAGCATACCCCAGCCGCACAGCACCGCCAGCGAATACAGGCTGCCGCCAAAGGCAGTGGCTTTGTGGTTGATGTTGGGCTTGAGAGGTGCTGCAAGTATCAGCTGATTGCCGGAATAGGAAACCACGCTGATTCCCATCTCGCGCGAGAGAGGAATCTCATGGTGCAATGTTTTCTCCAACCTGATTGAAGATAATTTATGTATAGGATTATCGATCTCGGTATTCCGTTAAATAAAACAATTCATGTGTTTAACCACGTTGCTTGAGAATAGGCGAGGTCAAAGCAGACAGCGATTTTCGCTGTTTGCCGTTCATGTCGAAGTTGGCCGGGTTTAACCACTGCAGGTATGCATCCTGTAGTGCCGGCCACTCTTCCTCGATTATTGCATACCACGCCGTATCCCTGTTATGCCCCTTTACCACTGTCGCATTTCTGAAGATGCCTTCAAAGGAAAAACCGAGTCGCTGTGCGGCTGTACGTGACGGGGCATTCAGGGCATTGCATTTCCACTCATAGCGGCGATAACCCATCTTGAAGGCACGCGCCATCATTAGATACATGGCTTCAGTGGCCGCAGCCGTGTGTTGCAGCAAAGGAGAAAAGTTGAGATGGCCGACTTCAATTGATCCGCTGTTCGGTTCGATCCGCAGATAACTTGCCACCCCCACCGCACGGTCGGTTTCAGTATCAATGATCGCGTAAAACAACGGATCGCGACCGCAGCAGTTTTTTATCATCCAGGCGCGATAGCTTTCCACATCCTGAAACGGCCCGTAAGGCAGATAGGTCCAGCTTTTTCCTTCCGTATCCAGCGCATTGGCCTGATAAAGACTTTCCGCATGGCGCTTGGGATCAAGCGGTTCAAGACGGCAGAAATAGCCGGGCATGGCATCATGCTTCGGGAACTCTGCCGGTTTCCAGTCAGGGACAGGCAATCCGACAGGCTGCTTGAGATGGTTCAATTCATGTTCCATATAATTCAATATTGTGCATTTGTTTACAGTGCAATTCTGCTCAACATACTGCCTTATGTCCAGATGCCAATCTATCTATTGAGAATTCCATAATTCAAGACACTTTTTGAATCCTTCCTACCCTCCCCTCAAAGCCTGACTGGTTCCCCACTTTATGAAAGGGGGTAGGGGGGATTTGAATTGCATTATTTTTATGTCGAATAATATGGAAACATCAATAGTTGTTTATAGCTAACCAGTCTTTGACCTGTTGTGCCACCCACTCTCCATCATCCAGCGGCAAATCATGACCTGCAGTCGGGTGTATGCGGATGTCACAGTGCCAAGATTCGCATAGTTTGAGCGAACACTTTGCGTTCACCAGTTGGTCTTGTTGTGCAACCAGCAATAACGTAGGAATTGTTGGAGCTTTAACTTTAGCACGATTGCTCATTGCTGCCCGTAGCTGGCGCAGGATGTTGGCACGGGAAACTGGATACTGCAGCGCATAGTTTAGCCACTGCGCCACTATGCTCTGCTTGTGTAGCGAATGGCTGGCAAGATTGCTGGTCAATTGCAGTACAAGCTTTTCGCGTTGCGCGAGTGTGCCAAAAAACATTTGGCGTATTAGTGCTGGATAATTGCCAGGTCGCAATCGGTGATAAAAGGGACTGTAAGGCGCGAGGCTGGTATTGATCAATACCATTTTTTCCAGCTCGTGCGGATAGCGCTCGCTCCAGGCCACCGCGACCATTGCCCCCAGAGACAAAGCCAGCACACGGTAGGGAGGTACAACATTCTGCTCACGCAGATGGCCGCGCAAAAACTCGAGCATGTCATTAACATTATCGGCACTGGGTTCCGAATATAGACTGCCATTACCGGGGAAATCCGGGGTCAAGACTTGCTGCGCGCCAACCACCCGTTGAAACTGCTGCGGAAAATCGCCCCAGTGGCGCGACTCGCGCATCAGCCCGCGCAATAATACCCAGGTGCTCATTTCCGGTACCAGCGTCTGACACCCTGTTCCTGCATGCGCAGGCGTTTGGGTCCGGTGACCAGCCAGTTTTCGTGCCCTGCTGTCGCACGCATCAGAAAATCCAGCCACACCGTATGTCGCCGCAACACACGATGCAAGCGGTGTTCGACTATGGGATTGAATAATCCCTGCAGCGAAAACAGCTGTCTCGGATTTTTTTTCACCCACAGCCACGAGCCCATTTCCAGCGTCAACGGCAGGAAGATATTGTTTTTGTTTTGCATGGCT
>JBBQYH010000128.1:0-4257 GCA_038208855.1 Burkholderiales bacterium
GGATGCCCAACGATTTCATCATGGCATCCAATTTGACTCCGCGCCGCATGGCTTCTTCAGGCGAGGTAGATATTGGGTTCCAATTTTTATTTCCAACAATACGCATTTAACCCTCCCTTTCGCGAAGTACACAATCTATCAGCAAACACACTCATTCACCAGAGCCACTCCGATTATTATCCAGCATCTCACGGACTACGGTTAAAATATAGCCCATGCTACGACTCACTGAAATAAAACTACCCCTTGATCATCCCGCCGATGATCTACCCGCTGCCATCATTGCGCGGTTGAAAATCAAACCCGAAGATCTGCTTTCACACACCACTTATCGCCGGGGTTATGACGCACGCAAACCCTCGGCGATCAGCCTGATCTATACCGTGGATGTAGAGGTCAAAAACGAAGCTGCCGTGTTGAAGCGCCTGCACGGCACGCCGCATATCAGCACCAGCCCCGATATCAGCTACCACTTTGTAGCGCACGCCCCTGAAAACCTGACCGAGCGCCCCATCATCATCGGCACCGGCCCCTGCGGCCTGTTTGCCGGTTTGCTGCTGGCACAAATGGGCTTCCGCCCTATCATTCTCGAGCGTGGCAAAGCCGTGCGCGAACGCACCAAGGACACCTGGGGCTTGTGGCGCAAAAGCAAACTTGACCCCGAATCCAATGTGCAATTCGGCGAAGGCGGTGCCGGTACTTTTTCAGATGGCAAGCTGCACAGCCAGATCAAGGATCCCAGATATCTGGGACGCAAGGTGCTCACTGAATTCGTCAAGGCCGGCGCACCGCCGGAAATCATGTACGTCAGCAAACCGCATATCGGCACCTTCAAACTGGTGGGCGTGGTGGAAGACATGCGCAACAGCATAGAGTCATTGGGCGGAGAGATACGTTTCAGCAGCCGCGTGGACGACATCCTCATCGACAACCATCAGGTACAGGGTGTATTGCTTTCCAATGGCGAAAAAATAGCCAGCAAGCACATCGTGCTGGCGATAGGCCACAGCGCACGCGACACCTTTGCCATGCTGCACAAACGCGGTGTCTATCTGGAAGCCAAGCCCTTCTCCATCGGCTTTCGTATCGAGCATCCGCAGTCGCTGATAGATCGCAACCGTTTTGGCATCAACGCGGGCAATCCTTTACTGGGTGCTGCCGATTACAAACTGGTGCACCACTGCAGCAATGGCCGCTCGGTCTACAGCTTCTGCATGTGTCCGGGCGGCACTGTTGTCGCGGCAACTTCCGAAGCCGGCAGGGTAGTCACCAACGGCATGAGCCAGTATTCGCGCAATGAACGCAACGCCAACAGCGGCATCGTCGTCAATGTCAATCCCGAAGATTTTCCCGGCGATGCACTCGCCGGTATTGAATTTCAACGGCGCTGGGAAAGTCGTGCCTATGAGCTGGGCGGCAGCAATTACAACGCCCCCGCGCAACTGGTCGGCGATTTCCTCGCGGGTCGCCCGTCAAGCAAGCTGGGCAGCGTGATACCTTCTTATGCACCGGGAGTCACCCTGACAGACTTGAGCAGCGCCCTGCCCGACTATGTCATCGCCGCGCTCAGAGAAGCACTGCCCGCCTTTGAAAAACAGATCAAAGGCTATGCAATGCACGATGCAATCCTCACCGGCGTTGAAACACGCACCTCTACCCCGGTGCGTATCAAACGCAAGGAAAACTACCAAAGCATGAATACCGCGGGACTCTACCCCGCAGGTGAGGGCGCTGGTTATGCAGGGGGAATTTTATCCGCGGCCGTGGATGGCATAGAGGTTGCCGAAGCCCTTGCACTGAGCATGCTGGGCGATTTGCGCAGACTTTAAACCATAATGCTAATCGCTTAATATACGCCCAGCACGGCACTTGTAGCGTATTTCAAAACACTCGTAACAGCGCAACTGCCCGGAATTTGTTGCGCTAACATCATTCGCTTTAGCCCAACTTTCGATTTTTTCAATACAGATGACCCACTGTATCGTCATCGCCTTATAAATTCTTTTTATTTCCAATTGCATATGAAATTTTTCTTGCAGAGTTTTGACACAGACACAGTGTCCAGCTCGTAGAAAGAATATTTTTTGGCACGCAGCCATTTTTTCAAACATGCAAATATTCTTTTACGTTCGGTATCGAACGGAGCGGCAGCAAGATAAGGCGTATATCTGTATCTGTGACCTTTGGTGTAGATGTTGATTACATTCGGAAAACTGAATATGAACAAACTTCCACCAGCGGCACAGGGTACTCAACAGGCAGAATCTGGCACACCAAAACTTTATTTCAAAACGCCAGGGATATGCAATCAACAACCCTTTTCCACCAGCTTTCTAAGGAGAAACACATGAATCAATTCAAAAGAACAAGTCAACCCATTAACAAATATCTGTCCGTATTTCTGCTTGGCGGTGCTGTTATGCTGGCAGGCATTTCTACGGCCAATGCCGCCAGCGCTACACTGCCGGCTTCAGTTACCGGCTTTGCCGTACTGGGCGGTACCAATGTAACCTGCACCAATTCAACTATCGTCGGTGACGTGGGTGTTGCCCCAGGCGGTGCTGTACCTTACACAAATACAGGTTGTTCAGTTGTGGGTTCAACACCCCCTGCGACAGATATTGCTGCTGTACAGGCACGCGCAGACTTCCTCAGCACTTACACCGCACTCTGGTCCAACCAATCCTGCATTTCCGTACCGGGCAATCTCGCAAACATAACTCTGGCTCCCGGCGTTTATTGCACCGATGCAGTTGCCAAATCCGGCACACTGACGCTTGACGGACCAGCGAACGGCGTTTGGGTATTCCTCGTAAACGGCGCACTTACCGGCACCAACTTCTCGGTAGTAATGAGCGGTGGCGGTGTGCCTTGCAATGTATACTGGACACCCAATGCAGCTGCAACCTTGACTACTTCAACCCTGAAGGGCAACATCCTTGCCGGTGCAGCGGTCGGTGGCTCCATTACTTTGACCGGTGGCACACTGGCCGGTAGCGCGATGGCAAATGTAGCCGTAACCATGACTGATGCCAGCATCATAGGCTGCGATGTATTGTCTTCCCCTGCATCATGCAAAGACAAAAAGGATCACGATCATCATGTCAAAGAGCACAAACCCTGCAACCAGGGTATAGGCAATGGTTCCGAAGGATGTGATCCAGGCGATTCCAACCATCACAACTCTTCAAATGATGAAAACGGTAACGAGCACGGCGAACACGGACGCAAATAAGTAAACAAGTTTGCCCGCGAGTTTTTATATATGCAAGGAAGCGCTGAATAAGTCACTTATGTCGTTCCCGCGAAGGCGGGAATCCAGTCAAATCAACAAGCTGGATCCCCGCCTTCGCGGAGATGACGACTTATTCAGTGTATCCGTAAATAAAAGCAATGCGCTGGCGGCTCAAACCGGGAAATATTTTCCCGCTACAACACTAAAGGACCTTTGCGGGTTCTTTAGTGTTTTTGCATATCCAGAAACCCCTGAATAAACCGCACATGTGCATAGGGTTGCAGTTCAAGCATATACAACTGTGATGCTGTCAGCCTGCATAATGCATCTGGGTCAACATATAACAACGATGACCTGCGTCCAGCTATGTATCTTCCTGTTACCAAATTCGTCGACACCGAAGTTATTTTATTTAATATAATCAATATGTTGTGAAAATTATCTCAGTTCGGCAAACAAGCGTTACATCGTGCTTCTACACTCGGGCTAGATCTGCGTTTTTTGCAATGAACAGTCTGAGGTCAATACTAAGCCACTCTTTTTTTTCTGCTGCAAAGCCTGTTGATTCAACAACTAGCGCCTCTGCTTCCCTTGCTGTTGCATCCTGACAACCATTAAGCGGACAGGCGCAATCGCTGCTTTCTCAAAGATGCTATCTGTTTCAACGCAAAGTTGCCGAGGAATGATTTGGGTGCGCCCCATCCTGGATTACATGAAAAAGGGTTTAACGCTTTGTGTACGCTAACGTACAGATACTGTCAGGCATATTGTTACCATGACGGCATACCTTCAGATGCATACAGTATCAGGAGCTTGCCCACCCATACTCTACACATTATGCCTACACCTCATAGTCCGAAACAAAATCACCTGCTCGCCGCCTTGCCTGCTGCGGAATTTGCTCGCCTATCTCCCTATCTTGAATTGGTACCCATGCCACTAGGCGATGCACTTTACGAGTCTGGCGGAATGATGGACCATGTTTATTTTCCCACCACTGCCATCGTGTCGCTTATCTACAC
>JBBQYH010000129.1:0-4169 GCA_038208855.1 Burkholderiales bacterium
GCCGTCTTTGGTGACCACGCCATAGCGTGTCAGGCTGCCGATGCGCACCTGTGCCACATCGCCGACGCGAATAGGATTGCCACCAGGACTGCTGATCACGATATCGCGCACATCCTGCAAATTATTGATACTGCCTTCGGCTCGCACCAGCAAGGCTTCGTCACCATCGCTCAATCTTCCGGCACCATCATTGCGGTTGTTTGATTCAAGCGCTTGTTGCAGCATTGCCATCGTGAGCTTGCGTGCAGCCAGCGCAATGTGGTCGGGCACCACTTCAAAGCTGCGCGCCAAGCCACCCAGCGAATTGACATCGGCCACGCCTGGCAAGGTTCGCAATGCCGGACGTATGGTCCAGTCCAACAGTGTGCGACGCTGCTCCAGCGTGTAGCCCTCGCCCTCCACGGTAAACATGAACATCTCGCCCAACGGCGTGGTAATCGGCGCCAGTCCGCCACCGGTTCCTTCCGGCAGATCGCGCAGCACGTTATTCAGGCGTTCTGCAACCTGCTGGCGTGCCCAGTAAATATCGGTACCGTCGTTAAAATCAATGGTGATATCGGCAATCGCATATTTGGAGATAGAGCGTAGCGTGTGTTGATTGGGGATTCCCAGCATCTCCACTTCTATCGGCGCCACAATGCGCGCTTCGACTTCCTCCGGCGTCATGCCGGGCGCTTTCATGATGAGCTTGACCTGGGTGGATGACACATCCGGGAAAGCGTCTATCGGCAGATCGCGCAAAGAGATGATGCCCGCCCCCACCATCATCAAAGTGAGCACGATGACGAGCAAACGCTGGGTTAATGAAAACTCTACCAGTTTTGACAGCATCACTCGCCCCCGCCTATACCCATAAACTGCGCTTTAAGCGCTGCCACACCGCTCACGGCAATGGCTTCTTTTCCGCTTAGCATGGAAGTTATCAGAGTGTTTTGCGCGCCCTCATGCAACACCGTGACTTCTTGCGCTTTAAAGCCATTGGCTGTTTTGATAAAAATCATGACTTTATTATCTACACGTGCGAGGGCAGCATTCGGAATATTCCACTGCGCCTTGTTGCTCTCTCCGGTTGCAATGCTGGCTTCGACATGCTGACCCGGACGCAGATTCTGCGTACCCTTGGTAATCAAGGCGCGCAGCAGGATGGTCTGGTTGCCATCGCTCAGTCCATGGCCCATCGCAATAAGTTTTCCGCTCGCACCATAGGCCGCAATTTTGACTGTTGCACCCTCTTTTATGCCTTGCGTACTGTTCAGGGGTATCTGAATTTCCAGCCCCAGCGGGTAGAGTTTTGCGACCTTGAAGATTGGCATGGCGCCGTCCAGACGCTGCCCGGCATCAGCAGACTTTTCCAGGATGACACCGGCGATAGGCGAAGTAATGGATAACAGACTATTTAAATTGTCACCCGACTGTAGCGCAGCAATCGCTGCATTAGACATACCTGCCAGTTTCAATACCTGCCTTTTTTCGGCGAGCGCCGCACTGGCTTCAATATTTTGACTTCGTGCAGATCGATAACGACTTTCAGAAATAATGCCGTCTTTCCAAAGTTGCTCATCGCGAGTGAAATTTTCCCTGGCCAGTTGCGCTTGCGTACTGGCCTGCAGCATGCCGCGCTGCGCTTCAGCCAACGCGGGGCTTTGCAACCTTGCGAGGGTCTGGCCCTTGTGTACATGATCTCCGACGCCGACCAGCGTTTGTTCCACCATGGCGGCCATGGGCGTGCTGACAATAAACAGTTGATTACCGGGTATGACAACTTGCGCGGGAATACCGGCCAGCTCACCTGCACTTCTAGACGGTAATTTTGCGGTACTGATACCCAATGCTTGTATTTGCTGAGCATTTAACTCTATATCCTTGGCAAACACAGTGCCTGCACTGACACATAACAGCAATAAAAATGAAAAAATAGATCTCATGAATAAGCACTCCTGTTGTTGCTGCTTGGCAACAATTATTGTTTGAAAATAGTAATGATTACAGGTGATACAGGCATGTTGCCTGTATCACAATTCAAACTGGAGGTGCCTGACTGCAGGGGTGAAGATAAGGCGGGAGTGGCAGTGTCTGCTGTGCGGCGACAATCCAGGGTAAAACACATTGCGTGTCTGCAACAGGCAATAACTGAAGGGCTTCCACCATGGGTGAGGCAATGGCGAGATCCTTGTATCGATATTCCGGCTGCATGCCTACAACACCTGAATGTGTTGTATCTGCCGAAATCTGCCTGGATGCAAGCGGATGATCTTGCAACCAATCGGCAGCGGCGAACGCAACATGAACGTGACTATCCTCGCTATGCCCATCCACATGCGCATGCGCGAAAGGTGTCATGCACTGCAGGAGTGCAAACAACAACATCAATGGCAGTTTGATCCAGCGTTTCATGTGTGTGATTATAGGTTTTTATGCGTTTAAAATGTTCAGCACATTGATCCAGCGTTAGAAGCTGACATGCATCAAGTACAAACTTATCGTAACCAAGTTACTGCAATATTGGGATATTTCTATGCTTTGCAAGTATTAACTTACAATGAATTGGCAATATGTTATCTATACCAGTTTACAGAACAAGCAGTTAAAGCCTGCTTCACCCTGACTCTCGTAGAAATATTGCCAGGGCAAATTCTTTCAGGTTGATTGTAGCCGTGGCAAAATTATACATATTTCTGCATATTTCCAGAATTTGCCTGCTCAACTTGAGCCAGGATACGTTTCAATACAAGTAGTCGATACAACCACCCTCAGATTTCATCACTAATTCAGCAGGTACATGGCATAAACGGGTAACAGTTCATTGAATTTCAACTATTAAGTTATAATTGCAAGGTTTTATTTTTCCAGTTAGAGGAGCTTTAACATTAACACTTCCTTTGCACTCCCTTGACATCAAAGTTCAGGTCGGCAAGTAATGGAAATATTTTTTAAGACATCAACTGTCGAATCGACCACACAAAGGCATAAGCTAACGCCTGGTGGTGCAGAATTTCAGATGATGCGTAAAGCAAAAAATCACTAGTTGAAATAGAAAAAATCACAGAGGTATCGCCGTGTCGAAAGTATTAAGTCAAAGCCTTCTCGTTAAAATTTTCCCGTTCCTGCGCTGGTGGCCCATGGTCAGCCGCGAAACCAATAAAGTCGACATGATGTCGGGCCTCACCGGTGCCATGATAGTGCTGCCGCAGGGCGTTGCTTTTGCGACCATAGCGGGCATGCCGCCCGAATATGGACTTTATGCCGCCATGGTGCCTGCAATAATTGCCGCGATGTTTGGTTCCAGCTGGCATCTGGTATCCGGTCCCACCACTGCAATCTCAATTGCGGTATTTGCCGCAATGAGCCCGCTGGCGGAACCGGGTTCCCCCCAGTTCATTTCCATGGTACTGACCCTTACTTTCCTCACAGGTTTGTTCCAATTGATACTCGGCCTGGCGCGTATGGGGGTATTGGTTAACTTTATCTCGCATACCGTGGTGATCGGATTTACCGCAGGCGCCGCAATGCTGATCGCAGGCAGCCAGGTAAAAAACTTTTTCGGTCTGGATATCGTGCGCGGTGCGGCATTCCATGAAGTAATACACCAGTTCTTCGCGCAGTTCAGCCTGATCAACCCATATGTCACAGCGGTTGCAGTAATCACCTTGGTGGCAGGCATCCTGGCAAAAATGTACCTGCCCAAGATGCCCTACATGATCGTGGCCATGGTTGTTGGCAGTATCGTGGCATTTGTTTTCAATACCGAATGGAGTTTTGCTGTCACCCATATCAAAACAGTGGGCGCATTGCCGGTAGGATTGCCACCATTCTCGCTGCCGGATTTTTCATATGAATCCATCAACAATGTCGTCTTCCCCGCTTTGATCGTCACCATGCTGGCATTGACCGAAGCGGTTTCGATTTCGCGTGCCATCGCCGTGAAATCCGAACAGCGCATCGACGGCAATCAGGAATTTATAGGCCAGGGGCTATCCAACGTGATAGGCAGTTTTTTCTCCAGCTATGCTTCATGCGGTTCATTCAACCGTACAGGTGTAAATTACGCCGCTGGTGCGCGTACGCCACTGGCTACGGTTTATGCCTCAGTCTTCCTGGTGCTTATCCTGCTGCTGGTGGGCCCGCTGGCCTCCTATCTGCCTACTGCCGCGATGGCCGGCATCCTGTTC
>JBBQYH010000130.1:0-4166 GCA_038208855.1 Burkholderiales bacterium
CTAAATCCGCTCCAGACTTGATTTTGCTATCGCCAGCCCCCATTTACTAGTCATTCGTACATCTTGAAGGATGACTAAAATGCTTAATGTTCGCCCCACTGCCGTCGCCGGCGCTTTTTATCCGCATTCCAGACAAATATTGGAAAGGGATATCAATTTATTGTTGAATGAAGTTAAACCGGAGCCTCTACTGGCTCTACCCAAGGCAGTCATCGTGCCGCATGCCGGTTATGTTTATTCCGGGCCGACTGCTGCCGTTGCCTACGCGAGATTGTCCGCAGGCAGGGATATCATCAAGCGTGTTGTTTTACTGGGCCCGGTGCATCGAGTAGCTGTTCGCGGTTTGGCACTTCCCGGCGTTGATGCCTTTGAAACGCCGTTGGGTAATGTGAGACTTGATCAAGCGGCTATTTCTAGCATCAGTGGCATGCCGCAGGTAACAGTCAGTTCTGCGGCCCATGCCCAGGAGCATTCTCTTGAGGTTCAATTGCCTTTTTTACAAGCCGTGCTGGGTGATTTCAAACTGGTGCCTTTGGCTGTGGGAGATGCCACCGCTACCGAGGTGGCAGAGGTAGTGGATAAACTGTGGGGAGGGCCGGAGACATTGATCGTGATCAGTTCGGATTTGTCCCACTTTTTGCCCTACCATGTAGCACAATCGGTTGACCATCAAACCGTGCAGAATATTCTGGATTTGCGCGGTCCGATATCGCATGAGCAGGCCTGTGGCGGAACGCCGATCAACGGCCTGATGCTGTCTGCGGAACGCCATCATGTGTACCCGCAACTGCTGGATATGCGCAATTCGGGCGATACTGCGGGAGATAAAAGCAGGGTTGTGGGTTATGCATCTTTTGCTTTCATGGAGGCGTATCAACATGGACACTGATACTGCAAATACCGATTCTGGACACGTGTTGCTGCCTATCGCGCGCGCAACAATTTCTTCAGCGCTGGGTCAAGCCCGGCAAGCCGATGAAAAGGCAATCTGGTTGCAGGAGCAGGGAGCCTGTTTTGTGACGTTGACACAAAATGGCGAGCTTCGTGGTTGTATAGGTACTTTGGAAGCGCATCGGCCCTTGTTGCAGGATGTAAAAGCCAATGCCCATGCGGCGGCATTTCGCGATCCGCGATTCGCACCGTTGGCAGCGACAGAGCTGGATAAAACCGAAGTGGAAATATCGCTGCTATCCGGCATGATTCCCCTGCTATTTTCCGGTGAGCGTGATGCTTTAAAACAACTGAAACCGGGTATTCATGGCGTGGTATTTGAATATGGGCGTCATCGCAGCACCTTTTTGCCGCAAGTATGGGAGCAGTTGCCCAATGTGGTCGAGTTCATGGCGCACCTGAAATACAAGGCCGGTCTGTCACCCGATTTCTGGGCGGAGGATGTCAAGCTGTCCTGGTATACCGTGAGCAAATGGAAAGAAAGCGATTTGCTTGAAACAGCAGATATAAGCAAATGATGGCAGAAGCGATAATGAAAAATTCAAATTATTTGGCTCGATACTGGCACGTGATAGCAGATGGTCGAATCCAGTGCGACCTCTGCCCGCGCGACTGCAAGCTTAATGACGGACAGCGCGGAGCCTGCTTTGTACGCATGCGCCAGGGCGATCAGATGATACTGACCACCTATGGACGTTCGTCCGGATTTTGTATCGATCCTATCGAAAAAAAACCTTTAAACCATTTTTACCCCGGCAGCAGCGTACTTTCATTTGGCACTGCCGGCTGCAATCTCGCATGCAAGTTTTGCCAGAACTGGGATATCAGCAAATCCAAAGACATGGACAGCCTGATGGATCAGGCCTCACCGGAAGTGATTGCGGAAGAGGCGGAAAAATACGGTTGTAAAAGCGTGGCTTTTACTTATAACGATCCTGTCATATTTGCCGAATATGCTATGGATGTGGCGGATGCCTGCCATTTGCGCGGCATCAAAACCGTGGCGGTCACGGCAGGTTATATGCATGATCAGGCAAGGCGTGATTTTTATTCAAAGATGGATGCAGCCAATGTCGATTTGAAGGCCTTTACCGAGGACTTTTATTTCAAATTGACCGGTTCGAATTTGCAGCCGGTGCTGGATACCTTGAAGTATCTGAAGCATGAAACCGATGTGTGGTTTGAGATCACCACGCTACTGATTCCCGGCAAGAATGACTCTGATGAAGAAATTACCGCGATGTGCAAGTGGATCAGGAACGAATTGGGCACGGATGTACCCTTGCACTTTTCAGCGTTTCATCCAGACTATAAAATGGCCGATATTCCTGCCACACCGGTGGCAACGCTGGTGCATGCGCGCAACATCGCGATACAGCAGGGCTTGCAATATGTCTATACCGGCAATGTGCATAACCAGGAAGGCGATACAACTTTCTGTCCCGCTTGTCATACACCGCTGATCGTGCGCGACTGGTACCAAATCGATCAGTATCGACTGACAGACAATGGACATTGTCCTGAATGCGGTAAAGTAGTGGCTGGATGCTTTGATACACAGCCCGGTAACTTTGGCAGAAAACGCATACCCATTACAATTAACCGCTCAATAATGCGATAAAAGGTGCTGATTGAGGAACAAAATTTCCACGCTGGAAAGCATACCGGCAGGTCCCGTGAATGTCGAAGGTATGCTGGAATTGCCTGCGGATGCAAAAAGCATCGTGCTGTTTGCGCATGGTAGCGGCAGCAGTCGTCACAGCAAGCGCAATACTTATGTAGCCCGCGTATTGCAACAGAATGGTATTGGCACCTTGCTGATGGATTTGCTGACTCCGGAGGAGGATGCGGACTATCCCAAACGCTTTGATATTCCCTTGCTTACCCATCGTTTGTTGGCCGCAACACAATGGATAAAATCTGACCAAAGAACCAAACACCTTCCCATCGGTTATTTTGGTGCCAGTACAGGTGCCGCAGCTGCGCTTCAAGCGGCAGCGCTATACGACGGAGAAATATGCGCAGTTGTGTCACGCGGTGGCAGACCGGATATGGCAGGTATCAGAGCACTGGAAACAGTTAAATCGCCTACCTTGCTGCTGGTAGGAGGATGGGATGAAGAAGTGATTGCTCTTAATCAGGATGCTTACAAATACATGCGCTGTGAAAAAGAGTTGAGCATCATTCCCGGCGCAACGCATTTGTTTATGGAGCCGGGTACGCTGGAAGAAGCCGCCAAACAGGCAGCGACCTGGTTTTCCAGATATTTAGTTCAAGCAACAGTTGGGTAATATCCAAATTAATTCTAACAACGATGAATGGAAAAATTATGACTGAAAATGCGGAAGTCACAAACAAACATGCATTATGGCGGCGTGGATTAATCATGTTGCTGATGATCCTGATCTTTCAAGTGACAGGAACTGTCATCATGGCAGTGATGCTGTTTCAATTTGTTATGGGATTCCTTGTTGGTGGACCGCTGCTTAGACTGGTAACGTTTGGCCGCAGCCTGGCAATTTACATGCTGCAAATTGCCAGCTTTCTGACTTACGCAAGCGAAGAAATTCCGTTTCCATTTTCTGACTGGCCTAAGGGTGATGAATAATTTGCCTTGGCATACTGGGCATAGGGAACAAAATAAAAAGCCGTCACTGTGGACGGCTTTTTTGATTTGGCGGAGAAGGGGTCTGCTCTCCGCCATATCCAAGCTGTCTCACCATGTATAAAAATCCCTGTAATTACCATGAGTTACAAATAACATTGACTCACCTTGCATCAAGGCATATCATTTAATAACAACCTTTATGGCGGGTTGTATGGCGGGTAGATGATTGCGGGTAGGGAAATCGAGGTGAAACATGGCTAAAAAGGCAAAAGAACTACAGGCACTTGCAGTCTCGCGGATTAAGCGTGTAGGTATGAACCTTGTTGGCGGTGTGGATGGCCTCGCATTGCAGGTTACCGAAACAGGCGCAAAGTCGTGGATATTGCGTGTGATGATAGGTGGCAAGCGCCGTGAGCTTGGCTTGGGTTCATACTCAACCACAAATGGTGTCGCCGTAGCCCGTAGAAAAGCATTAGAAGCCCGCGACAAAATCAAATCAGGTATTGATCCAATCGAAGAAAACCGCACTGCGCGTAGCATCCTAGCCGCTTCCCGTGCCTCTGCCATGACCTTCGAGCAATGCGCCATCGCCTTTGTTGCCGTCAAA
>JBBQYH010000131.1:0-4100 GCA_038208855.1 Burkholderiales bacterium
AGGCAAGCTGCTGGACGAAATGGTGCCTGCGATCAACAAGACCTCCGACCTGGTACAGGAAATTACCGCAGCGTCCGAAGAACAAAGCTCCGGTGTCGCACAAGTCAACACCGCCATGAACCAGCTCAACCAGATCACCCAGCAGAATGCATCTTCTTCAGAAGAGTTGGCAGCTACGGCCGAAGAAATGAGCGGCCAGTCCGAACAACTACAGCAACTGATGAGCTTCTTCAAGGTGGCCGGTGAAACGCGGGATGCTGATCGGGTTTAGAGTGGCCGTTGTTGCTACTCGATCAGAGACAAGATCTATCCAATATGTTTCGGTGTATTCACCCCGACAGTTTCATATGTCGGTTGAGTGGCGGGATTTAAAGCAAAACACGATCACATCAGCATGTATCGCTTGTGTTGGCAGACAATGAAGAAATAGCCTGTAGATGCAGCAATGAAATAATGGCGATGCGGAGTGATAGTTTGAGCCATTGTTGTTACATAGTGTGGAGGTTTGATGAATGAATCGGACATTACAGCTATCGGGTTTTTTTCAGCTCAAGTATCTTGCTTTACAACATTGCCGGAATCAGCCTGTCGCTGGAAATAAAGCACTGGTCAGCAGCGCATAGCTGATATTAAAGCTTCGAATCAGGCCTTATCGGATGATTCCTACATCTGAAATCATCTTTCGCTGATATTTTTGTGTGTCGAACAAGCTCATCATGAAGTCAATGAGAAGCGGCATATTTGCTTGTGTCTTTAACATGCAAAATTACAGGAAAAACGAGAAATAAACATGAATGCACCCACTATTTCCAGTCAGGAGTTTCGCCAGTTTCAGGAGTTGATCTATGGTATCGCCGGTATCAGCATGTCGCCGACGAAAATGCCGCTGGTTAGCGGACGTTTGTCCAAGCGCCTGAAACACCACAAACTGAACAGCTTCGGCGAATACTTCAGTTTGCTTTCCGGCGGACAGGAACGTGACGAGCTGCAAATTGCAGTGGATCTGCTGACAACCAACGAAACGTATTTCTTTCGCGAGCCCAAGCATTTCGATTTCATGCGCGCCAGAATTTTGCCATTGCATCCTTCAGGAAACTCATACAGGGTGTGGAGTGCAGCCAGTTCATCCGGGCAGGAAGCCTATAGCATTGCAATGACACTGGCTGAACATCTTGGTAGTCGGCCGTGGGAGGTGATGGCTTCCGATATCAGTCTGGGTGTGCTTGAAAAGGCACGCAGCAGCCTTTATCCGATCGATCAGGCGAAGCACATTCCGCAAAACTATCTGGCAAATTATTGCCTGAAAGGGGTCGGTTCGCAGGACGGGAAATTTCTTATTGAAAAAAGTGTGCGCAGCCGGGTTGATTTCAGGCAGATAAATCTAAACCAGACATTGCCGAAAATTGGAGAATTTGATCTGGTTTTTCTGCGCAATGTCATGATTTATTTCGACGCGGAAACCAAGCGGCAAGTGGTGAATCGTATTACTGCACAACTCAAGCCGGGTGGTTACCTGTTTATTGGCCATTCGGAAAGCCTGAATGGGATAGTTGATCATTTGAAAATGATACAGCCTTCTGTATATCGCAAACCGTAAGCATGTCTCATGAACAAGCCTGACCACGTGATTGAAATTTTCCTGCAGCCGGGAGAGTTTTATTTCGGCGACAGGGATACCCGTATACGCACCCTGCTGGGTTCGTGCGTTTCGATCACGATGTGGCATCCGCGTTTATTGATCGGCGGCATGTGTCATTTTTTATTGCCCAGCCGTGGCGCACGAAAATCCGGCGCGCTGGACGGACGCTATGCAGATGAGGCGCTGGAAATGTTCATCAGGGAAACCCGCGTGGCTGGTACGCGGCCGCAGGAGTATGAAGTCAAGCTGTTTGGTGGCGGCAATATGTTTCCCGGCAACGGACATGGCCGTGAAATAAAATTGTCGTTATCTGCTGATACAGATAACGACAATTGCCGCAGTGTTCCATGCAAAAACGTCCAGGCTGCACGCATGCTGGTGGAGCAACACGGATTCAGTATAGCTGCACAACATCTGGGCGGGGCCGGGCATCGCCAGATTCTGTTCGATATCTGGAGCGGGTATGTATGGGTAAAACACAATCCTATCGGCTTCAAGCTGGAATCCAAGAAAGAAGCGGTAGTCAGCAAATGATAAAAAAAATAAATGTATTGATTGTGGACGATTCGGCAGTAGTGCGGCAGGTGTTAACCGGGTTGTTGGAACAGGATTCGGCAATTAACGTGATGGGCGCGGCTTCCGATCCCCTGTTTGCGATGGAACGCATGCGCAGCCAGTGGCCCGATGTGATCGTGCTGGATGTGGAAATGCCGCGCATGGATGGAATAACCTTTTTGCGCAAAATCATGGCCGAGCGTCCAACGCCTGTGGTGATTTGTTCCACCCTGACGGAAGCGGGCGCGGAAACCACCATGCAGGCGCTTTCCGCCGGTGCGGTGAGCATCGTCACCAAACCGAAGATCGGCCTCAAACGTTTTCTGGAAGATTCTTCGTCCGACATCGTCGGTGCGGTTAAAGCAGCGGCACAAGCAAATGTCAGGCGGATGGTGATTTCCGCTACCCCAACCAAGGTGTTACCCAAGTTGAGTGCAGATGCAATACTGCCTGCCGCACATGGCCACGCGCTGGCACAAACCACCGAACGTATTATTGCTATCGGTACATCCACCGGTGGTACTCAGGCTTTGGAAGTCGTGTTGACAGCCTTGCCACGTGTATGTCCGGGGCTGGTGATCGTGCAGCACATGCCGGAAAAATTTACCGCGGCTTTTGCTGCCCGGCTTGACAGTCTGTGCCAGATTGAGGTCAGGGAAGCTCAAAACAATGATCGTGTGATGCCCGGCCGCGCACTGATTGCACCTGGCGGCAGGCATATGGTGCTAAAGCGCAGTGGAGCCCAGTATTTCGTCGAGGTGCTGGATGGTCCGCTGGTTAACCGTCATCGCCCGTCGGTGGATGTGCTATTTCGCTCGGTTGCGAAGGTGGCAGGTAAAAACTCGGTCGGTATCATCATGACCGGGATGGGGGACGACGGTGCGGCCGGCTTGCTGGAAATGCGTAACGCCAAAGCGCACACCATCGCGCAGGACGAAGCGTCATGCGTGGTATTCGGCATGCCAAAAGAAGCTATCAAACGCGACGCGGTCGAAAAAATTATGCCATTAACGATGATTTCAACCGAAATTATCAATTCTTGATTAGGTGATTCATATGAGTCCATGGAAAAAATTGAATATCCTGTTCATCGAAGATTCGAGTGATGATATAGAGCTGCTGCTGAATGTGTTACAGGAAAAATATGAACAGATAGATTACCGCAGGGTGGAAGATGAAAAATCTTTGCGCGAGATACTGGATACCGTAAAAAGTGATCTTATAATTTGCGATAACAATATGCCGGCTTTCGATGCACGTTCGGCACTGCGTATTGTCCAGGAAAAGCATGCGGAGATCCCGCTTATTATTGTTTCCGGCTTGATGAGTCCGGCTGATGCCGCTGCTGCAATGATGGCGGGTGCGGCAGATATGGTCAGCAAGGATGATCTGTCCCGTCTGGTTCCCGCGGTTAACAGGGAGCTGCAGAAGCTTTCAAAAATCGGCGACCTCGAAATGGAACGTGCGGAAATCAATCGAGTCGCGTATTACGATCATTTGACGGGCCTGCCAAATCGAGAATATTTCATCAAAAAGACAATGGCTTTGATCGAGGAAAATGCCTTAAAAAGTGATATGGCGATGCTGGTGATCAATATAAACCGCTTTCTGCAGATTCCCAGGAGTATGGGATCGCGTATTGCAAACCTGACTTTGAAAATCATTGCCCATCGGATTTTGAGGTGTATCAGCAATGAATGTGTTTTGGCGCGTTTGGGCGGCGACAGGTTTGCCATACTGGTACCCGAGGTGGATGGTATAGAGACAGTCAAGGATTATATCGAGCTGATCGGCAAGAAACTGGGAAAGGTCAGCAGTATAGACAAGCAGGAATTTTGTCTTTCATGACCGGTTGGCGCACGTATTGATCCGCGTGACGGGACTATTTTCAGTGATCTGTTTTGCG
>JBBQYH010000132.1:0-4027 GCA_038208855.1 Burkholderiales bacterium
GCTCCTTTTACCGGATAAGTTATTTTTCCGTTTTCTATCATATAGGCTTCGGTGGTAGAAAACACAAATTTGCCGTTGGTGATGTCAACCTGGCCACCGCCAAAATTGGCCGCATACAGACCGTGTTGCACCGAGGCAATAATGTCCGCGGGGTTGTGCTCACCATTCAACATCATGGTATTGGTCATGCGCGGAATGGGTAAATGCGCATAGGATTCTCGCCGCGCGTTGCCGGTAAGTGACACCTTCATCAAGCGCGCATTCATGCTGTCCTGCAAATACCCTTTAAGTACACCATCTTCAATTAAAACAGTACGTTGCGTAGGATTTCCCTCGTCGTCCATAATCAAGGAGCCGCGCCGGTCAGGGATGGTGCCATCATCCACCACTGTCACGCCTTTGGATGCCACGCGTTCGCCTATGCGCCCCGCAAATGTGGAACTACCCTTGCGATTGAAATCGCCTTCCAGACCATGGCCTACTGCTTCATGCAGCAGGATACCGGGCCAGCCTGAGCCAAGTACGACGGTCATATTGCCTGCAGGCGCAGGCCGCGCATCCAGATTGACCACCGCCTGATGCACTGCTTCTGCGGCATATTTCTGCATCATCTCATCACTGAAATAGGCATAGTCAAAGCGCCCGCCACCGCCTGCAGAGCCCTGCTCGCGTTTGCCGTTGCTTTCCACGATAACCTGCAGGGAGAGGCGTACCAGAGGACGTATATCGGCATTCATCAAACCATCGTTACGTGCCACCAGCACGATTTCATATTCTCCGGCCAGGCTGGCCATCACTTGCGTTACACGCGGATCCAGTGCACGGGCATATTGCTCAAGCCGTTCCAGCAATGCCACTTTTTCTGCGGCACCAAGACTGGCGATAGGGTCGTGCGGGAGATACAACTGTGCAGCGCTGTGCTGCAACGGCAAGCTGCCCTTTTTTTTCTGCACAGGCTTGTTGCTCAACTGTGCCACGGTCTGGGTGCCACCCTGCCGTGCAATCGCACGCGTAGCAGATGCGGCGCTTTCCAGCGCTGTCAGGCTGATATCGTCTGAATAGGCAAAGGCAGTTTTCTCGCCGCTTACGGCACGCACGCCTACGCCCTGATCAATGCTGAAGCTGCCGGATTTGACTATGCCTTCTTCCAGCGACCAGCTCTCGGCACGCCCGTATTGAAAATACAAATCGGCGTAATCCAGCTGGTGAGCCAGCATGTTTCCAAACACCTGCTCAAGCCGCCGTTCGTCCAGCGCAAATGGAACTAGTAGCGACTGTTGCGCAAGCGCGAATATGGTATCTTTTTGCATCTATTTGCCCGTGTTGATTTGAAGTATATTTTTGATAAATGAGTAAGCTCTACTTTATGAAAAACATTTTGTCATGTATGTGAGGATATTCCCGCCATATTCAAGCTTTATAACTAAACAAGAGTCCTATGCGCCAATGCCGGCAGGCTGGCACGCAAACTAGCCTGATAGCCCGGATTGACTTCCGCGATAACCACACCTGATCCGCGCGGCAGCTCATCCAGCACGCGCCCCCACGGATCTACAACCATGCTGTGTCCGTGTGTTTCACGACCGTTTACATGATATCCGCCCTGAGCCGAAGCAATAACGTAAGCCAGGTTCTCAATAGCGCGAGCACGCACCAGTGTTTCCCAGTGCAGCTTGCCTGTAGTCGAGGTAAATGCCGACGGCAATACGATAATATCGACATTTTTCATCGCACGGAACAATTCGGGGAAGCGCAAGTCGTAACAAATCGCCAAACCTATACGCCCAAATGGACTGTCTACCACCACGACCTGATTGCCGGCTTCTATGGACTCTGCTTCATGATAGTGCTCGTTGCCAAGATCCAGGTTGAACAAATGTATTTTGTCATACTGAGCAACTTGCTGACCGTGCTCATCAAATATCAGGCATGAATTGCGATACTTGTTTGGCGCATCAGCCACCAACGGAATAGAACCGCCTACCACCCAGATGCGGTGCTTGCGCGCCATTTCCGCGAGGAAATCCTGTACCACACCCGTTCCGGCCTGTTCGCGGGCACGCACCATATCCTCCTCCTGCATGCCCATGACAGAAAAATATTCCGGTAACACGACTAACTTTGCGCCTTGAGCCACGGCATTTTCAATCAGACGTCGCGCCTCGGACAAATTACCGGAAATATTCGGGCCGGATGCCATCTGCAAGGCTGCCACCTTGAATGCATTTACCTGTGCCGCAATACGTTTCTGAGTCGAATTGATATCTGCCATGATGTGCTTTCTTGTTTTATTGGTTATTTTATTGGTTGTTTTGTTCTGTTGCTTCAGGCTTCTTCTTAGCGCCAATTTTTTCGATCTTGGGCTCTGCCCAACTGCCACTTATTTTGTATTCAAATGATACAAGTTGTCCGAGGGGATCATTAAATATCTTGCTTGCCAAATATACATACGCGCCCATAATCGGCGTCCCCACCAGTGCTGAGATCAGTGCGGCACTATTCCCGACTGTAGGCACTATGCGTACGTGCAAATCCTGAGATTCACCTGCCAAATCAATCTTGCCTGACATGAAAACTTTGGCTGCCGAACCGTCAATTCTCAAATCATCCGTCATCATCACACCCTCTTTGATATCGGCATTGCCATTGAACTTGTCAAACTCAAAACCTTTGCTGAACACATCCTCAAAGTCCAGTGCAATATGTTTCGGTAGAGCCTGCAGACTCAAAATACTAAGCAGCTTACCCATACCTGGTTTAATCTGCAAAAATTGCCCCTTGCCCGTATCCAGACTTAGCTTGCCATTCAAACCGGCCATGCTATACGCCCAGGGTGTGCCCGCCCAGGTAAATGATCCTTCCATTTTGCCACTGCCATTCTTGACACTATTCGGGAATCCGGCACGAGACAGAATATTGCCCGCATTGTTGAATTCGAATTTGAAATGAATGTGCGTATCGTCTTTATCAACAGCCTGATTCCATTTTCCGTCTGCATGCAGAACGCCATCCGGATTACTCAGTTGCAATCGATTAAACAGATAGCTTTCACCATCCTGTTGCCCCTGAAATTCCAGCTTTCCCAACTGATAGCCTTTATTGCTCAAACGATCGACAGTCAAATCAACGGAGGGCAGTTGCGTAAGATCTGAACCTTTTTGCTGGTATTTTGCCTGTTGTGTTTCTACAACTTCAGCTTTCCCGGTTTCATCGCTCTCATCCAAACCGAGATCAATATTCTTGAATTTCGCATAAAGATGTCCATGATCCCCTGTGCGACCACTGCTGTATCTCCAGCTCAAATCCCCATTCAACTCCTTGGATGTCAACTGTGCCGACAGAATATTGTTGCGGGTGTTTGCCTTTATATGAAGGTCATGCACCAGATTTCCATAACCGCTTAAATTCTGTATCAAGAAATCTGCACCGGCTATTCTGATACCTGCGCTGTCATTTTCCTGCCCAAGCTCGCCGGCCAGATCCTCCCAACCTTCCATGGAGACTTGCGGCAAGGTACCCAACACCCATAAACCTGCTCTATCGGCCTTTTGTGCAATATTGCCAAAATTGATGATGCCGCGCGCAAAATTCCATGTATTCTCTGCGTCCTTCTGCTGCAGGAAGCTGGCATTAAGCAAGGAGCCATACTTTACCGTCAGCAGCTTTTGATCCGCCGCAACATCATTTATTTCTACACGCAGCGGGATTACTTTGCCGGCCTGTTTTGACAATGGTGCTGGCAAATCAGATTGCAGACCCAACAGACTGGAAGTTATCAGCATCTTGCTTTTCCCGTCCTGCACATCTATCAAAGCATTCCAGTCGGCACCACCTACGAATTTTTTGAATACAGGACGGGGATTCTCCTTGCTTAGTGCTGAAAAGTCGGCATGACCATTCAATTTGATATTTATTTTTCCGTCTGCTTCACTTGCTATTAACAGCTTTGCAGGCCCCCCCAGAATCCGGCCCGTAATATTCCGCGTACTTACTCCCGACTCGGTAAAGGCTAGATCGCCGTTAACCT
>JBBQYH010000133.1:0-3966 GCA_038208855.1 Burkholderiales bacterium
CAAACCTGACAACAATGCAGTGGCCAGCCGCATACTCAGCATAAGTTCTGTGCCCAAGTACCCGGAAGATTACCGCATCAACGGTATCAAGCTCCATCTTTGCACTATGCGCCTGTCGCACCAGCCGCGCCTGGCAGGCATCAAACACCTTAACAGCCTGGAAAACGTGCTGGCTGCCGCAGAATGGAATGATCCCGCAATAGCCGAAGGACTCATGCTGGATCAGAATGATCTGGTGATTGAAGGTACACGCAGCAATCTGTTTCTGCTGCGTAATGGCATCTTGTCCACGCCGGATTTGAGCCGTTGCGGCGTGGCGGGATTGCAACGCGACAGGGTAATGGAACTGGCCGCCAGACATGGTTTGGCATGTACAATTACGGATATCACAATGGCTGATCTACAGGCAGCCGATGAGATTTTCATCGTAAATAGCGTTATAGGCTTATGGCCGATTCGTGAATTGCCGGGTTATAACGGCAAGCAGTTTGCGGTTTCCCTACAAATACAGGAATGGTTGAATACTAGCTATGATCAAGCTGCTGCTTAAATTGTTTATATTGTCGGTTGTTATACTGGCCGCCGCTGCTGTCTATTATGTAAGCAGCCCGTTGCCTACACCGGCGCTGCCTTTTGATTTTACGCTGCAGCCCGGCAGCAGTTTGACCAGTGCCGCACATCAAATGAAGGTTTCCGGCCTGCTGGATGATGAACAAGTATTTGTGTTGCTGGGCAGAAGCATGCGGCTGGCGGGTAAAATAAAACACGGCAGTTATCAGCTGACCAAGCCGGTTTCCATGTATGAACTGCTGCAAATAATCAGCAAAGGTCGCGTTGCACAAAGTGATCTGACTGTAATTGAAGGTTGGACTTTTAAACAGTTTCGCGCAGCATTGAACGCTGCGCCCAAATTGCGGCATGACAGCCTCAAGCTAAGCAATGAGGAAATAATGCAGCGCATAGGCGCGACAGAAAGGCATCCGGAGGGATTGTTTTTTCCCGATACCTACAATTTCCCGGCAGGCTCCAGCGATATTGCAGTGCTCAAACGCGCATACCAAACCATGCAGCGGCATTTGCAGGACGCCTGGAACAGCAGGGATGCGGGTTTGCCATTGGACACACCGTATGAGGCCCTGATTCTTTCCTCTATTGTGGAAAAGGAAACTGGCAAGGCGAGCGACCGCACCAATATAGCGGCCGTTTTTATCAATCGCTTGCGCAAGGGCATGCGTTTGCAAACCGATCCTACGGTTATTTACGGCATTGGTGATAAATATGACGGTAATATACGCAAGCGCGATCTGCTGAAAGACACCGAATATAATACCTATACACGCAATGGATTAACGCCCACCCCGATTGCGCTGCCTGGCAAAGAGTCATTGCAAGCGGCTTTGCATCCTTCGGCAATAAGTGCACTCTATTTTGTTGCCCGGGGCGATGGCACCTCACAGTTTTCTGACACCTTGATAGACCACAATAAGGCTGTGGGTCGATTTCAATTGAATCAAAAGTAAATATGGCAAAATTTATCACCTTTGAAGGCGTCGATGGCGCAGGCAAAAGTACACATTTAAACTGGTTTGCAGATTCCTTGAGAGCTCGAGGAATTGATTTGTTGGTGACTAGAGAACCCGGCGGCACAGCATTAGGCGAAAAACTGCGTGAAATATTGTTGCATGAGCCCATGCATGGTGAAACTGAAGCTTTGCTGATGTTTGCCGCGCGGCGTGAACATATCGAAAACGTTATCAAACCTGCGTTGGCCAAAGGTACCTGGGTAATCTCCGATCGCTTTACCGATGCCAGTTTTGCCTATCAGGGTGGTGGCAGAGGTGTGGCAATTGAAAAATTGGAACAGCTGGAAAAATGGGTGCAGGGTGATTTGCAACCAGACCTGACTTTGTTGTTTGATATCCCGGTAGAAGTAGCACGCGAGCGCTTGAACAAAAATGTGGCACAGACCAAAGTTGCACTGGATAAATTCGAACAGGAGAAAAGTGATTTTTTTGACAAAGTGCGCAATGCATACCTGGCCAGAGCACAGAAAAATCCGCAGCGTTATGCCATTATTCGCGCTGAACGCACACCTGCAGAAGTTAAGGTACATATGCAGAAAATTATTTCATCAATCTGATTATGAAAGAAATTTATCCCTGGCAAACTGAAATCTGGCAACACCTGCAGGGCTTGCGTGCCCGGCTGCCCAATGCCCTGTTGCTGAAGGGCGCCGAGGGCATAGGCAAGCTGGATCTGGCCATGGATTATGCCCAATCCATACTCTGTGTGACACCCTTACCCGGCGGATTTGCCTGTCAGACTTGTCCATCTTGTCATTGGTTTACGCAGGAAACCAATCCCGATTTCCGCCTGATACAACCCGATGCGTTGGCAGCCGAGGACGCGCCTGAAAAAGAAAGCGGCAAAAAAGCTTCGCGCGAAATAACAATTGATCAAATTCGTGGCCTGTCTACTTTCGTCAATCTGTCCTCGCATAGTGGCGGATATCGAGTTGTGGTAGTTCATCCGGCTGAAGCAATGAACAACAATTCCGCCAATGCATTGCTTAAAACACTGGAAGAACCAACAGATAAGCTATTGTTTATATTGGTGAGTAACAAGCCGCAACAACTATTGCCCACCATTTTAAGCCGCTGCCTGAGCATAGCCGTGTCTATGCCTTCTGTAGAAACCAGCACAAGCTGGCTTAAAAAACAGGGCGTGTCTGATCCAGCAACGTTGTTGGCGCAAACTGGTTTTGCCCCGTTGCTGGCTTTGCAGTGGGCGGGCGAGAGCGCGGGCACCGAAGAACACAAGGTAATGCTGGAAGCCTTCAAACAAAGTAACCGTTTTGATGCCATAGGCCTGGCGGAACAACTACAGCGTGTCGCTCCGGTGCAAGTCATCCACTTTTTGCAGCAATGGTGTTACGATTTGGCCAGTTACAAACAGGCAGGTGTGATTCGTTATTTTCCACAATATATTGATTATATTAAAAATATTTCAAGCGTTGTATCGTTGCAAGCATTGCTGCGCTATAGCAAAGAGCTGCAGAGCGCCAAAAGTACCGCTTTTCATCCGCTAAACCCGAGATTACTGTTTGAATCCCTGTTGTTGGCGTACCAGCAATTGTTACAGACTAAAAAGCAAAGCTGAACATGTTTATAGATTCCCACTGCCATATCAATTTTCCCGAGCTTGCCGTCAAAATGGACGAAGTGCTGGCCAATATGCGCAGCAATAACGTCACCAATGCGCTGTGTGTATCGGTCGAGTTACCCAAGCTGCCGGAAATACTCGCCCTGGCCGAGCAGCATGACAATATCTACGCCTCGGTAGGCGTGCATCCGGACTATGAACTGGATGACGAGCCTACGCAGATAGAGCTGGTGCGCCTGGCAAAACACCCCAAAGTGGTGGCCATAGGTGAAACCGGGCTGGATTATTTCCGTCTGACCGGCGAGCTGGAATGGCAGCGCGAGCGTTTCCGCACGCATATACGCGCCGCAGTTGAAACTGGCAAGCCTTTGATTATTCATACCCGTTCAGCTTCCGCAGATACTTTGCGGATTATGAAAGAAGAAGGTGCCGACAGGCCAGGCGGGGTTATGCACTGCTTTACCGAGAGCATGGAAGTGGCCTTGGCGGCAATCGAGCTGAACTTCTATATCTCCTTTTCTGGGATTGTCACCTTCAAGAAAGCCCTGGAACTCAAAGAAGTTGCCAAGCGTATTCCGCTGGATCGTATGTTGATCGAAACCGATTCACCCTATCTGGCCCCCGTGCCGTTTCGCGGCAAACTCAATGAACCCAGCTATGTAAAACATGTGGCTGAAGAAATTGCCAAGTTGCGTGGCATCAGCGTGGAGGAAGTGGGTGAGGCCACTTCGGCTAATTTCAGGAAGCTATTTTTACAAATAAATCAGATGGTTAATTAATATCAAAGGCACGCCCCCTCGCTTC
>JBBQYH010000134.1:0-3964 GCA_038208855.1 Burkholderiales bacterium
TCATCACGGAGAAGATGCTGCGCTGTTTGACACCGTGCGCGCGGTGGGTATGGAACTGTGCCCGCAACTTGGCATTAGCATCCCGGTGGGCAAGGACTCCATGTCCATGCGTACAGCATGGCAGGAAGGCACTGAGAAGAAAGCAGTAATTGCCCCGTTGTCGCTCATCGTGACAGCCTTTGCGCCGTGTATGGATGCACGATTGACATTGACACCGCAATTGGCGACCAATCTGGATACTGCTTTGTTACTGATTGATCTGGGCGAGGGCAAGAACCGCATGGGTGGTTCGGCGCTGGCACAGGTGTATAAACAGGTAGGTAATGTTGGACCAGACCTCGACGATGCGGGCAAGATGAAAATATTTTTCGACGTTGTCCAGCGCCTGAATAGTGAGGGTAAGTTGTTGGCTTATCATGACCGTTCGGATGGTGGGTTGTTTACCACGCTGTGCGAAATGGCGTTTGCTACCCATGTCGGCCTGACCATAAATCTTGATGAATTGCAGGGCGATGATCTAGGTATATTGTTCAACGAAGAACTGGGTGCGGTTGTGCAGGTACATAATCGCGATTTACAGTATGTACTGGGCGTGTGCCATAACGCTGGGCTTGCAGCGATTTGTTCGGTTGCTACATTGAATAAGTGCGGCACGATAGATATCGTGCAGCAAGGTAAAACATTGTTCAGTGAGACGGGCATTAATCTTAAGCGCATCTGGTCGGAAACTACTTATCAAATGCAGAAACTACGTGACAATCCGGCTTGCGCCCAGCAGGAGTATGACCGTATTCTGGATGCCGCCGATCCTGGCTTGCAGATTAAACTCACTTACGACTTGAACGAAAATATTGTCGCGCCCGCGTTGCTAAAATTACGTCCTACGATCGCTATCTTGCGTGAGCAGGGTGTAAATGGACATGTGGAAATGGCGGCGGCATTTGATCGCGCCGGCTTCGCAGCGGTGGATGTACACATGAGCGATATCATCACTGGCCGCGTGAAATTGGCAGATTTTAAAGGGGTGGCTGCGTGCGGTGGTTTCTCTTATGGCGATGTTCTAGGGGCGGGCGAAGGCTGGGCAAAATCCATCTTGTTCAATTCGCGCGTACGTGATGAGTTCGAAGCCTTCTTCAAGCGTGATGATACGTTTGCTCTGGGTGTGTGTAATGGCTGCCAAATGATGAGTAATTTGCACGAAATTATTCCGGGGGCAGAACACTGGCCACATTTTGTGCGCAATTTATCGGAGCAGTTTGAGGCACGTTTCGTGATGGTGGAAGTACAGCCTTCGCCCTCAATCTTATTTGATGGCATGGCAGGTAGCCGTATGCCTATCGTGGTGGCGCACGGCGAGGGATATGCCCATTTCGGTAACGAAAATCGTTTGAAGGCGGCGCAGCCGTTGGTCACACTACGTTATGTGAACAACTACGGCCAACCGACAGATAACTACCCACTTAATCCCAACGGTTCGCCACAGGGTATTACCGGGCTGACCACAGCTGATGGACGATTCAGCATCATGATGCCGCACCCGGAACGGTTGTTCCGCGCGTTGCAGCATTCCTGGCATCCAGCAGAATGGAAGGAAAATGGAGTATGGTTGAGAATGTTCCAGAATGCGCGCAAGTGGGTTAATTAATAGGTTGCAAAAAGTACATGCACAAAAAAGGCGACCATTGGTCGCCTTTTATTTTTATTTGAAAATCAGTTTATTCAATCTTTGCCTTGGCGCGCATGTCAATAATTGCCTTCTGTACGGCTTGCTGTTGTAGACGTTGCAGTATATTTGCTTTCACCTCCCGGTAAGCAGGGAACTTGAAATCACGCACATCTTCCTGTTTGATTAGATGCCAGCCAGCATCAGATTTTACCGGTGCACTCACGCCCCCCTTTTTCAGATTTACTAGCGCATCAGCAAAGGTCTGCGTGAAATTGCCAGGCAACGCCCAGCCCAGAGCGCCACCCTTGTCACGCGAACCCTGATCCAGAGAATGTTTTTTTGCCAATTCATCAAACTTGCCTCCCTTTTTAAGCTGAGCAGCAATAGATTTCGCTTCATTTTCATCTTTTACCAAAATGTGACGTGCGTTATATTCCTTGCTTCCTGTGGTTTTTTTAATATTTTCATATTCCTGCTTAATTGCGTCTTCGCTAATTGGATGGTTTTTAAGGTAATCCTGTAAAAATGCATTTACAAGAACAGTCTGTTTGGCCAGCTCAAATTGGCTAATGGTTTCAGGTTGTTTATCGAAACCTTGTTTTACCGCCTCTTGTGCCATTATTTCACGGTTGATTAATTCATCTTGAATGGCGAGACGCAGTTCTGGACTATCCATTTTACCTTGCGAAGTGGCAGCCTTGACGTGCATGTTTACACGTGCTTTCGGAATAACGACTCCATTCACTACTGCAGCGGGCTTTTCTTGCGCGTAAATCTGATTCATTGAAAGTGCAGAAACAGAAAATAGAGCGATAGTGGCAAGTTTTGAAAATTTCAGCATTGTTCTGTCCTCAGTTGTTTAAAGTTTAAATTAAAAATTATAGTTCTTCAGGTGTATAGGCAGCAATGGCCAGTGCATGAATATCATGCTTCATCATGTCTCCCAGCACAGAATATATCATACGGTGCCGTGTCACAGTAGGCTTACTCTCGAACTGCGTGGATACAATCAGGAGGCGATAGTGTCCGCCTCCACTTTGCGCTCCAACGTGTCCTGCATGTTTATGGCTATCATCAGCGATCTCTATTTTTGTTGGTTGGAGTGCTGCAAGGAGTGTGTTCATCTGCTCTATGCGGTTGTTTGAGTGATTGGATGCCAAATGGTTCATATTGGAAATACTTTCTTAAACGGTTTGACCAGAATTTGCGTATATATCCCAGCGGTCATATAGGGGTCAGCCTGAGCCCATGTTTCCGCGTCTCTTAACGTAGCAAATTCTGCCACGATCAAACTACCGGAAAAACCTGCAGCGCCGGGGTCTACGGCATCCACATTTGGGAAAGGACCAGCCAGAATTAAGCGCCCTTCGTTCTACAATGCCTGGAGCCGTGCCACGTGTGCGGGGCGTGTTGCCAGACGTTTAGTTAAACTATCAGGTATATCATGGCCGATAATGGCGTAGAGCATTTAGTGACTTTCCGTATCTTCCTGCATGTATTTCGATAGCGCTATTGCTTGTAGTAGTACGAATACTAGCATCATTCCAGTGGTACCAAAAAGTTTGAAATTAACCCATGCATCTGTAGAAAAATTAAATGCAACATATAAGTTTACAACGCCGAGCAGAACAAAGAATAGACTCCAGCCCAAGTTGAGTTGGTTCCATACCTTAGTGGGAAGCGTAATTTTTTCCTTTAGTAAAGTACGCATCAGATTCTTTTTTAAGAGTAGATTGGAACCCAACAGTATGATGGCAAACACCCAATATAAAATGGTGGGTTTAAATTTGATGAAGGTCTCATCGTGAAGAATGAGTGTCGCGCCACCGAATACGGCAATGATGGCAAAGCTTACCCATAGCATGGTATCTACCTTGCCGTGCCGCCATTTAACCCATCCAATTTGGGCAATAGTGGCAACAATTGCAGTACCCGTGGCAACATAAACATTGAACATTTTGAAAGCGATAAAGAACAGGATAACGGGGAATAGGTCAAATAATAATTTCATGGCGATTGGTTATGCAGGGAAATTTATTCTCGGTCTAGCGTTAGTGCGGCAGAGTTAATGCAGTAGCGCAGTTCTGTCGGTTTCGGGCCATCTTCGAATACATGGCCAAGATGGGCATCACAGCGGCTACACAAAACTTCCGCACGCTCCATACCATGACTGTTATCTTTTTTCACAGTGATGCTGTCAGGTTGGTGCGCCTGCCAGAAACTGGGCCAGCCGCTACCGGATTCATATTTCACATTTGAATCAAATAGTGCGTTACCACAGCACACACAGCGATACAG
>JBBQYH010000135.1:0-3866 GCA_038208855.1 Burkholderiales bacterium
GGGGAGCAATTTTTAAAAACGCTGCTGTTATGTGCCAATGAAAAGGGGATATGGCTGGATACCAGCAAGAATGAAGCAGAAAATGCGGCTCTACTGGACAGTGGCACCTACACTCTTGTGACCATGCACAATGGTGCCAAGGTTCAGTTTACCTGCCAACATGCAGTGGTGGCTGTCTGCGCAGCGCAACCCGCTTTCTATTTCCCCCTGCCTAAGGGTATCTTTCGCGTGCAACGCAGGGATTTTTTTCGCATCAACCTGCCTACCGACATCCCCTTGAAATGTGTCATTCCGCCCAGCCAGGATGATGCGGGAAACCAGCATGCAGTAACTACCATTATGGATATCAGCCTGGGCGGAATCGCACTGACATGCAAGGGAAGCCATGTCAGACTGGAAGAAGGCGCACTGTATCCCGATTGTCAAATCGAACTGCCTGAAATCGGCACTTTGATTGCGACCATACAAGTGCGGCATTTATTTGATGTAAACACGCCAAGCGGGGGCGTGATCAAACATGCGGGCTGCGAATTTGTACAACTGGACAGTAAAATGTCCATGTTGCTGCAACGTTACATAGCCGTCATGCAAAGCAGACTATCCGGAATTCGCTAGCACAATTTACGGCATACAAGGCTACTTTAAAAATTTGCCAGCCCATGAACATCAAACCTGAACCCATGCAAACTGACCCGACTGCAAGCACTCAAACCAAACTGCCGGAGGAAGCGACAGACAGCCATTTTCTCGGGCAATTCATCCCGCTGCACTATCACCACAACATGCTGACGGATGACAACCGTATGAGCAATTTCAAAGCGGCCATAGATCAGACCGTGTTTGAAGGTGCCAAGGTACTTGAACTAGGCGGCGGAACCGGTGTACTGTCCTGCCTTGCAGCAGCCAAGGCTGGCAAAGTTTGGTGTGTGGAATACAATCCCGACCTGGTCGCTGAATCACGCCGCTTTCTTGCCCTCAACAGCAATGGCCATAAGGTTGAAGTCATCCATGCCGACGCTTTTGAATATTTGCCGCCCGAGCCCGTTGATGTGGTGATCTGCGAAATGATACATGTCGCGATGCTGCGCGAGAAACAGATTGAGATGATAGAGAATTTCAAACAGCGCTATCTGCAACGCCATGGCGGACCTTTGCCAGTATTCATCCCTGAAGCCGTCATCATGGCGGTGCAACCCCTGCAGCAAAGCTACGATTTTTTCGGTTATGTCGCCCCCATCATCCAGTTTCAAAGGCCGCAGGTAATACATAAACGTAGTGTAGAACTGGCACCGCCCGCCGTATACAGCACACTTGATTTGAGCAAAGAAACTTCACTCAACATCAACTGGGTAGGCAGCTTTGAGTTAACCCAGGACGGCAGCGTCAACGCCTTGCGTTTCATTACCAAAAACATACTGGCCGTATTGCAGGAAAAAGCCACGACCATAGACTGGCTCATAGACTATCTGGTGCTGCCATTACATACGGAAATTCAGGCCAAATGCGGGGATAGACTGCAGGTTACATTTGAATATACTACTGGCGCATCGATACGTTCACTGGAAAACAGTCTGCAAGTCACCTTGCTCACAACCAAGAATAACGACTAACTATATGATATTATTCAATATTATTACTATACCTGCATATTCATGATGTCATTGTAAGCAGCAACCAGCTTGTTGCGCACCTGCACGGTAGCCTGCAGTGAAATATTGGCTTTCTGCATGGCAATCATGGTATCGCTCAAGCTTACTTTATCATCCCCCATGACAAAGGCATTTTGCAGGGTGGTTGCCTGATTTTGCGCCTGGGAAACGCCATCCAGCGAAGATTTCAGCACACTGGCAAAATCAACCCCACCAGCGCCTTTAACCGTAGTCTTTGCAGATATACCACCCTGCGCTGCCGCCATGGCGGAGCGCATTTCGGCCAGCAGGCCGTCTACCTTGGGAACGTTCATGATTTACCTCCCTTAAACGATGTGTGCAAGATAACAGCCTCCATGTTCAAGCAGTGCATGAATAGCACTGAAAAACTCCCGCTTTTCTCCGTACCGTGTTTTCATCCTGCATCGATAATGCTCAACATGAGGTAAATAGCGTCTTTCCAAGCGGCGAAACATAAAAGGCTCAGCAACAACATGACAGATAGCAACCTGAAGAGCGCACTGAAGCAGATAGGCCCGGTACAACTGCTGAGCATGCTGGTGTTTGTATCGGCTTTTGTGGCTATAGCGGCAGGCATGTGGATGTGGGGCCAAACGGCCGACTACAGTGTTTTATACAGCAACTTGTCGGATCGCGACGGGGGCGCCATTATCGAAAGCCTGCAACAGCAGAATATTCCGTACAAGTTTGCCGAAGGCGGCGGCGCCCTGCTGGTGCCCAGCGACAAAGTGCATGAAACACGATTGCGTCTTGCTTCCCAGGGCCTGCCCAAAGGCGGCACGGTCGGTTTCGAATTGATGGAAAACCAGAAGTTCGGTACCAGCCAATTCCTCGAACAGGTGAATTACCAGCGTTCCCTGGAAGGTGAGCTGTCGCGCTCGGTACAGACACTGGGCGCCGTACAGACTGCGCGCGTCCACCTGGCCATACCAAAGCAAACTGTGTTTGTAAAAGAACAGCAAAAACCCACCGCATCGGTGGTGGTCAGCCTGTATCCCGGACGCACACTTGATGCCGGACAGGTCAATGCCATCGTGCATCTGATTTCCAGCAGCGTCCCCAATATGCCCGCAGGCGGTGTCACTGTCGTGGATCAATCCGGAACGCTGCTCAGCTCATTGCGTGAAGCGGGCACGGATGCGGCACTGGATGCTGCACAACTCAAGTACGAGCGGCAGATAGAGCAAGACTACATCAGACGCATCGAGGACATCGTCGCGCCCTTGATAGGCGCGCAGAATGTGCGTGCACAGGTAACAGCCGACATAGACTTTACTCAAGCGGAACAGACCGCCGAAAGCTTCAAGCCCAACTTGCAGACCAACCAGTCTTCCGTGCGTAGCACGCAAATCGAAGAATCCAAAAATGGCGTTAGCGGCCCGTCTGGCGTGCCCGGCGCGCTGTCCAATCAACCGCCTGTGCCTGCCACCTCCCCGATCGTGCTGGCTGCCAGCGCCGTGGCCGGCGGCAGCGCCGAGAACAGCAGCCAGCACAAGGAAGCAACCACCAACTATGAAGTGGATCGCACGATACGCTACACCAAACTGCCGCAAAGCAATATCCGACGCCTTTCTGTCGCGGTGCTGATCAATAACCGCACCGCCACCGACAGCAAAGGCAAGGCCATTTCCATCCCGTTTACTCCGGCTGAGCTGGCGCAACTGAATACACTGGTAAAAAATGCCATGGGGTTCAGCGCACAGCGCGGCGACAGCCTCAACTTGCTGAATAGTGCCTTCAATGAAACTCCCGAGGTCGTTGTGCCTGAATTGCCGTTGTGGAAACAGCCCGATATGATAGCCGCAGCTAAATCCTCGCTGAAATACCTGTTGATGGGCAGCGTAGGTTTGTACCTGTTTTTTGGCATCATTCGTCCTGCGTACAGAAATCTTGCCGATAGCCTGAGTGCGCTGGAGACCAAGCCAGTAGAGGTCGATCAAGAGCATGATGCTGAAAAAGAAAAGGAATTTACCGAAAGAAAGTCCCAGGCATCTTATGAAAGCAGTGTACAGGCAGCCAAGCAAATGGCCTCGCAACAACCTAAAATAGTCGCCTCGGTGCTGCAGGAATGGGTGAATAGATAATGAGCCATGACGGGGTAAACAAGAGCGCAATATTGTTGATGAGTCTGGGGGAAAGCGAGGCGGCCCAGGTATTGAAGTTTCTCGAGCCCAAGGAGGTGCAAAAAATAAGCAC
>JBBQYH010000136.1:0-3797 GCA_038208855.1 Burkholderiales bacterium
CCTTCGAGAACGAGACAGAGTTTGAGGGATCAAGCGTCAAGCAGGAAATCAGTCATGATTTGTGGAAAGTTCAATAGTGTGTGTCGGCTTGCTTTTCGCTCCTGAAGATTTCCTTGTTCATACTTATTATGGCCAGCAGTGTGGTTGAATATAGAAAAGTTGACAACATGACTACACCGATTACAACCGATGTGAACATTTCAAGGTGGGGAAAGGAATGAGGAATCATCGTCAGCATGACGATGGACAGACCGCCCTTGATACCGGCAAAGGTCAACACGCCCCACCAGCGGAAACTGATATCGGCCATTTTTGTGGTCGAATTGGAAATCATTGCAAACAAGCCCATCATCACCGCCCGTATCAGCGTTGTGCCCAGAAACATCACGAATATTTCTGTTTTGTATTTCAATAGCTGATGCAGATCTATCATCTCGGCCATCGCCACAAACAATATTGTATTGGCCACCAGTGCCAGCAATTGCACATCCTCTTTGGTGCGCAGATGACGCTCTGTCTCCGCGGCGGTGGCCTTTATGCCGTGCCACACCTTGTTGACCATGCCGGATGAAACAACAGGGGCAGGTGCATTAGCCTGCGATGCGGCACTGCCGATGCCCGGGGTTTCATGCTCCGCGCCTACAGACTGCGTCATCACATGATTCACGGTAATTGTGGCAAAGATGCAGCTTAGAATTCCGGACAGATGCAAATGAGTATGCGCGCCCAGCACATTGAGCAGCACATAGAAATGCTCGGAAAATTCAAATGAACCATAACCGACCAGTATCAACACCATCAATTCGGCAATGCGGTTTTCGGTAGTCTTCAACACAGCAAGTCCGACAAAACCAACTGCAACGCCCAGTGCCACAGAACCGAAAACCACGGCAAAGCTGATCTCTGCCACGTAGGTGGTGGTAATTTCACCGCCCTCCAGCGCAAAAATTCCGACAAAGACAAATACGATCAGCGCGGTGGCATCGTTAAACAAACTCTCGCCCTCGGCAAGAATCTTGAGCCGGTGTGGTAATTCGAATTTTCCGAAAATACTCACAACTGAAACAGGATCGGTAGCCAGCACCATGGCAAACAGCACGATGGTGGCGGCAACCGAGAGATGATAATCGGCAAACAGCCAATCGGATACCAGCAGGGCCATAATCACTGAGAGTATCACCGCCACCACAGCCAGATAGAGCAGACTCAAACCATGCTCCCTCAGGTCGAAAAGTTCAATTTCCAGCGAATCTGAAATAAGCAGTATGGGCAGCAGAAAAATCACCAGCAGCGCAAAATGCTCGGGGTCTCCGGTCATCACAGGCACCTGCTGAAAGACATAGTGCGCAGCGAATGAAAGTGCAATCAGACCAAGAGGCGAGGGTATCTTCAATTTATTTTCAAGTTGCAGGGCAAGAAACAGAATCCCTGCGACCGCGAGTAAGGTGGTGATCATTGCAACATCCTCTGTATTTAGATGGTTAAAACAAGTGGCGCATACTAACATTTTTATCGGCGACAAAATTCTGCACAATTGCTTGCTGACTTGTCAGCCCAAGCAATGACGCTGAAGTGTCGATCCGATATAAAAATTTTGCAATGCTATATGTGAGATACTTTCGCCGCGCAGGAAAACAGCAACTACAAACGAGGCAGACAGTGACTGAAGCAAAAGCAGATAAAATCCACAAGTCCATGATATCGAGTATACGCAAGGCATTTATATACCGCTTCAACCTTAAGGACGATCAGGCTGAACCTGCCGAAGTAGACAGCCGCATTCGTGATGCCGTTGTTTTCAAGGGTACCAATCTGTGGGTTTTGATGCTGGCCATTTTTATCGCTTCCATCGGTTTGAATGTCAACTCTACCGCGGTAATTATCGGTGCGATGTTGATCTCGCCCTTGATGGGACCCATCATGGGCATAGGATACGGTGCAGGCATCAATGACTTCGAACTGATCAAGCGAGGCTTGAAAAATCTGGGCATAGCAATATTGATAGGTCTGCTGGCTTCTACTTTATATTTCATGGTCACGCCATTGTCCGAGGCGCAATCCGAATTACTTTCGCGCACCACGCCCACCATCTGGGATGTACTGATCGCCCTTTTTGGCGGCATGGCCGGCATAGTGGCTGCCACCCGCAAGGAAAAGACAAATGTCATCCCCGGTGTTGCTATAGCCACGGCGCTGATGCCACCACTTTGCACGGCAGGCTATGGCATAGCCATAGGCTCGGCACACTATTTTTTGGGCGCCTTCTATTTGTTCTTCATCAATTGTGTATTTATCGCCTTTTCCACTATTCTACTGATTACCTTTCTGAGGTTGCCGCACAAGAACTTTGTCAGTGAGAAAACCGGAAAAACGGTGCAAAGAACCATTTTTGCTGTTGTTATGATAACCGTATTACCCAGCATATACCTGGCTTATGGCCTTGTTAATGAAGAACTATTCAAGGAAGCAGCAAACAAGTTCATCCGTCTGGAGTATGTATTCGATAACACCTTTGTCGCCAAGCAAAACATATTGCCCAAAGAAAAGAAAATCGAGATCACTCTGATAGGTGAGAATCTGACTGACAAAAAGCTGGCTTCCATAGCGGACAAACTGCATGAATACGGCCTCGACAAAACCAAACTGGTCACCCACCAGAGCGGCAGTAAAGAAATTGATATCGCCTCCATCAGATCGGGACTATTGAAGGATGTGCTGGGATCAACCCAGCAAACACTGGAAGGAAAAAACAAGCAGATTCTGCTACTGGAAAAGGAGCTGTTTGCAGCCACTGCCAAGATGACTGATCAGCAACAGGCCGCAAAGGAACTCTACGCGCAATATCCTGCAATCAAAAAAGTTGCGATGGCGAAAACACCTGTCTGGGAAGCGGATGGCACGACGAACTCGAACATACTGATCGTGGAATTAAGCAGTAAAAATGCGCTCGGCAAAGCAGACATGCAGCGTATAGGCGCCTGGCTCAAGGTGAAAATGGGCGTTGATAAAATTACACTGTCATCCAAAAAAATCTAGTTGCAGATAAGACGCGCTGCATACATTTACAAATTAATAGTGTGTTACCAGCAGGGCTTCCGGCACCAATTCATGAATGGATGCCACAATTTTAAATATCAGCCCCGGTTTCGCATTGATGGAAACCCACAGCACATTGATCTTCAGATTGATGTTCACGAAAACCACATCATCATATTTTTCCAGCGCCGTTTGCAGATTGTTCAACGTGTCGTTGATTTCATGTTGCGGACGGGTTTTCAGTTTTGGAATTAGCATCATGAAATCGGCCAATGAACGGCCTTCAGCATCTTTGGTCGGTACATATTTGTACAGGGGCTCGCCCGGCTCCATCGCCGCCTGCGGCAGGTTGCTGTGAAATTTGACGAGGCTCATGTTTCCTCCTTACTTCTTATAGTCAAGCGAAGTACTACTGTTCCCGTAAACAGGTAAAACCTGGGGATATACTGAATAAGTCATCTTCCACGCGAAGGCGCACTACAGTCCGCAATAAACTCTTAAAAGTCTTCACATATCAACTTCTATTAAAGCACCCTCTCCCCTGTCCCTATCCCGCATGCGGGATAGGGTGGAGCGAAGCGGAGGGAGAGGGCGCGGCGCACTAATCCGATTATAAGTTAAGCTATTGTCAATAATCCAATTACACCAATTCCTGCAACCTTCACAAGCAATTTACTTTAAATCGTTCCGGACAGCAGTGCGCGAAGGGGGGGATCCATCCAGCTTGTTGATCAGGCTGGGTTCCCGCCTTCGCGGGAACG
>JBBQYH010000137.1:0-3639 GCA_038208855.1 Burkholderiales bacterium
TGATAACACCCTTGTGCACAGGTGCAGTGACCATTGCTGAAAACTCCTCAGACTGGCAACCTGCAAGCGCCCTGTCCAGTAATGCAAGCACGTGTTTGCTGTTGGTCGGATTCAACAAACCGGCTACTGCTGGCTGCGCCAAAGGAATATGTAACACACGAACATGTCCGGCCGGCAACGGGGAAATATTATGCACATCATAGTCATGCAACTTTACTGGCAGACCAATTTGTTCGGCGCGCTGGCGCAACAGTTGTTTGTCTGCCAGCACGACAAAAGAAAAGGGCTGGGCTTCCTGTGCAAATTGCAGGCATAAATCTGCACCGATGCCGGCAGGTTCGCCGGCAGTGATGGCCAGTACATTTGCCGTTTTCGTCATTAGTTGTCAGTTACGTTGCGATAATCAACAAAGGCGCGATCGCGCAATTGTCGCAACCACTCTTGATAAGCTTCATCGGATTTGTATGAACGAATTGCCATGCTGGCTTGCTGTCTTTTCTGTTCGTCGCTGACATCTGCATTGCGGCGTTCAATGACCTGTATCAAATGCCAGCCGAACTCAGTTTGTACCAGGCCGCTAATTTGTCCCGGCTTGAGTGCATTCATCGCTTGCTCGAACTCGGGAACAAGCGCTCCCGGTGAGACCCAGCCCAGATCACCCCCCTGCGAGGCACTGCCATCCTCCGAATACAACTTTGCCTGTTCTGCGAAATTCGCCCCGCCGTCTATTCGCTTCTTGATTTCGGCCAATCGTGTTTTGGCTTCGCTGTTTGAAACCAGCTCGCTGGTTTTAATCAAAATATGCCGCACATGGGTCTGCGTAATCATGACCGGCTCATCCTTGCTGCGCTTGTCCAGCAGCTTGAGAATATGAAATGCATTCGGGCTGCGCAACACCGCGCTGATATCCCCCGGATGCATAGTCACGAGCACTTCCTGAAAGAGCGTAGGCAAGTGGTCTGATGTACGCCATCCCAGATTCCCCCCCTGCATGCCGTCTTTGGCATCAGAGTAGCCTGCGGCAATTTGCGCAAATTGCGCACCCGCCTTTAATTGTTTCCAGGCTTCATCGGCGCGCTGTTTACTAGCCTGGATTATTTTCGCGCTAGCCTGTTCGGGAATCTGCACCAAAATATGCGCCAACTCTAACTCTTCACCTTTACCCGCCTGTTTTTTTTGCTGTTGCAGGTAATTATCAATTTCACTTTGGCTAATCACCAGCTTGCTGTCCACCTCGCGTTCGCGCAAGCGGGAAAATGTGATTTCGCTGCGTATCTCTTCGCGGAACTGTTTAAAATCTACACCCTCCTTGGCAAGCTTGGTCCTGAACTCTGCCAAGGAAGGAAAATTGTTTTGTTGCGCTATGCGACCAAGCGCCTTGTCCAGTTGCGCGTCATCAATACGCAAACCGGATTCTTGTGCAAACTGCAGCTGCAACTTGTCGATTATCATCCGTTCCAGCACCTGTTTCTCCAGCTCCTTGACCGGCGGCAAGGGGGTACCCTGTTTTTTCAGCTGTTGCTTGATCTTGTCCAGATAAGCGTGCAATTCATGACTGGTAATCACATCGTCATTCACGATCACGGCTATCTGGTCCAGCAAAGCACCATTGCCCTGCTTTTCTGACGCTTGCTCCTGTGCAATAACGCGACCTGAAATCGCACATAGCGCAGCTATTAAAATTACGCTCGCGACCTTGTTGAGCTGCATATATTTTCTTTCCATAATGAGAAATTAAGGCGAATTCTGTTTGGGTATGTTTTTACTACTTTCATTTAATACAGAATAACCGGGAACACTTTGTTTCAAGGCAGACAGTGGATCATGACCCAGGCGAATCAGATCATTCAGCTCTAGTTGTATAAAATAGGTAGTGGAACTCTGGCTCAATGAAGTAACAAATTGCTGCGCAATCATGCGCACAGCCCAGCAATCCTGATTGTACTCAAGCCCGGCTAGCGTTTGCACCATTCTGTTGTCGAGCAATGAATAGGTGAGTTGACCCACCATATGCCAGCGTCCGCCCAACAGCCATTGTGAAGACAGATCCAGCTGTTTGATAGCGAGCGTTTGCGCCGGATCCGGATCAAACTGATAGCGGTAGCCCAAATTGAACACCTTGCCCGCTTCTGGACGATATTGTGCGGTGATATTAAAAGTTTCTGTGCGCGACTGACTAGGATTGTATTGTGCCAGGCTGTTCAAGGTTATGCTTTTTGACATCCTGCCAGATACACCAATTAATATATCTGACTGGTTTGTTGTGGCCGTTGCAGGGCTGGGGGCGCCCGGTGATGTGATTGTCACTCTGGGTGCCTGGTTACTGAAACGCTCGCCAACCGCGATACGCAATAATTCATTTCCTGTATCCGCATCAAGCAAGCGTGTAGTCAACGCCGTAGTGACCTGATCCGCATCTCCAATGCGGTCACTGCCAATAAAGCGGTTTTCAGTGAATATCTGCGTAAAACTGAACACAGCCGGAGTCGTATCGAATATGGGCAACATATCCTGGTTTTGATAGGGGATTTTCACATAAAATATACGCGGCTCAAGGGTCTGCACATATTCATTCTGATAAGCTGAAAAGTCGCGCTCCAGGGTCATACCGCTGTCCAGGCTCATTATCGGCAATGCCCTGTCATAATTGTTTTCACTGGTCAGATTGTAATCTCCCAAATGATATTGGGTATAGTGCACGCCTACCTTGGGGGTCAGGAAAAATCCCGGATCATTAACCAATGGAAATGCAACAGTCGGGTAAATCACCACACGTTCGCCATTAACCAACGGACTGCCTAGAGCTGTAGCACTTACAACCGGTATACCACCTGTAAAATTCACGTACTCGGCATTCAGCGACATTGATGCCCCACTTGCTACACGCTGTGCACCCAGAATAAATTGCGGCAAACGACGATAAGGAACAGCTACAAGCGCATTCGGATCCTGCAAGGTCTGATAACTTTGTGCACGCAAGCTACTGTTCCACCACCCCCCCGAATAAGTTAGCGCCTCTTCTTGCAACAGATTTTTTTGTACCGCAAGTGCCGGGTTGGATGAGCTAAGGTCACGAAAGTAGGCATCATCGGAAGCCTGATTCAAATTAAGCGAACCCATAAAGCCTCCGCCAAAATTCTGGCCATGTACCAATGATGAGTGCGTACGTTTCAGCTGCGTCACATTGTCATAGGTCAATTCGCCATAATCCAGCTGGCCGGTATAACTATTCCCCATATAGCGGAACTCGTTGTCCCACAAAACACCGCGTTTCTCTATAAATCTTGGCGAAAAAGTTGCATCGTAATTGCTGGCAATATTCCAGTAATAGGGTATGGTTATTTCATTGCCGCCGGTATTGGATCCGCCTATAGTTGGCGCGAGAAAACCGGATCTGCGTTGATTATTCAACGGAAAACTCATCCATGGCGTATAAATGGGTGTAGGGAAACCCATAAACTCAATGCGCGCATTATAGGCATAGCCGATCTGGGTATTGCGATCCAGATCCAGTCTGCTGAACTTCAAAAACCAATCGTCATTGCCAACCGGACAGCTGGTATATTCCCCGCGGTCAAAAGCGTATTTCTGTTTGCCTTCTATGCGCAACAGATCGGCATCCCCGCGCAAGGTGGTATT
>JBBQYH010000138.1:0-3599 GCA_038208855.1 Burkholderiales bacterium
CACCAGCGTGTAGTTCAGCGGCGTGCCATCGTCGCGGGTAAAGGCATTGATGTTGCGCAGGGTCTTGGCCGCAGTGTAGACATCTTGTGTAACGATTTCATCCAGCAGGCGGGCGAACTCGGCATCCGTGAGTCGGACGCGGTTCAGGGCTTCGAATTTTTCGCGGAAGTTTTTCTCCAGTGCAGCGCGGTCGCGGATGTCGTCGCGGTATTCGTACTTGAGGTTTTGGAGTTTGCCAATGAAGCCGTATTCGATGGTGTCCTCCCGAACGGCGAAACTCGGGGTCTCAGAGGGCCGACTGTAGTTGTCTTTTGAATTTGGCATGTCTGGTGAAATTGGTATGGCTGGCAATATATAAAGGTGATTGGCGTGTCACTGTGTCTCACTTCTTCAATCATCAAAAACTTGAATACTCAGCTTCTATAAAACAACTGGCCAACTTGTTCGGTATTTCAGACTTGCTTGATGTATTTATTAATCATGTTTTGTAAAGATAGGGAGTGTCGCACATCTGCCCTGCCCCAGTCTATCGGCCTGTTGGCCTGGTACAGATTGAGCAAATGAAGAGAGCAGATTCAATCGAAATATCAAAACATAAATAATTCAATATAATCATCATATTAAAGTATCATCCACACTGCCATGCTCAGTTTTAAACAGCATGATTTCACGCAGATTTTTCAATCCACCGACACAACAAAATTGATTCATAGCTTGTTGTCTGCATATGGCATTCTCTTAACCATTAGCAGGCAGACTAATGAGGCACATCCTCCACCGGCTTTAAACCAGTTTCAGAAACAAGCCTGACGCTTGCCAGCAATCCCATTCCATCCTGGCCAGTGCCAAACATTAAACTGGCCCCGTGCAGGCGCACGATTTCACGCACAATGGCCAGCCCCAATCCGCAGCCTTCCGGATTGTCCGAAGACAAACGGTGGAAGGGTTTTCCAAGCACATTCAGTTCTGCTTCGCTAACGCCCGGGCCGTTGTCTGCAACAATCAAATTTATATCCCCGTTGGTTGTGAGTATGCTCACCTTCACCCTGCCGCCTGCAGGTGTGTAGCGCACTGCGTTGTCCAGCAAATTGACAAACAACTCGCGCAGCATCAATGCACTGCCTTTCACTTGCGCGGGATGCAAATCAAATTCCAGTTCAACGCCTTTGCGCGCCGCAAGCGTTACAAAATCGGCAGCACCTGCACGTATTACTGCTTGAAGGTCGACCATGGAAACTTCATACATCGCATCTTCGGTATGTTCCAAACGAGCCAATGACAATAATTGATTGGCAAGATGGGTGGTGCGCTGACTTGTTGATAACAATTGGCCCAGCAGCTTTTGTATATCTGCCGTCGGGCTCTCGAGCGCCAGTTCAATCTGACCGCTCAGGGAAGCCAGCGGTGTTCTGAGCTGATGGGCCGCATCGGCAATAAAGCGTCTATGCCCTGCAAACGCGGCGGCAAGATTGGCCAGCAATTCGTTAATGCCATGGATAATGGGTTCAAGTTCTGCAGGGGCCGTATTTTCCTCAATAGGACGCAAATCATTGGAAGAGCGACTGGTAATTTCAACGCGCAGGTGTTCAACCGGTAGAAGGCCGCGGCGTATTCCCAGAAGGATGATCGCAATGGAAACCACGGCCAGCAGGGCTTCAGGAATCAGAATATTGGCAAGAATACCGCCGGTGAGATGGTTGCGTCCCCTGAGTGTTTGAGCTACTGCAATATTGTAGATGCGACCTTCGACTGTACCGCGCAACAACAAAATTCGATTTGCTTCGCCATTCAATACAGTATCCTGAAAAACATAATTTTTATCAGGATCAAGCGAAAAGGGGATCAAGAGTTCCGGCATGCCGGCAAACAGGTTTCCGTATGCATCCCAGGCAGCGTAACTGACCCGATCTTCATATTTGGTCTGCAACATCTGGCGTGCCACAGGTGGCAGATTGATTTCCAGCTTGCCCTGATTTATTTGAACCTGTTTGGTAACATCAAGTCCATCATCCAGCAAGCCGAGGTCATAGGTATTGATTGCAGTATTTAAAGCAAAATAATAGGCAAACAAAGAACCCAGCAGAAAAATAATGATGAGCGGCCATAGCAGGCGCTTTAAAAATTGGCGATGCAGGCTGTTATTTCGCATACTCAGTTTCTTCCAGCATATATCCCAGCCCTCTCACCGTGCGGATAATCACCCCCGACCCCTCAATTTTTCCGCGAATCCGGTGCACATAGGCTTCAATGGCATTTTCGCTCAGCTCCCGATCCCATGCGGTGATGGCCTGTATCAATTGTTCTTTCGACACGATACGGCGGGAATGCGTTGCCAGATATTCCAGCACGCTCCATTCGCGTGCGGAAAGTTCCAGGGCCTCGCCATTCAAATAAACACGTTTCCCCGGCGTATCCAGCTCCAGCATGCCGATTGAAAATCTGGGGCTTCCCGTGCCCGTGCTGCGTCTGATCAATGCGCGCAAACGGGCTTGCAACTCTGCCATGGCTATCGGCTTCACCACATAATCATCCGCACCAAGATCGAGCCCCTGTATCCGGTCTTCCACCGCATCACGCGCGGTCAGAATCAGCACAGGCAGCGCAAGTCCACGCTGGCGCAGGCTGCGCACCACTTCGTAGCCGTCGCGGTCCGGCAAACCCAGATCAAGCACGAGAGCATCAAAATTTACCACCGAAATCGCATGCAGTGCATTTGCAACGCTGCCCACCAGATCGGTGGCATAACCGGCATTGGTCAGGGTTTGTGACATCACCCGGCCCAGTATTTCATCATCTTCAACAATCAATATACGCATTGTCAGTTTCACGTCAGCAATAGTGCGCACAATGCGCAAGCTTGAACATTTTATCAGTCCCATTTCATTTTAATCGTTTATGTTGAATCGAGTATCCGTATCTTGAAGCAGATTATCAGTATCAAATTTTCACCCGGATCAAGCCTGCTGGCACTGGTGCTCTTTTTAGGCGGCTGTGCTGTCGGGCCGGATTTCAAGAAGCCGGATGCTCCGTCAGCAGACAGCTATTCCCCGCAAGCTTTGCCGCACACAACAACAGCTTCAGCAGGCCCGCTGGGCAAGGCACAAACTTTCACCCCCGCTGCAGCCATTCCGGCAGATTGGTGGACACTGTTCAAATCACCGGCTATCAACACGCTGATTGCGCGCGCGCTCAAAAACAATCCAACTATCGCCTCTGCTCAAGCCACATTGCGCCAAGCTCAGCAAAACGTAATAGCACAGCAAGGCTATTTTTTCCCTTCTGTTGCGACCAACTACTCGGTTTCCCGGGACAAGATTGCCGGCAATGACCCTTCTGCAACCATGCCGGGCACACCTGATTATTACAACCTTCATACCGCACAACTTTCAGTGGGTTATGTACCGGATATCTTTGGCGGCAATCGCCGCCAGGTGGAATCCCTGCGGGCGCAACTCGAAATTCAGCATTTACAACTGGAAGCCAGCTATATCACGCTTGCTTCAAACGTTGTAGCCGCAGCTTTGCAGGAAGCAACTTTAAGAGCACAGATCAAGGCCACACGGGAAATTGTCAAACTCAATAACGAGAATCTCGACATC
>JBBQYH010000139.1:0-3591 GCA_038208855.1 Burkholderiales bacterium
TGACAAAGCCGCCGTTAATGGTGACCGGCATTTTGGGCGCGTGCGGAAAAATATAGCGCATACTCACTGGCAAATTCATTTGTTCGGCAACACCAACGAAGTCTTCCCCGTCAGCTCCCAAGCCGTGCAGCCAGATGATGCTGTGTTTGGGCGCCGTTCCGCGATCCAGAACGATGTGTGGCAGGATGCTGGTCATATGGTTTCAATCATTGGTTTCGTCATTATCAGTCGCAGCTTGTGACTGCGCTTCTTCAGGAATAAGGTCGCGCAACACCTGAAAAATCTCACGATAATTTTTTGGCGGTTTGTTGAGTTCTTTTTCCTTGATCGCATTGCGTATCAGCGCGCGCAAATGTTGCACATCGGCACCCGGGCAGTCGGCCAGTAATTCAGTCAGTGCTTCCGGCTCTGCCAGCAAGCGGTCACGCCAGCGTTCAACGCGGTGCAGCCAGGCTACATGCTGGCGTGAGGTACCGTTCCATTCGGCCAGTTTGGCCTGTATCGGTGTGGGATCGATATCGCGCATCAGTTTGCCGATATATTGCATCTGCCTTTTGAGGGCGCCGAAGCTTTTTATTTTTTTGATCTCGCGCACTGCATCACGCAAATTATCTGGAATGTCCAACTCGGCAAGGTGCTCCTTGCTGAGCTCGGTCAGTTGTTCACCCAGATCCTGCAGCTCGTGCATCTGCTTCTTGACCTTGGTTTTGCTGGGCGGCAGGTCGATTTCGTCGCTATCGTCGTATTGCTGTTGTTTCATGAGGGCTCGGTATAAATGGATATATGTTGTTATGATAACGCCTTACGACTAAACGTTTTACTGAATTTACCCACATGAGCACAAAATTAATGACTGAAAGCCGCTTTTCAAATTCTCCGGACACCTTGCGTCAGATCGCCCAAGACCTTATACAGTATGCCAAAAAGCAGGGTGCAAGTGCCTGTACAGCCGAGGTGTCGGACGGTTTTGGTCAGGCTGTGAGCGTGCGCCAGGGCGAGGTGGAAACCATAGAATATAACCGCGACAAAGGTCTGGGTATCACCGTTTATATCGGTCAGCAGCGCGGCAGTGCAAGTACCTCGGATTTTTCCACCAAAGCGGTACGCGACTCGGTGGATGCCGCGTTGAATATCGCCAGATACACCGCCAAGGATGAATGTGCTGCATTGCCCGATGTTGAATTATTGGCCACCGAATTCCCAGATCTGGATTTGTATTTCCCGTGGACGCTGGCTGTCGAGGGCGCCATCGCACTGGCCAATGAATGCGAACAGGCCGCGTATGCAACCGACAAGCGCATCAAGAATTCCGAAGGTGCCAGTGTCAATGTGCATGAGTCCCAGTTTGTGTTTGCCAACAGCCTGGGTTTTGTGGGTGGTTATCCAACTTCGCGCCACAGTCTCAGCTGTTCGATGATAGCTGGCAAAGGCGGGAATATGCAGCGCGATTACTGGTATAGCGAAGCACGCAATCCGGTTGATTTGCTCACTCCACAGGAAGTGGGGCGCATTACCGCAGAGCGCACTGTGCGGCGTTTGAATGCGCGCAAAATGGCGACCATGCAGGTGCCGGTGATTTTTGAAGCACCGGTTGCCGCCAGTTTGCTGGGTTCCTTTGTCAATGCAGTGAGCGGCGGCAGCCTGTATCGAAAATCTTCCTTTCTGCTGGGCCAATTGGGTCAGCCGGTATTTTCATCCATCATGCAAATCGAAGATGTGCCACATATACGCAAGGGACTGGCCAGCGGCTCGTTCGATGGCGAGGGCGTAAAAACCCAGCGCCGCACCATCGTGGCGGACGGTATTTTGCAGGGCTATTTCCTCGGTACTTACTCTGCCTGCAAACTGGGTATGCGCACCACCGGCAATGCAGGCGGCACGCATAATTTAATCGTCAAAGCGGGAGATCTGGATCTGTCACAACTCCTGAAAAAAATGGGACGAGGATTGCTGGTTACCGAGCTGCTTGGTTCGGGTGTCAATGCCGTCACCGGCGATTACTCCAGAGGTGCTGCCGGTTTCTGGGTGGAGAATGGAGAAATCCAATATGCCGTTGAAGAGTTCACCATCGCCGGCAACCTCAAGGATATGTATAAAAATATCGTGGCTGTCGGCAATGACGTACTGGTAACTGGCGCACGCCAGTGTGGTTCCATCCTGATTGAAAACATGATGGTGGCAGGGCAATAACATGAGTGAAAATAAAATCAAGGTTGAAGATGGTCTGAGCGACAATGAGCGTGTCGAGCTGAAAAAACATCTGGCTGACAAGTTGCGCGATTTGCAGGGTTTGGCCGATGCCACCCCGCTGGCGCGTGCGCGCATGCAACTGGATATAGCCGAAATACTGGTGGCGCTGGAGCGCAAGCCGGAAGCGTGGTCGCTGGCAAAAGAAGCTTTTGATATTGCCTTGCGTAACGATGCCTGGCAGGACGCGGTTGAAGCCTGCAATGTGCTGTATCAAACCGAACAGGACGATTCCATTGCCGCGCTGGGCATGGGCGTGTGGCTGGCAATCAGCTTTCCGGTTGATCCTGAACTGACACTGGCGATGTTGTTACATATCGTCGATGAAACCCCGAAAAATTCCGATGGCGCAGCCCTTGCCGCTGTGGTGGCGCGTTATGTCATAGACCTGCGCGCGGATGACGAGAACCACGAGAGCCAGGGCTTCCTCGCCAATAATCTGATTGCCACCGTTGCGCAGCGCCACAGCAATGTGCGCGACCAGGCTGCACTGGACAAATGGTTGGACCGTTTGCAGTTGCGCGACCCGCAGATATTTTTACCGCGATTGGGACTGGTAGTGGACACCATTGTGGAAAACAAATGGTGGTTTGACAGGGATGAATTGCGCAACAAGTTTGATTGAGTCTGGCAAGACCAGGCTCAATGTTGTTCGGTTAAACTCCACCCTCTCCCCCGCTTCGCTCCTCTGCTACGCACCCCTCGCTTCGCTCTCCCCGCTTGCGGGAGAGGGACAGGGGAGAGGGTGGAGGTATACCAGGTAAACTATATGAAAACAGGAACAAACCGAAAAGTATTGAAACCGAGCAGGACTCGGAAGCCTGGATTATTTAATCAGAAGGCAATGCCCACACCGGCTTTGTAGATCAGATAGGCAGAAGTGCTGTCAGGCTCCAGATACAAACCATATACATCACTTTTGCCGTAGGCAAAGCGAACATACTCAGCGCCGGCATTAACATGCAAGATTTTGCTTAACGCATAATCCATATTCAATCCGGCCTGGTACAGCGGTGAGCTGCCCAATGCGCCGGAAAATGCACCAGTCACATCTATATTTGCACCAAAGGTTTGGCCTGCCATACCATTTGCAGAAAATACCAGCTGGCTGGCCGAGGATGACATCTGCCACAGCAATCCAATACCATAATAATTGTGAGTATAGGTTTCGCCAGCATTGACGCCGCGATACCACTCTTGCCGCCCCAGTTCAATATATGGCGTAAGCATGTTTGCAGTGCCCTTGTTGGCGAACCTGCTCAGCGCTATCCCCGTGCCCAGTCTCATGTTGTAATTGGTAAGAATTGCGTTACTTGTGGCGACTACGGAACCGTACGGCGTAGG
>JBBQYH010000140.1:0-3588 GCA_038208855.1 Burkholderiales bacterium
GGAGGGCATGGCATTGATCATGTTGTCGGTATAGCGCTGTTGCGCGACGCCAAGATTTGCTAGTTTCAACTCCAGCTCGTCATCCCACAGCCCGTAGTGCAAATCATCCACGCCAAGTATTTGTTGCGTGAGCACCAGGCCCAATTCGCGGCTACCCATTTTTTCTTTAGACAAAGCACATTCCCCGAACAATATTGATATATTAATCCGATATTATATTCTTTAATGACGGTTGGACGTCTGTTTTCTGCGCTTGATGGCTTCTGAAATCGGAAAATCGGGAATGGTTGTAGAGCTTGTGCTGCGATATCAAGCAAATGAAAACGGCGGTCAAAGTCAGGATCTACCTGAATTTGACCGCCGCCGGATTTCCAGCTTTGCAGCGGAGGTATTACTTTGCCTGTTTCATTTTCTTGGCGTGTGCTTTTGTTGTTTTGTGTTTAGCTGCATGTGCTTTGGCTTTAGGTGCTGATGCAGCTGGTGCTGCTGATTCGGCGGCAAATGAGCTCAAGCTCAGAGTAGTTGCAAATGCAGCAGCAATAAGAGCCAATAATATTTTTTTCATTTGAATCTCCTCAAGTGGTCAGGTTTAACAACAAGACACCGCTTTTGTAGTGTCGAGCTAATAACGCCATGGCTGGAGATCGCGTTGACAAAAATGAATAATAAGCGGGGAAGCTCAGTCCATGTCTTATTTTTGCCAAATAAATTTAATAAAATCAGCAGCTTTATCGTTGTGCGCCTTGCGTGACAAGCTCAGGGCGAACGGTGTTCATATATCATCGGGCCGTATCTATGATAGATAATTTAATCATTGATTTCTTAAACTACCCAGGCGCCGTCGCGATATACAACCTCATCATCCAGCACTACAGATTCGGTGATGGCGAAGACATCCACATGGAATTTGGTATCCTTGCGCTTGAATTGTGGTTTGTTGTAGATGCCGTGCTTTGCACCCAGAGAAAGATGAATGCCGCACATACGTTCGTAGGTGCCGATGTCATCAACCAGTTTGTCTTTTGTAAACGCGCGGTTCATGCCAAAACCGAGTTCACGCAACCATACCTCGCCTTCCTCCGCGCGAATATTTGCCAGCACCAGGTCAAACTCGGGTGTTGAATCAAGGGTATCGCTGATTCGTCCTTTGTTAACAACTAGCGTGATGGGCTTTGCGGGGCGATTTACTCTGAAGTTTGTGTCGCCGAACACAAAGATGCGCACCCGTCCGTTAACCGCTTCCAGATCCTGCGCTTCGGTAAATACTTCGCCTATTGGAAATTGACCGCCAATGTTTTGCATTTCAGAATAATCGCCAATATTGAGTTTGGCCGATTCGAATGCAGAGGCAAAGATCAATTGTTCACCGCCACTATCAACGATGCCGCATTTTGCCTGATCTATTTTTGCCTTGAGCGCCCGCCCCACACCGCGATAATAGGTGGGATCATAGGCCAGTGAGTCGATGTAATGCAGAGCCTGGATTCCAGGCAAGCGCCCCAGATGCACATGCTCAATCACCTTGAGTCCGCGTTTGAATAATTCAACGCGAATGCGGAATGCTTCAAGACGGAAACTGGTGGTTTGTATCAGCACCACCAGATTGGATGCGGAAAGTGTTTTGAAGGCTTCTAGGATTATTTCAGGCGTCACCGCTTCAAAATCAATGAAGGTAGCTTCTGGCAGGCAACAACGATATGCGGCAGTCAATGCCATGGCAAGATCGCACTGCGAGTCATAAACAACCAAGGCGCCCTGTTGCGGCCCGTGTGCTATGGCAACTTCAAGTATGTCAGCAATATTTTGGCTCAGTGTTTCCTGCGCTGCCGGATTGATCACGCCAAAACTTGTTGTAGAGGTTTGTTGATTAGTCATGGGGTATGAGCGATTGAGTTTTGCCTATTTTTTTAAGTACCGAAACTCTGGGCGATTCTGGATTCATTTTTTTAAATCCGTATTGAGAGCAAATGTACTCAATGGTCTTTGAGTGATAAAAGCAAACGTGAGTCATATCTTTGGCATAGTACCACTCAGCAAAGCCCTCCAGCGATGACCAGTACTCAGTCATGAGCGTCAATATACCGCCAGGCAGCAACAATGAGCTAATGCGTTTCAGCTCTTCGGCAGGATGAAAAAAATGCTCCGCGACTTCGGTGGCGAATATGAAATCAAAGCGATGCTCTGAAAATGCTGGAAAAAAAATCGGATCATAATTTTCACATTGCAGACCATGGTTAAGGAGCAAACCGCTGAGTGTCGGATTCGGACCACAACCATAGTCAAGGCCGTGCATGGTGTCATTTAAATAGGGCAGGGCAGGGTTAATTGCCTGGGTCAGGAATGCCACATAACCCGCATCCTGCGGCCCGTTCTGATGTGCTTTGTAACGTGCCTCTTCGGCTGCGCGTGTCGGCAAAAAAGTACTTTCCATAAAGATCAGTTGGCAGTCAGGGCATAGCAAATAACCTCGCCCCTGTGGTCCGCCAAGATGCGATTTTTTTGCCAAACTCGAACATAAGGGGCAGGCACAAGCAAAAGATGCTTCTTGTTCAGATGCTCGCGTCAACGTGAAACTCCATTTAGCGCTTCAGCTGCCGTGAGTCGCTCTCGGACAGCGGCCAGCACCTGCTGGTCAAGATTGTCAGCCAGACAATCGAATTCAATATTGTCCGGCATGCCGCGTAACCAGGTGAGTTGGCGTTTGGCGAGTTGGCGGGTAGCGGCGATACCCTGTTCGAGCAAGTCCGCTTTGTCGATATCGCCTTTCAGATATTGCCAGGCCTGGCGATAACCCACACAGCGCATCGAGGCCATCTCGCTATTCAGCACATATTTTCTTTGCAGATCTTCCACTTCATCCAGCAAACCCTGATTAAGCATCTGGGCAAAGCGTATTGCTATACGCCCATGCAATTGCTTGCGCTCGGATGGAATCAACGCGAGTGGAAGCAGTTTATAAGGCAGTTGGTAAACCTCCTGCAAGCTTAGCAGTGCTGACATGGATTGACCGCTGACACGATAGATTTCCAGTGCGCGCTGGATGCGTTGCGAGTCGTTCGGCTTGAGGCGTGCTGCAGTTTCTGTATCAATCTTTGCCAGCTCTGCATGCATGTGTGGCCAACCCAAACGCGCAGCCTGTTCTTCAATTTCTGCACGCACCTCGGTGTCTGCCTGTGGCAAATCGCTCAAGCCAAAACGCAGTGCGCGAAAATACAACATGGTACCGCCCACCAAAAGTGGAATCTTGCCGCGTGCCACAATATCCTGCATCAGGCGCAACGCATCGGCGCGAAAAGCGGCGGCGGAATACACATCAGTAGGATCAATGATGTCCAGCAGGTGATGCGGGGCCAGGGCCAGCGTGGCCGCATCCGGCTTGGCCGTGCCGATATTCATGTCGCGATACACCTGTGCTGAATCCACGCTGATTAACTCAAGCGGTAGATGCTGCAAAAGCGCCATCGCAACCGCAGTCTTGCCGCTGGCAGTGGGGCCCATCAGAAAAATGGCGGGGGGAAGATTTGTGTTGTTGGGCACTTATTTAACCTTGCATAATTAGTGACACAAATATCGTCATTCCCGCCTGCG
>JBBQYH010000141.1:0-3565 GCA_038208855.1 Burkholderiales bacterium
AAACAAGCCGCAGACAGTTATGTCTGACGACAATAGCAAGTTGGCCCCACTCCTTCCCATCTCGAACAGGACAGTGAAACGACTCCGCGCCGATGATAGTGTACATACGTATGTGAAAGTAGGTCATCGTCAGACTCCTTACAAATAAAAAACCCCCTCTGGTATCCGGTGGGGGTTTTTTATTTGCTTGGAAATTGATTGATGACCTACTTGAAGCAGTGACCACTTACCGAAGGGATGTGGCGGTGTAGGCTTAACATTCGATTCTGAATGTTAAGACCCTAGGGTACGGCCAGAGCCAAAGTAAGTCATTCCTTCCTTCGATAAACTCAGGACAGGTGTAAGACATCTTGCAAAACAAAATTAACAATCTGATTATTTTGAATTTATAAGATAGTACTTGTACTTGCAGGTATATTAGCCTATTGTGATAGACGTGCTTGATAAATACTTACGTAGAAATAATCTTTTAAGGAGAATTCAATGTACTACATCGTTGAGAGCAAAAAATCATTGGAACAAGCATCTACAGATCTGGAAGCTGCTGTTAAAAACCACAAGTTTGGCGTTTTGCATGTGCATGATATAGGCGCAACATTGCGCGGCAAGGGTTTGGAATTTGCCGAAGAGTGCAAAGTATTTGAAGTTTGTAATCCAGGTCAGGCATTGAAAGTGATGGCCACAGACATGAGTTTGAATATGGCTTTACCTTGCCGTATTTCTGTTTATACAGAAAAGGGTAAGACTAAAATTGGCATGATCAAGCCTGAGCAGATGCTGACGATGCTATCCAAAGATGCGAGTCTGAACAAGATTGCAAAAGAAGTTGAAGCAGACATGATCAAAATGATCAATGAGACAAAATAATTAGCTTTTCATATTGTTAGCAGCTGAATCAACATTTAGCTGCAACCAAAATTCCAAAAGTGCAAGATGCCATAATTTGCTTCCCTGGATTCGTGTAAGGTATTTTTCCGGATCTGCCAATAGTTTTTCCACATAGGCACGCTGGTATATTCCGCGTTTGATGCAGGCTTCCGATTGCAGGATGTCTTGCATGAACTTGAGAAAATCTCCGCGCACATATTTCAACGCAGGCACAGGAAAATATCCTTTGGGTCGGTCGATTACCGAGTCAGGTATCAAGCCTCGGGCTATGGCTTTCAGCGGAAATTTCCCGCCTTCTTTAAGTTTGAGTTCGGGCGGCATTTTGGCGGCAAGTTCAACTAGTTCGTGGTCCAGAAAGGGCACACGTGCTTCCAGTCCCCAAGCCATCGTCATATTGTCTACGCGCTTCACCGGATCGTCCACCACGAGCGTGGTCACATCGAATCTCAACACTTGGTCCAGAAAGGTATCCGCTTTTTCTTTGTTGAGCTGGCTATCGACCATTACCGAAGTGACATCGGGTACATGGTAGTCTGAGGTGACCATTTCCAGATATTCCGCATGGTCGCGATCGAAATAGTTCGAGCTGAATTTTTCCTGGCTGCTGCCAGTGCTGTGATCCATTACCGGATACCAGAAGTAACCACCGAACACTTCGTCTGCACCTTGCCCTGACAATACAACTTTAACTTCTTCAGATACACGCTCACCCAACAGAAAAAATCCGATGGCATCCTGGCTGACCATAGGTTCCGCCATATTGCCGACCGCTTCGGGCAGGCGTTCCAATACTTCAGCGTTTGGTATGAGGAATTTGTGGTGGCGTGTATTGAAATGTTCGGCCACTTGATCGGAATATTCAAATTCATCTCCCTTTTCCGCGCCATCGCCGATATCCTCGAAACCGACAGAGAAGGTCAGCAGGTTCTCCACGTGGTCGGCTAATAGCGCAACGATCAGGCTGGAGTCCAGACCGCCGGACAACAAAACACCAACCGGGACATCGGCAGCGAGGCGGTGGCGTTCCACTGCACGAGTCAGGATAAGACGAGTCGCTTTCAGCCAATCCTGTTCGGACAGGGTTTGTGCGGGACGCGTGGCATCAAGGCTCCAGTAAGTGCGTAGTGTGACCTCTCCCTTGGTGTTGAAAGCCATCGTTGTTGCAGGGGGTAGTTTTTTTACGCCATTGAGTATCGTGCGCGGCGCGGGAACAACGGCGTGCAAAGTAAAGTGGTGATGCAGTGCTACGGGGTCTATGCTGGTATCTACACCGCCTGCAGCAAGGAGAGCTTGTATATTGGAAGCGAAACGCAGGCTAGCGCCATCCAGTGCGTAATACAAAGGCTTGATACCGAAACGATCACGCGCCATGAATAGAATGCCGTGGCGCGCGTCCCAAATTGCAAAAGCAAACATGCCGAAAAAACGCTCAACGCATTTCTCTCCCCAGGCGTGGTAGGACTTGATGATGACTTCCGTATCGCCTTCAGAAAAAAATGTATAGCCAATTTCAATCAGCTCTGCACGTAGTTCCTTGTAGTTGTAAATGGTGCCGTTGAAAACCAGCGATAGTTGCAGATCCTTGTCCACCATGGGCTGATCGGCGTTCGACGTCAGGTCGATGATGGCCAGGCGACGGTGACCAAAGGCGAGGGGGCCGTCACTGATCATCGCTTCGTGATCGGGGCCACGCCGCGCAATTTTTTCAGACATGCGTTTAATGGTGGCAGGATTGGGGGAGGAGCCATCAAAACGCAGTTCACCGCAGATACCACACATAATTACCTGATCCTTGAAATAATTTGAGAATGTGCATCGGTATCCGTCAACAAATACCTTGGCAATATTGTAACTACTATTGGTCTGATTCTACATCAGGGCTATTGAATCTGCGCAATGTTGGAAGTGTTTGTCATGTATTAAGCGGCAATGACATTTTGTCCACTACACGGCGCAATACAAAACTTGAATGTACTCCGGTAACACCTTCAATGCGTGTAATTTTATTGAGCAACAACTCTTGGTAAGCATCCATGTCGCGCACCACAACCTTGAGCTGATAATCGGCATCCTGGCCGGTAATCAGCAGGCACTCAAGCACGCCGGGAATTTCGCTGATCTTCTTTTCGAAATTCTCGAATCGTTCGGGAGTGTGCCTGTCCATTGAAATGTGTATAAGCGCCATCAGGCTGAGTCCGAGTTTTTTTGCATCCAGTTGCGCATGATAGCCGGCAATGATGCCGGACTCTTCCAGTGTCCTTACGCGCCGCAAGCAGGGCGAGGGTGACAAGCCGATACGGTCGGCCAGATCCTGATTGCTGACGCGTCCATCTTCTTGTAACACTTCAAGTATATGTTTGTCGTAGAGGTCTAGTTCCATTTTTGTGTGCCAAATCGTGTCTGAATGGCGTTAAATTGCCATAAAATTACAAAAATAGCAATTTAATTGCCAATTAAGGTAATTTAACAGCTACATTTGCAATCTAATTGTGTGCGATTTGCCATATTATTCTGCCTGAACAAGAGTCTGTCTTGCAGGCATGTAATTGAATTACGCGGAGAATATTCATGAAAGCATTTGATCACAGCAAATATCAACCTATTACAGCAACAGCCATGGGCAATCGCCAATGGCCCAACCGCACCATCACCAAAGCCCCCATCTGGGCCAGCGTTG
>JBBQYH010000142.1:0-3535 GCA_038208855.1 Burkholderiales bacterium
GATAACAATGCCGTCTGTCTCTACCGCCTCGCCGCGCAAAACAGTGAAACCGGCATTTTTCAAAAAACGCAGTGAATTGTCGAGCCCGGCAAAATATTCATGATTGCCGGTAACGGCAAATAATCCTTTGGGTGGTTTCAAGGCGTGGAATTGTTGAGCAAGCTTGTCCAGATTGTCTCCTTGTCCGTCGAGTATGTCTCCGGTTGCCACAATGATGTCAGGTTTGGTGGCCTCAATTTTTTCGATCACGTGCTGTAGACATTCTTCACCCAGCATGGCACCGAGATGCAGATCGGAAACTTGCACGATAGTGACTTTTGCTATGGCGGGAGATAACTTGGGTGTCGTAATGCTGATTTTTTCCAGCTGGATTTGTCTGGCCGAAACCAGACCAATTCCCGAAAGCACCAAAGTGAAAAATAAAAAACTGAATATAATCAATATGTTATATTGTTTCAGTGTAAACCCGGCGAGCGTAGCCAGATAGCGGCTGGCATCGGCAACCAGCGCAAGGCTGCAAAACAGAAACAGATAGGCCATCCACAGATAGATGATCCAGGAAACAAGTGTAGTTGCGCCATGCCAGTTTAGCCGGCCAAGTTGCCAGAGCAGGAATGGAGATAGCGTCAAAATTGTACCCACAAGCCCCAGCGTCCATAGCCAGCCGCTTGTATGCGGAACCAGCTGCCACACTTTGCTGAAAGCATAGTAATGCATGGCACCGTAAACTGAAATGACGATACTCAAGAAGGTCAGCATTCACAAATTCCCTGAAGTTATTGTTGAATTTTTTTGCCGGGTGGCAATATCGAGAGCTACTGTCTGTTATCAATTCTATTTGAAACATAGTAAATCATCAGCAAATTTTATAAGACCCTAATAACGCATGCTGGTTTCCACAATATCCGGTATCAGCTGATTGTCGGTGGGGCTGCAGTGCACAAAATCGATAGTGCGTCCGGTAAAGCAGGAGGACTTGATCAGGATAGTTGAATCCGCGCACCGTTGACCTGATAGCGCAACATGCTGCCGGTATCCATGGCCTCCAGAATGCACGCGAGTCCATCCTGCCACACCAGTTGTTGCGGGTGGTACGTTGATATTTTATTCCGGATTCGTTACGTAATTTCATTATGCGGCAAGTTGGCAGAGGCGATAAAGGCTTGTGCAATATGCGCGTTACAAGATTACTCAAAAATTAAAAAGGAATGAAATTTTTTTATGTGTTTTCCTGCATTCACTTTTTTCTTATAACAAATTTTCAAGTACGGGGAATAGTTCACGCTCTTCAAAGCGCACATGAGCCGCTAAACATTTGCCAAAATTGCTTAAAGCCTCGCTCTCATTCTGCAACAAGCCTTCGAGCAGGCTGCGCAATTGCCGGTGATCTGATAATGTGCGCTGCACCAATACCTGTGTTTCCGGGCTTGATAGCAGCGGCAATAGCGTCTGCTCTTCAATGTTGAAATGCGCTTCCAGTTCGTTTGAAAATGCATGGCTGGCGCGTTGGCATGCCAGGTTCACCAATACCGCATCGCCTGTTTGTGCCGCCTTCTCGCAAGCCTTTGCCAGCACCAGGGCTGTGTGATGTTCACGCGATAACGGCTGCAAGGTTGCGCTGCGTTTCATACTGGATCAAGCCTTTGTTATGACGAAGACTTCCGGATCGTCGCCATGATCCAGCAGGATGCTGTGCACCCGTGCTTGCCACAGTTGACGGAATTCGGCGATTTCTGCCGGAGTTGCCGCATTGGCTATGCAACTTGCCATCAGGCCAGCCAAGCGCGGTGATGCGGGGACACGCAGCAGGTTTGTTGCAAGTTGCACCGTCTGCGAGGTGTCGAGCCTTGTATAGCGAATCTCGCCGTGCATTTCCATAGAAAAAAACAGCCGATTTCGCCTGTCAAAACGTCCACCTATGCCTTTAAACCCATTGTCAGACATGGCGCCAGTCAGCATGCTCACTACATTTGCGATAACTCCGGTGACTCCGCTTGTGCTGTTTTGACTGAACTCCACTTTAATGCCACCGCGCAGCGGGATTGATTCAGGATAAAGTTCAGACAACGCTTTGTAAGTAGACCAGTAGGCTGAAGCAACCGTCGGGCAAGAGTGGCCTGCCAGCTTTACAGCATCAGGATAAGCGTATTGTAAAATACCGTCATCCACGGCGCCGAGAAACTCAGCCAGTGGATCATACAGGCTGATTTTGGGTATTTTTTCAAAAAATTCCGGATATTTCATAATGACAGGCCTTTCCTTTTTTATATTCTGATCATGTAAAAATTAAAGGTATTATTTATTTCCACGATCAGATTAAGGTGTATTCTATGTGCATATTAACAGGGAGTCTGATATGCAACTTACCCGTTTTACTGACTACGCTTTGCGCACACTTATCTATCTTGGAAAAAATTCTGAGCGACTGGTTACCATCAGGGAAATCGCCGAGCAGCACAAACTCTTTGAAAATCATCTGGTAAAAATTGTTCATAAACTTGCCAAACTTGGTTATATCGATACGGTAAGAGGCAAGGGCGGTGGCATGCGTTTGGCACGCCGTCCAGACTTGATCAACCTGGGTGAAGTTGTGCGCGACACCGAGGAAAACATGAATATTGCCGAGTGTTTTGAAGTTGGCGCTACTTCCTGCACGCTGTTGCCTTCTTGTAAGCTCAAATCTGTTTTGTTCGAAGCCAGGAAGAACTTTCTTGATACCCTCGATTTATATACGATTTCGGATTTGATCAATACGCAGCCTAAAACAGCAACCCTGAAAAAAACATCAAAGCAGGCAAAAACAATACAGATTATTCCTCTTTAACGACACAACATCCTGATCAATAAATTTCATCAGCCTTGATTGGGTCAACCCCCTGCACGATTACATGTTCTGCTTTAGCATTATGCAAAAAGTTGGCATTATTTTTCGGGAATGTCAGGCTGTTACCATAAAATCAATCATTATTTCCCCCTGTGCGCGGGATACATACTCAATTTTGACGCGCGAGCCATACCGACCCTCAATTTGTGACAGTAATGGCAATGGATCATGATCGTTGCAAAAACGCATGGTTTCGCCAGGTTGCAATGAATCCAAAGCACCAAATATGGCGGCGTGGCGGAATCGTTTAGCGACGCCGCGTGCATCGAACGGATAAACGCCTTCGGCAATAACGGGAATAGAACAACTGTGTGCCATGATAAAACTCCTTATTTCTTTGTTTGTAAGTATGAGGCCAGTATATACCGGCCTCGGCTAAAAATTGAATCTGATCAAGCTCTTCCGGCTGCTGCAATCGGAGCTAATTTTGGCTGTTTACGTTTGCTCCCGGTGAATAAACGTAACGCGAACCAAGCCAAAAATAGTACACCAATAGCAAACACTACATCGCCCGGTACGCGCAACCACACCAAAGTTTCCATCAGATGTGAATGCACTATTTCCGGTGAACGGGCAAACCACATGCCCTGGGTAATACTGGCCCAGGCCTGGTAGATACCTGCGGGTACCAGGGAGATGAACACCATCATC
>JBBQYH010000143.1:0-3534 GCA_038208855.1 Burkholderiales bacterium
CTTTGTTGCGCGATGGCATGGTAATCGGTGGCATAGGAATTAGCGGAGTACGATTCTTCCAGGACGGGCAAATCGCTTTGGCAGCTGCAGCGATACTGTAAATTTTATACGATACTTTGCTGTAGATTATTTTTCGCGTCTGCCCGAACGAAAATAGGCCGTATTGTCATAAAAGCCCTCATATTCATTTTCTGCAAACCATCCCGGCATGCCCAGCAACGGAAGCGGATGCAGCTCCAGCGTTGAGCGACAATGTTCCGCATTATTCAGGTATGCGGCAACATTCTGATCAAGCTGCACCAGCCTTTCTGACAATGACAGTTTGAAAAAAGACTTTTCCACTTGCACAATCAAGCCCTGCCCGGTCATACCTACATAGGGTTGCAATGCTTTTTCATACAAGCCGTGGCCAAACACATAAAAATCAAGCTCTGCTTGCAACTGTGAGCGGTGATTCCAGAATAGGTCCTTCCACTTGAATGAACATAGCAAACCGGATAATTCAGTATTCGCGCAGGCAATGATCACGCCTGATTCGTCAAGCAAAGTCGCCATGTCACGCACTGTGCCGCGCTGACTGCTTGTTCCACCCTGATCCGTGGCCTGCTTGTCGATTACTTGCAATGCCTGGTAATGCCGCGCATTGATTGCCGCCTTGGCTTTGGGGAAAGTCAGCCACACCAGCGCATTAAAACAATCGTGCCAGTTATTTTCACGTGTCTGTACTTCCCCACTCAGGTAACAGCGCGGTTCGTATTGCGACTCAAAGCCCAGCTTGCCCTGCTCCTGCGCCACAAAGCGCAAAGGAAGGCCGTTTTGTACTGAAATGCCTGGATAGTAGCTGGAAAGCATTACATTCCAGTCTTGCAATTGTGGAAAATTAACAGTGTCCATGTGTTGAATAACAGGCTGTAGAGGCGCAAACAATGGTGAATGCCGCAAAAGTGCCGCATCCCAGTTTTGGGTAAGTTTCATCACAATAGTGTAACCGAATAGCCACAAATGCATTCCATGAGCTATTCCACAGGTTTCATAAATTCAAAAATGGCGTAATATATCCCCTGCAACAAATTCGTAATCCCTACATTGTTATAGAGAGCACAGAAAAAAGCAGCACAAAGTGCCGGTGGCAGAAACGGGAAATAACTTGCTTTATCGTATTACCACGATATCGTGGCAACAATAAAATCTATCAGGGAGTGTAAGAGTATGGCAAAGAAGAACGCGTTTTATGCACAGTCCGGCGGCGTAACAGCCGTAATTAATGCATCGGCCTGTGGTTTAATTGAAACAGCACGCAAGCACAAAGACAAAATCGGCAAGATCTACGCAGGACGCAACGGTATCATCGGTGCACTCACCGAAGACCTGATCGACACCGGAAAGGAATCCACAACAGCAATAGCAGCCCTGCGCCATACACCATCCGGCGCATTTGGTTCTTGCCGTTTTAAACTTAAAAGTCTGGTCGACAACAAGGCTCAATACGAGCGCCTGATTGAAGTTTTCAAGGCTCACGATATCGGTTATTTTTTCTATAACGGCGGTGGTGATTCTGCCGACACCTGTCTGAAAGTATCGCAACTGGCCGATAAAATGGGCTACCCGATCCAGGCCATACACGTTCCCAAAACGGTAGATAACGATTTACCGATTACGGACTGCTGCCCTGGCTTCGGTTCCGTAGCTAAATACATTGCCGTATCCACACGTGAGGCAAGTTTTGACGTGGCATCCATGTGCAAAACATCCACTAAAGTATTTGTGCTTGAAGTAATGGGTCGCCATGCAGGCTGGATTGCAGCCGCAGGTGGTTTGGCATCCGATGAGAAATGCGAAATTCCCATTGTCATTCTGTTCCCGGAAATTCCCTTCAACCAAAAAACTTTCCTTGCCAAAGTAAACGGCATGGTCAAGAAACACGGTTATTGCACAGTTGTGGTTTCCGAAGGTGTACAGGGCGAAGACGGCAAGTTCCTCGCCGACCAGGGTTTGAAAGATGCTTTCGGTCACTCCCAACTGGGTGGCGCTGCACCAGTAGTCGCCAATATGATCAAAGAAGCATTGGGATTCAAATTTCACTGGGCGGTAGCGGACTATCTGCAGCGTGCCGCACGCCATATCGCTTCGAAGACAGACGTGGATCAGGCCTATGCACTGGGTAAAGCGGCAGTTGATCTTGCGCTCAAGGGCGAAAACTCTGTGATGCCGACCATCGTGCGTTTATCAAACAAGCCGTACAAATGGAATATCGGCGTTGCAAAACTCAAGAATGTTGCGAACGTGGAAAAGATGATGCCCAGAGACTACATCACCAAGGATGGCTATGGCATCACCGAAAAATGCCGCACCTACCTTACACCGCTGATCAAAGGCGAAGACTATCCTCCTTACAAGGATGGCTTGCCACAGTATGTACGTATGAAAAACATTTCTGTTGCCAAGAAACTGAAAAATTTCAAGATCTAGTTTTTAAATAAGGGCCACATTTAAAAATCCGGCAACTTCACAAACACAAAGTGATGGTGCAGGATTTTTGCAGGTGGCCTTTGTTTGTTTTAATTGCAATCCGTAACAAATTACCAGGGAGTTAGTCAAGTTCCAACAATCTAAATAAATCCAAGGAGGAATACTATGTCAGCTGAATTATGGTTCACCCTAGCATGCGCTGTTGCAGCACTTCTGTACGGAGCAATTACAACCCAGTGGTTGCTACGCAAATCCACAGGCAATGATCGCATGCGCGAAATTGCTGCGGCTATTCAGGAAGGTGCAGGCGCATACCTGAATCGACAGTACACCACCATCGCTATCGTTGGCGCGATTCTGCTGGTCGTCATATTCTTTTCTCCCTTGGGTTGGAAATCAGCCGTCGGCTTTGCCATAGGTGCGATTTTGTCCGGCATGGCCGGATATATCGGCATGAACGTTTCTGTGCGTGCCAACGTGCGTACAGCTGAAGCGGCCAACGGCGGACTGAACAATGCCCTTAACGTTGCCTTCAAGGGCGGCGCCATCACCGGCATGCTGGTAGTCGGCCTGGCTTTGCTGGGTGTGGCCGGCTATTACGCCTTTCTCACCGTAGTCATGCATGTCAATGACGCTGACACAATTCATGCGCTGGTCAGCCTGGCATTTGGCGGCTCGCTGATTTCCATTTTTGCGCGTTTGGGTGGCGGTATTTTCACCAAGGGTGCCGATGTGGGCGCGGATCTGGTGGGAAAAATCGAACTTAACATACCCGAAGATGACCCGCGCAATCCTGCGGTGATTGCCGATAACGTCGGCGACAACGTCGGTGATTGTGCAGGTATGGCAGCTGATCTTTTCGAAACCTATGCGGTTACCATCGTCGCTACCATGTTGCTGGGCAGCCTGCTGATAGGCGGCACCAACGCCAATGCCGTAATGTATCCGCTGGTTCTGGGCGGCTTCTCGATACTGGCTTCCATCGTTGGCAGCTATTTCGTCAAGGCCTACGAAGGCGGGAAAATCATGAATGCCCTGTATCGTGGCCTGATTGTTGCCGCCGTA
>JBBQYH010000144.1:0-3533 GCA_038208855.1 Burkholderiales bacterium
CCATACTCACGACCCAGCAAAACATGCTGAGTCTGGTCAGCGTGGCGGATAGCACCACCTATAACCTCGATATACAGACGCTGGTGAACGACGGCAACCTGCTGGCCGCCCGCCTGGCAACGGTGGTGTTGAATCCGTTCAGTTTGCGCACGCAGATGAAGAACGCCGCGGACGACGTCGCGGCCTTTGCGGCACGTGTGCAAATGCTCAACTGCGCCATCAACACCGACTCCACCGCTTCAACGTTTTATATAAACCAGAATACGCTCCTGACCCTGGGTAATATGAATATCATGCTGAATTCTCTCAGCACCGTGGCGCAAGCCTATTCAGTGGCGATCAACGGCATTGCCCCTTTTACCTCCAAGAACAATCTGCGTTACGCCACGCGCAGTTTGCTCAGCCTGTCTGCCGACATCGGAACCGCGTCAGACAGCATACTGGAGATGGGCGATCTTATCTTGGCCATGTCAGACAACATTGGCCTGGAGGCAGACCAGATACTTGTGGCTCAACAGCTGCAAAACGTCAACTTCGCCTCCACTCAGGCCTTTATCCTGAGTGCGCAAACCGTGGCGATCGGGATATTCGCGACATTTCATCTGTAAACCGAGCACGAGCATTGTGCGCAGTTCGCCTCCCTGCATAGGAAGCCATCGCTTCTTTGATGTTGGATAGTGCTGAGTCTGTGCTCAATGAGCATCTGCACTTTGCTGTAAATGCGGAAGGTGAGTTGGCATGCATTGCAATATAGTTAATTTGTTGATTTTATATATTCATACGCGCCGTATTACGTGAAATGATATGTGATAGTGCAAGACCTGGCTGCAGATTTTGGTACCAGATTTTTAATTATTGAGTATTCCAAAACACCTGACAAAGTACCAACTTCACGTGTTCTCTCACCCTCGGTCCCTCTCCCTCCGCTACGCTCCTCCCTCTTCCGCTTGCGGGAGAGGGGCGGGGAAGAGGGTGTTGGAACGCGAAGGAAAATAAGGGCGAAAAAAATTAATCGAACAGTATTAGTCCTGGCCCGGAAGTTTGGCGCAAGCGAAAAACCTGAAAAACTGAGCAAGATTCGGGTCGATAATCGGCATTAACCCTCTCATAATATTTCTCGCCCATTTAACTTTTGAAATATTGCGGAGAATATGATGCACAAGACAATTGAACCCTCGATTTTATACTTCGGTACCCCCGTTGTTCTGGTGAGCACAGTGAACGAAGACGGAAGCTACAATTTGGCACCGATGTCATCCGCATTCTGGCTTGGGTGGCGATGCATGCTTGGATTTTCGGCTTTATCCAAAACACCTCAAAATATGAGCCGCACAAGAGAATGTGTGCTGAATCTGCCATCGGTAAATGAAGTTGAGGCAGTAAATCGTCTGGCGCTAACCACAGGTTCCAATCCCGTCCCTGCATTCAAGCTGCACAAGGGATATCAATATGAACCGGATAAATTTCAACTTGCAGGATTGGAGCCCGTACCTTCAGAAACCATTGCCGCGCCGCGCGTGCGTGAATGCCCCATTCAGCTTGAGGCCGTGGTTGAAGCCAGCCACCGCATTGCAGAAGATGATCCTTTGCAACGCGGATATATAATCAGCTACGAAGTGCGAATTCAACGCGTGCACGTAGACAAGAGGATATTAATGGATGGTGAAATTAACCGGATTGATCCTGACAAGTGGCGGCCGCTCATTATGAACTTCCAGAAATTTTATGGACTCGGTCTGCAACTGCATCCATCCACACTTGCCACCATACCAGAGTCCGTGTACCGCAGCCCGGATGTTGAGCGTGCACGTACCCTCAATGCATGAGGGTGAACTGAATATGCAGATGGAAAAACCCAATGTCCGACGATATCCGCATCGCTTAGGCGATATTATTCATCAACCAGTCCAATTGCCAGCCGTCTTTGAATGTCATTGAAGCGCAAAATAAATGAGGTGAGAAAAATATAAACAAAGTGGACAAATTATTTGTTCCTCGCATTTTTCTAGAGTGAGGGAGTCAGCCACAAGGCTGTTTTCTACTTTACCTGTAATACATGCTCAAATCGACTCTCCGCTACAATCTCCTTAACACTCCATTCACGCTAAGCCTACACTGCCATAACGCAGTGAATCGTATTGTCATGCTGTCCATATCAAGAAAATTGCATACCATGAAGGTTGATGATGTAATTAAGGCTCGATTTTCGAGTCTTCCTATGAACTGACCCCGATGTTAATAATCAAAACATGACCCTTTGTGATCATATACAAATTGAAACATCCGGTTCATCCTGAATAAACAAAATTTGTTTGGAAGTTTAACGAGCTTTTTAAAAGGAGTAATAGAAATGAGCAGGCATAAAACAATAAAATCCATGGGGTTGGTCGCTATTCTGATGTGTTCTTTTTTGGCGTCTGCGGTATTTGCTTTGCCGGTTTTCTCGAGACAAACGGGTTATGAGTGTTCGCAATGTCACTTTCAAAGCTTTCCAATGCTGAATGCTTTTGGCCGCTCATTCAAGAATAGTGGTTTCACCATGATAGGTAATGAGGCTAAAGTGGAGGCTGGTAGCAAGGCTGGTTCGCCAGGTATGTCATTGCCCGCTCAGTTGAACCTGGGTGTTTTGACTACCATGGGGTTTGAAACCGTTTCGAATGAAAAATCAGCCACCAATCCAAATAAAGTTTATGACACTGTGAATACGCCTGCGGGCGGTGGCGAGCTTTCATTGTTCTATGGTGGCCGCATATCAGCCAATATGGGTTTTCTGGCAGAGTTGGGTGCAGCAGGTTCTGCTGAATCCTCATCTGCCAAATTGCCCTTTTTTTACGAAGTGGCAGATGGTACTAATGCTGGTGTAGTGTTCATGACGACAGACGGACAAGGCGCAGCACACAGTTTTGAAACATTGAATACAGGTGCTGTAGCCGTTCAACGCATGGTTCCCAACCCCGGCGTAAACTCCAATGATGCGCACATCAAGGTAAATTCTGCTGCGCAGTATTTGGGCACCGCGACAGGCGCTCAAGGGACATCGTTTGTGGTGAATAACGCTCATTATTTTGTAAACGTCGGAAAGTACGCAATTATCTCGAAACTTGGATCATCCACAAAATCGGGAGCGATGAGGATGAGTTATGCTCGTGCTGCAGGTATTTTTGATGTGGCCGGGTTTGACAGTGCTGTAGGTGTTCAGGTCTTTAGAGGAGATGATGGCGGTGCGCCTGATAGTCTGGGCAACCCGACAGTGGCGATTAACCCAACTGAAGCAACAATTATTGATGCGCAAATGCAGGGTCAGGTAGGTGAGTATCCTCTGGGAATTTACCTTTCCTATGGTTCAGCTCCGGCGAAAACAGATCCTACAGGTGGCGTTAATTTATTTAATTCAGGCAATGTAGAGACCGCTACTTCCTTGAATGTGGCTACACAATTTGGGATGATTCCGGGCAAAGCAACATTAATGGCGGCAATGCGCATGGCTAAGAACGGCGCGGTGGATGCATCTAACACGGCAGTCACTGATAATG
>JBBQYH010000145.1:0-3473 GCA_038208855.1 Burkholderiales bacterium
TCCAATCATGGTTCTACCGAGTATGACTTTAACGGTGGCTTGGCATATTTTATTGCGGATAACACAACACTGGATGCCAAAGTAAAGTTGATGAGCTTTAATGACTCCAGCCCTGTGGTTACATTGTTTACCATAGGATTCAGTCAACGCTTCTGATTGTGTTGTTAGCGAGTTCAAGAATTGAACTCCAAGGCCAAATAAAATAAACAGTTAATAGTTCATTAAGACACGTTTGACGCTTTCCAATATCCAGAGCGTGTTTAGATTAATATTTTTGCGCGGCTTGGCCGCATTTTTCTTTATTAGAAATCAAATATGCCTTTAATTACATTGCCTGATGGATCGCAGCGCAGCTATGAGAAAACTGTAACCGTGGCAGAGGTTGCCGCCAGTATTGGTGCGGGTCTCGCTCGCGCCGCCTTGGCGGGCAAAGTGGATGGTCAGCTGGTCGATACCTCATTCCTGATTCAACATGACGCATCATTGTCCATCATTACGGATAAGGATGCCGAGGGTCTGGAGATTATTCGCCACTCCACTTCACATTTGATGGCATATGCTGTTAAGGAGTTATTTCCCGAAGCTCAGGTCACTATCGGCCCGGTGATAGAAAATGGCTTCTATTATGACTTTGCTTACGAGCGTCCGTTTACGCCCGAGGATTTGCAGGCTATTGAAAAGCGCATGGCTGAATTGGCCAAACGCGATATTCCTGTGCTGCGTAAAGTCATGCAGCGCGATGAGGCTGTGGCCTATTTCAAGAGCATGGGTGAACATTATAAGGCCGAAATAATTGCCTCTATCCCAGCCGATCAGGATGTGTCGCTATATACCGAGGGTGACTTTACTGACCTTTGTCGCGGTCCGCATGTGCCTTCCACTGGCAAACTCAAGGTATTCAAGCTAATGAAGGTTGCAGGCGCCTATTGGCGCGGAGACTCCAAGAACGAAATGCTGCAACGCATATATGGCACGGCCTGGGCGAAGAAGGAAGAGCTTGAGGCTTATCTGATACGCCTGGAAGAAGCTGAAAAACGCGACCATCGCAAACTCGGCAAGCAGCTTGATTTGTTCCATATGCAGGATGAAGCACCGGGTATGGTGTTCTGGCATCCCAAGGGCTGGGCAATGTGGCAGGTCGTCGAGCAGTATATGCGTGGCGTTTATCGCGATAACGGCTATCAGGAAATTCGCTGTCCGCAGATTATTGACAGGGTGTTGTGGGAAAAATCGGGACATTGGGAGCATTTCAAGGCCGGTATGTTTACCACAGAGTCGGAAAAGCACGAATTTGCAATCAAACCTATGAATTGCCCCGGGCATATTCAGGTATTTAATTCGCATTTGCGTTCATATCGCGAGCTCCCATTGCGTTATGGCGAATTTGGCTCCTGTCATAGAAATGAGCCATCCGGCGGATTGCATGGTTTGATGCGCGTGCGCGGCTTTGTTCAGGATGATGGCCATATTTTTTGCACAGAAAGACAAATAGAGTCCGAAGTAGCTGCTTTCAACACCTTGGTATTAAAGGTCTATAAAGATTTTGGCTTTCATGATGTAGCAGTCAAACTGGCTTTGCGTCCAGACAGCAGGGTAGGTTCTGATGAAATTTGGGATAAATCTGAAAATGCTTTGCGTGGCGCTTTGCAAGCTTCCGGCTTGACCTGGGATGAGTTGCCGGGAGAAGGTGCCTTTTATGGCCCTAAAATTGAATTTCATATCAAGGATGCAATAGGGCGATCTTGGCAGTGCGGGACTGTACAGGTAGACTTCTCGATGCCGGGTCGACTTGATGCCGAATTCGTCGATGAGGACAATACGCGCAAAGTGCCGGTAATGCTACACCGTGCGATTCTGGGTTCACTTGAACGTTTTATAGGTATTTTGGTGGAAAACCATGCGGGGGCGTTCCCTTTGTGGCTGGCTCCTGTGCAAATGGTGGTGATGAATATTTCACAGGGACAGGATGAATATGCGCGGAATATTACACAAATGCTGCAATTTGCCGGTTTCCGTGTTGAATCCGATTTGCGTAATGAGAAGATTACCTATAAAATACGCGAACATAGCTTGCAAAAGTTACCTTACCAACTAATAGTTGGGGATAAGGAAATGGCTGCAGGTCTAGTCGCCGTGCGAAACCGTCAAGGTGAAGACCTTGGACAGCTGTCGGTAGCAGCGCTGATTGAGCGTCTGCGGGCCGAGCTGTAACGGGCAGCACGGTTTAATTTTTGTGTAAATGGAGAATTTGCAATAGCTCAAGATAAATCACAGCGCATGAACGAGCAGATAACGGCACCTCAGGTGCGGCTCATTGATGCAGAAGGAGAACCGGTCGGTATCGTGTCAGTAGCTGAAGCGCTACGTATGTCTGAAGAGGCAGATCTGGATTTAGTGGAAATAGCTCCTTTGGCTGAACCGCCTGTATGTCGCATTATGGACATCGGCAAGTTCAAATATGCCGAAAGCAAGAAACAACATGAAGCGAAGCTGAAGCAAAAGCAGGTACAGATCAAGGAGGTCAAATTCCGTCCCGGAACAGATGAAGGTGATTACGCAATCAAATTGCGCAACTTGATCAAGTTTCTGGCAGATGGCGATAAAACCAAGGTTACCTTGCGTTTTCGCGGTCGTGAGATAGCACATCAGCAAATCGGCATGTTGTTAATGGAGCGTATACGACAGGATTTGACTGAGCATGGCATAGTCGAGCAGTTTCCCAAGATGGAAGGCCGGCAGATGGTGATGATGCTGTCACCAAAGAAAAAATAAGCGATATTAAGTATTCAATACCGTGTTGATTAAGGGACTGGTCAATATGGTGTAGTTGTAGTCAGTCCCATACAAGTGATTTCAGGTTTTCAAGTGTTCCTGCCAGGAACCTCCTGACATCATCTAATAATGGAGTAGTTATGCCTAAAATGAAAACCAAGAGCAGCGCCAAAAAGCGCTTCACGGTTAGAGCGGGCGGAAGCATCAAGCGTTCGCAAGCGTTCAAACGTCACATCTTGACCAAGAAAACCACTAAAAACAAACGTCAGTTGCGTGGTACAACTGGCGTTCACGAGAGCAACAAGGCGTCTATACGCGCCATGATGCCTTACGCATAAGGAGCCAACATGCCAAGAGTTAAACGTGGTGTCACGGCGCGCGCGCGTCACAAGAAAGTTTTAGATCAGGCTGCAGGTTATCGCGGTCGTCGCAAGAATGTCTATCGTGTTGCAAAAGAAGCGGTAATGAAAGCAGGTCAATATGCTTATCGTGACCGTCGCCAGCGCAAGCGTCAGTTCCGCACATTGTGGATTGCACGTATCAATGCAGCAGCACGCGAGCAGGGTATGTGCTACAGCGTGTTCATGAACGGCCTGAAAAAAGCCGAGATCAATCTGGATCGCAAGGTACTTTCAGATATCGCGATTTTTGACAAGCCAGCATTTTTGCAGATTGTTGCACAGGCTAAAGCCAGTCTGGGT
>JBBQYH010000146.1:0-3471 GCA_038208855.1 Burkholderiales bacterium
GAGAGTATATGACTCAACCATGGCCTAAAACTATTGTGACCTTGCGCTGTATAGGGTAGATTTACGGACAGGCCAAGTTACAACAGCAGCCATACAAAGCGGGGCAATGCCCGAAAATTTAATAATCAAAGGGGAATGTAAATGTTTAGTAAAAAAATTTGGGTTGTAGTTCTTGCAGGTCTGACAACTTTGATGTTGGGCGGTTGCGCCACAGAAGTTAAACGTGTAGCCGTTGATGAAGTAAAAGACCTCTCTGGCAACTGGAACGACACCGACTCCCGTCTCGTCTCGGAAGAAATGATACGCGATTCCCTATCTGCAGGCTGGATTAGCCGTCATGAGAAAAAACACAAGGACGCTCCGACTGTCATCGTAGGTGAGGTTCGCAATCTTTCGCACGAACATATCAATACCCGTACTTTTATCGCCGACCTTGAGCGCGCTTATGTCAATTCCGGACGTGTGGACGTAGTTGCTTCCAAAACAGAACGCGAAGGCATACGTGATGAGCGCAAAGACATGGACTTGAATGCCAATGAAAGAACTCGCAAAGCGGCAGGCAATGAAACAGGCGCTGATTACATGCTGCTTGGCACGATCAACACCATCATCGATGCCTCCGGCAAAGAGCAAATCCGTTTTTATCAAATCGATCTGACACTGATCAGTACAGTAGACAACCGCAAGGTATGGACTGGGCAAAAGAAACTCAAGAAAGACGTGAAGGAAGCTACGTTCCGCTAAACAACCGCGGGTACTTTTAACTCTAGTGTTAACTACCATTGCGAGATGTTCTGACTAGCACCGACTTCAGGAGGGAGTCGGTGCTATGCCTATAAAATATAAGGATAAAAATGATCAACATCTTTAAGTGCGCACAAGGGGAATCGGCCTACCATGATGGAAAACATCTTTTTCAAGGTGTAATAGTCAAGTTTAGTATATTGGCGACAGTTTGTGTGTTGCAAGGTTGCGCCACCTATAGCGCAAGCTTTGCAAAAGTGGAAGATGCCACAGCCAAACGCGACCTTGAAACAGCCGTCAAGACCCTGGATGAACTAAAACTGACAGGACGTGACGAAACCTTGCATTATCTCAACAAGGCGACACTGCTACGCTTGCAGGGAAAATATGCCGAATCCAACAAGTTCTTCGAGCAGGCCAAGCGGCTTATGGAATCGCTGAATGCAATCAGCCTGACCGAGCAGGCTGCATCAGTGAGCGTAAACGACAGTATGAAGGCCTATGAAGGGCTACCCAACGAGCAGTTGATGGTTTATTCGTTTGAAGCATTGAATTATCTGCAAATGGGCGATATAGATGACGCCGCGGTAGAAGCCAGGCAGTTCGATATCAAACAAAGATTGATAGCCGAGAAAAACTCGGGGGCAAAGTATTTGTCGGGCGCTTTCGTGCGCTATTTGAACGCCATGGTTTATGAAGCGGCAGGCGAAAGAGATTCTGCACGTATAGAAATGGAAAAAGCTGTTGAAGCTTACAAGGCGCAAAATTGCGGCTTCCCGGTTCCGCAAGCTTTGACGGCTGATTTGCAAAGACTACGCAACAAAGGAAAGTCTGCTGCTGCAAAAATGCCGGCCACTGGTGAAGTGACTTTTATCTTGCATAACGGGCTTGGACCATCACTGGACGAAAACAATATACGTATATCAAATCCTGCTTATGGCAAAAATGGCCCGCTCATGCTTAGCTTGGCAGTACCCAAGTATGTTAAACGTGCCCCTCCTGTCTCTCGTATTGTGCTGAGTTCCGACTCGAATACGGCCACCTCGGAAATCGTGGAAGATATTAATGACATAGGTGAAAAAAGCTTCAAGGATCATTTACCCGCAATCATTGCCCGTGGCGTGGCCAGAATGGTCATTAAAAATGCTGCTGCTGAAGAAACCAAGAAAAAAGTGGACAACCCCCTGTTCAGCCTGGTTGCCGATATCGGCACAAATCTGTCCGAGAGGGCAGATACCCGGACCTGGTCTTTGATTCCAGCCAATATCCTGATGGCCAGATTACCCTTGCCGGCAACTGGCAAGCCGGTTGACGTGACCGCCACTTACTACGGTGTAAACGGCAATATACTGGGAACTCGCGAATTTAAAGGCCTGGATATCAAGCCCGGTAAAAAAATCTTTGTTTCCGACTATTACATGAATCCGCCCGCGCCGCCCAAAGCAGCCAATTGATTAGTTTATGCCTGACATCCCCGGTTCTGCCGGGGTTTATTAATTCTGGAGGTTGTATATGAGAAGCATTCAAAACACTGTCGCTGCGCTATTGTTTTTTGCCAGCCTGATATTTTCTTCGGCAGCAATGTGTACACAACCAAGCTGGGTTTCCGGCGATCCCGGCAAATACCCAAGCGATCAGTACCTGATAGGTCGCGGGGTGGGTGCTACGGAAGAGGAAGCACAAAATCGGGCACGCGGTGATTTGGCTACCATATTCGAAGTGCGCATCGAGGTGGTCAACGCAAACACCATCACGGCAACCCAGTCCGGCAACAAAGAACAAATAGACAGGCTAGCCAGTCAGCAAGTAACGGCCTCTACAGACAAAGTCATCAACGGCATCACCATTGCGGAGATTTGGCGCGACCCCGTTACGCAGGACGTACATGCACTCGCCGTGCTGCCACGCGCACAAGCCAGCGCCAGCCTGCGTGAAGAATTGGGCAAAATTGATGAAGAAGTGGAGCAGCAATTGCAGGACTCCAAAGCTGCCAGCGATCCGCTACTCAAGGTGGGCGCGCTGAATCAGGCATTGCAGGCATCCATAAAACGCGAGGGCTTTCAGGCATCCCTTAAAGTGGTAGATCCCTCGGGCAGGGGCATCAAGGCACCTGTTTCACAGGCTGATGTGTCGCTGCAGTTGGGCAAAACCCTGAAGAGCATACGCATTGCCCCCGAAGTTATTGATGATGACGGGCAAAGAGAATTCGCAAAAATACTCAAAGGCGGTTTGGCTGCGGCGGGGTTTCTGGCAACTAAATCTGAAAATTCGGACCTTGTTCTTGAAGGAAAGCTGTCCATGAACGACTTGGGGCGCAGGGAAGGCTGGTATTGGTATCGTGCAAGCGTAGAAGTTTCTTTGGTTGAGAGGGATACACACCGCGTACGTGGTAGCCAAACGTGGCCGGTAAAAGCCTCGGCTCAAGATGCCAAAACGGCACGTTCGCGCGCATTGATGCAAATCGATAAATTATTCAAGGAAGAGCTGCGTACGGCGATTATTGGATTCGCCGATAACTAGTGTAGTGTTGCACGCTGTTTGGAACTTAATCGGACGTGGCCAAATGACAATCGTAGGGTGCGCCGTGCGCACCCTACCTGACCGACCCATCCAGATTGCAGCAAGCATTAAGCTATTGCTCCGGCCCGATGAAGTCTCAATAACCGTTCGGGCTGAGCCTGTCGAAGCCAGCACCCTTCGACAAGGCCAGGGCGAACGGAGTTCATA
>JBBQYH010000147.1:0-3436 GCA_038208855.1 Burkholderiales bacterium
GGGCCGACATAATAGATGAATCGGTTGGTAAAATCGACACCTTCCGGTAATTTTTCTCCGCGCGCCAGCATTTCCACGATGCGTTTATGCGCGGCGTCGCGTCCTGTCAGCAGCTTGCCGGACAACAGCACCGTTTCACCCGGCTGCCATTTGGCAATTTCTAATTTAGTCAAAGTATTCAGATTCACCCTGCGCGCATCTTTTGCTGCATGCCAATGCACGTCGGGATAATCCTCCAGCTTGGGTGGCGTAAATTGCGCCACGCCGCTGCCATTCAGGGCAAAATGTATGTGTCGGGTGGCCGCGCAATTGGGGATCATCCCAACCGGCTTGGAGGCTGCATGGGTAGGGTAATCCAGAATTTTCACATCCAGCACCGTGGTCAACCCACCCAGACCCTGCGCTCCTATGCCGAGTGCATTCACCTTGTCGTAAATTTCGATACGTAATTCTTCAATGCGATTCTGTGCGCCGCGCAACTTCAACTCAGTCATGTCGATAGACTGCATCAGCGACTCTTTCGCCAGTATCATGGCTTTTTCCGCAGTGCCGCCGATGCCTATGCCCAACATCCCCGGCGGACACCAGCCCGCACCCATGCCCGGCAATTGATTGATCACCCATTCCACCAAATCGTCACTCGGATTCAACATCGCAAAGCGCGCCTTGTTTTCCGAACCACCACCCTTGGCACCAATACGCACATCCACCGTGTTGCCCGGCACCAGGTCAAAATGCACCACTGCCGGCGTATTGTCGCCTGTGTTCTTGCGCTTGCCGACGGGATCAGCCACGATGGATGCGCGCAATACATTCTCCGGCAGCAAATATGCCTTGCGCACGCCGGCATTTACCATCTCGGCTATGCTTTGTGTCGCGCCTTCCCAACGCACATCCATACCCACTCTTACAAACGCGACCACAATACCCGTATCCTGGCACACCGGCCGCTGGTTCTGCGCGCACATGCGTGAATTGCTCAGGATCTGCGCCATCGCATCTTTCGCGGCCGCAGACTCCTCGTGTTGATAAGCAGCCGCCATGGCACGGATAAAATCCGCGGGATGGTAATAGGAAATAAACTGCAACGCATCTGCAATGCTGTCGATGAAATCCTGCTGGCGTATGATGGTCATAGTGTGCTCGATATTTCAGTGAGTGTGGTTTTGATTATGCGAGTTGTAACAACATGAGTCAATTCCAGTCTGCAACAAGCTCACTCTGTCATTACAACAAACTAAAACATTCAAAATTTTGCTGACAACATTGAAATAATTGCCTGGTGATTGGCTTTTCTGGCCAAGGTAAGCGCGTTACAGCCCGCTTGATATTCAATAGTCGGATCCGCGCCTTTTGAAAGCAGCAGTCTGACTACATCGGCATGGCCATTGGCCGCGGCTTTATGCAAGGCGGTCCAGTTATCCATGCTTACTATGTTCACGTGTGCACCGCCTGCAATCAACTGCGCCACCACTAAAATATGCCCGCGACTTGCAGCCTGCATCATGGCTGTCCAGCCAAAATTGCTCAGCGCATTGGGATTGGCTCCGTTCTTTATCAACAATACAACCACATTGCTATAGCCGTTAAAAGCAGCCCAGTGTATGGGGCTGTATCCATTGTTATCCTTGGCGTCGATTTTCGCACCGCATTTGATCAGTAAAAGCGCTACTTCTTCTTTACCGTTAAACGAAGAAATCATCAGCGGCGTCCAGTTGCGTTCATCGCGCGATTCCAGACTGATCCCGCTGCTGAGAAACTTCTTGATGGCCTCCAGATTGCCCGCCTCAGAGGCCTGCATAAACCCTTCCGGCGTATGTTTGAAACCCAGCTGCTCCATTTCGAATCGCTGCTTCTCCGAAACATTTCCCCATACATCGCCGCCGTCGCTGTTATGCTTTTTTGCATAAAACATGGTCAAGCGCATAATTTCTGATGCCACGGCAGCTGGAAAACCTGCACGCTGTCCTTCCCTTTTATCCATCAGCAACTCATCGAGAAAACTTTCAAAGTTAGGCATATCCCAAAGCTGGAGTACTTTTTCAAAGACACGCGGGAACTGCTCTTCAAGCAAGTTGGGATACAACTCGCTGTTACCACCCAGATTTTTTAACAGCACTTCATTCATTATTTTAAATTTATAATTACGAAACAAATTGTTACGCCATTTTTGCAATGCACTGCACATACATATTGCGCAACAAGCTTGAGAATACCGGGTTTATGCAATACCTCCCTGCAAGTGCAATTCACCCTATTACAAATCATACTCGCCCTGCATCAGCATTCCGGGTACTCACAGCCATGACGCAATACCAGACACAACATGAAGTGCGTTTAAAAAACAACAGGAGGTGCAGGTTGATGCACCTCCTGTTGTACTTCATACTTTATGCCATCACTACTTTTTCTTGTTATAAAGCGCTGCGTTTTTGGCACCATTTTTATAGGGTTGTTTTGCGACTACACGTTTTTTTAAATTTTCATATATCGCCCTATCGATGACATTTTTGGTGACCAGATTGGCTTTACTGCCATAAGGCCGACCGGCGATAATCTTGTCGGCCTCTACATCTCCAATTTCAGGGAGTTTCTTCAACTCTTCTCGTGTGGCGTTATTGATGTCCACCAACTTGATGTTAGCTGCCTTGCGTTTTTTGTCGCTATGGACATTTTTTGGAGCTGCTTTAGTCTTGTTGCTGACGCCCGGTGATCCATTCATGCTGCTTTCAGCAGCAAGGGACTGTAGCGGGCTCAACAGTAACGCAACTAGCGTTACTGCAAAAGGCAAAAAATTCTGTTTCATAAAGTTCCTTTGTTTAGTCTCGCACTGTATTTAAATGGTTGTATTTTTCTGGCAAGCTTTCATTGTCATCCGGCGGCTTTGCCTGAAAAAAACAAACCCGGATACGTTATTGCATCCGGGCTTGCTAGTTAGATTCAGTGTTCGGGGCACGATGCACGGCGCCCCGAATTTGCCAGTGTTGCTAGGAAGCTATCATTGGAAATGAACGTTCGCTACATCTGCAACCCTGCCTTTGCCATGGCAAACCAGGCAAGTCTCCTGTTTACCAATCGCTGTACTGCGTGCTTCGTAGATTGACCCACCGTTTGACGTTATATGTGCCTTGGCCAGATCGGTGTCATGGCAGGAGAAGCAGGCCGAGGCTATCGGCGAGTTCACCAGTGTTGTGCTGGCTGCCGACGTAAGAACCCCGGCAGTGCTAACTGATGCTGGCAAGCCATAATCCGTGGCAGAGGTAATGTAAGGAGATATATCAGCCACATTACCAACCGGTACAGTCGTAGAGTTTCCCGCAGAGACGGTGGTATACAGCGGCGTTATTGTTGTACCGCCGGTATTACCAAAATTCACCGTGTCCGGCAGATGGCACTGGTTACAGTTTTTCAATACACCAGGATACTCGACTGAACC
>JBBQYH010000148.1:0-3411 GCA_038208855.1 Burkholderiales bacterium
ACCCAAGTGTTTTGGGCTTCTTTGGTTATTGTGCTGGTCTTCGAAGGCCTGGAATTGCTAGAAATGGTTTACAAGGCGCGTGAAGGTATAGAAACTGTGAAAGCGCTGGTAAGAGGGCCTATCTGGGCTGGTATGTCGATACAATGGGGCTTGTCCGTGATATCGCTGGTAATATTGTCTGCCTTGATGATTTTGAAGCCAAAAGGTAAGGTACTGGTGAACTGGTTGTTTTTCTGCGGGCTGGCAATGATGGTTGCGGTACTGGCCATGCGTTGGAACGTGGTAATAGGCGGTCAGGAACTATCCAAAACGATGAAGGGATTGTTGACTTACCATCCTACGTTTCTGGGTAGAGAAAGCCTATTGTCAGTACTGCTGTTGTTCATTAGCCCGTTTATTACACTATATCTGGCGACGCAGTTCTTGCCGCCATGGTTCGATAAAAAATCGCATCCGCATGGTGCTGCCGCACATTAATATTGTGTGCCGCCTGAACGCGGTGTGTTAAAAGTAAAAGGCCTGCATAGATTTTATGCAGGCCTTTTACTTGATACAGGTTAATGCGCGTGGGGCGAGTTTTTTCTGAAGCAGCAATAAACGAATTTCTGCATTGCTCCGGAAGGCGTTCTATGTTCTTCCATTTTGTGTTGTAGCAATTTGAAAGATGTGCCGAATTCGGCATGCAGTTGATCTGCGCTATAGCGCATGACAGGCAAGCCGCTGCATTGCGTTGGACCGTCTTCCGCAAAGGTGGCAATAATCATGTGTCCACCCGGTTTGATTGAGCGAAGCACGTTTTTGATATAAGCCTGGCGCTCTTCCGGTGTTGTAAGAAAATGGAATACAGCACGGTCATGCCAAACATCATAATCATAAGCCGGGAGCAAGGCATTGGTAATGTTTTCTTCCAGCCACTCAATGTCGTTTGCGCGTGAGCCCAGGCGCTTCCGGGTTGCAGCGAGAGCCGTTGCTGAAAGATCAAGCACAGTAAGTGATGTATATCCGTCCAGCAGAAGATCATCCACCAGTGTAGAAGCACCGCCTCCAATATCAATGATCGCAGCCGATTTTGGTATGCCGGTTTCTCGTATCAGACGCAAGGACAGTTCAGCATGTTCCTGAAACCAGCTGACATTATTATCAGCTTTGCTTGAGTAAAGCTGTTCCCAATGTTCTTTTGGCTGCATGAAAGATCCTTATGTAAAAGTTATGGTGATGCAGGATTTAGGCGTGGATGAGTTTCCTCGCACCATAGCAAAACTATCAATCCCGAGACGAACATCGCAATGGCAACAAAAGAGAAGCCTGAATTGATTCCGCCGCTTATATTGGCGACCAAGCCAAGTGTCAACGCACCGATCCCGTAACCAAGATCACGCCAGAAACGGTAAATTCCGATTGCCGAACCGCGCCAGTTGGGATGTGCAATATCTGCGACTGCCGCACTCAGGTTGGGGTATAACAAGGCCATGCCAAAACCGGTGATGGCGGCGGATATTGACCACCACAATATGCTGTTACCCAGCAACATCATGCCGACACCCGCACCGCAAATCCACATGCCCCATATGATGGGTTTTTTGCGACCGATGTGATCAGACAGTTTACCAGTAAGAAGTTGCGAACCGCCCCAGACAAAACCGTAAATGCCCACGACCCAACCTATACTGCTCAGGCTCAAGCCGTGTTGATAGAGAAATACGGGGTAAAACACCCAGATCAGTGCATCGACAAATTTTTCCACCAGTCCGGCCTGGCTGATTGCTGCCAGGCGCTTGTCGTGCCACGACATCAGGGTAAATACTTCCCATGTCGTCGGTTGGTCGGAAATATTACGCGGATAGCGCGCTGTCGGGCCGATGGATTTCCCGGCAGCATGGCGCGCGCTTTCCGCCCTGGCCCAGGGCAGCGTGTCTTTGACCCATATCAGGGTCAGGATGATGGCCAGCACGATGACAGTCAGGCCAAAGATCATCAGCCCCTGCCGTGCACCATAGGCTGTTGCCATGTAACCCGTGATAATTCCTGCTATTGCAACACCCACATAACCGGCAAATTCATTTAGTCCTATTGTCAGCCCGCGCTGATCGGCGCGTGTGATGTCGAGCTTGGATGTTTGTGTCATCGACCAGGTGAAACCCTGATTCACGCCCAGTAAAACTGTTGCAAACACGATCCAGTTCCAGCTTGGTGCATACAGAATGATGAAGGGAATCGGTAGTGCGGTAAGCCAGCCGAAGAGCAATACTTTTTTACGCCCCAGACGTTCCGATAAACGTCCGGCAACAAAATTGAGGGTGCCCTTGACGAAGCCGAAGGCAACCACAAAGGCCATCAGCAACATGAAGGAGCCTTTGGGTACGCCGAATTCGCTCTCTGCAAGTGCGGGCACTACAGTGCGCATCATGCCCAGGGTCAGGCCAACCAGCAGCACCTGAATTAACTGATGAGAAAATTGCAGCAGGTTGTCACGTATTCCGTGACTGAAATGATGATAAGTATTGGCGGATGTCATCATTGTTTACGCGGCTATATTGGCGGCAACCATCTTGTCCATTTCAGCGGGACGCGGTGGAATATCCTGTGTGATCAGGTTTGCGAATTCGCTTTTAATGGAGAGTTTCAAAGCAGGATTAAAGCGCTTTTCAAATCCGATAGTAGAAGATGGCTTGCCGGAAATTCCGGCGCCGCATACGCTACCGGCCTGATGACCGGGAAAGATCTCTGTTTCATCAGGCAGACTCAACAGTTTTACATGGATGCTGTCAAACAGCATGTCGGCCATTTCCTTCTCGCGGCCGGCCAGATCCGGACGCCCCACGCTGCCTACAAACAATGTGTCACCGGTGATGACAAACCAGGTTTGGTCGGAACGACGATTGTCGGAAACAGCCAGGCAAATGCTGTCCAGAGTATGGCCGGGGGTATGCAGCACTTTAACCGCAACATTGCCGACCTCAATGATGTCGCCATCATGCAGAGGGGTAAATGGAAATTTGACAAAAGCAGTGTCACTTTCATGCAGGCAATACTGCGCTCCCACCATTTTAGCCAGCTTGCGTCCGCCGGAGTAATGATCTGCATGCACATGTGTGTCAATCACATGGGTAATGGTGACGGCGGCTTTTTTTGCTTCTTCGATATACCACTCCTCGTCACCTGCAACCACGTCAACCGCGATTGATTTGCCTAATGTGCCGCATCCCAGAAAGTAGGAAAGTGAGGACTCTTTTGTCGGTAATTGTTTAAAGAACATGATGCACTTCCTTGGAGGATTTAAATCAGGATTTGAAGTTATTTTTCAATGGAAAAACCGTGGGCCTGCCATTCCGCAACACCGTCATCCAGGCGCTTTGCTTTATAGCCTGCTTGCTCTAGAATTTTGACTGCTTCCGTGGCAAACAGACAGAA
>JBBQYH010000149.1:0-3229 GCA_038208855.1 Burkholderiales bacterium
CTGGGCGTGGAGGGTAATTTGGTGTGGGTCAATCCTTCCGTTGAAAGGGTTACCGGTTACAGCATGGCCGAGTGCATGGAGATGCAGAACTTCCCCTCCTGCCTGGCTGTGTCAGAGGACAAGGATCGTATTCAACTTGCATGCCAGCATGCTTTGCAAGGCAAAACCTCCGGCGAGTACTTCGAATTCCAGTTGCGCCGCAAAAACGGCATTGTGATCTGGCTGGTCGTGTTCTGGCAATCCATTTTCGGAACTGACGCCAGCCCTTTGGGCATACGCACCAGCATGCTGGACATAACAGAGCGCAAGGAATCCGACATGCTGCTGCAACAAGCCATGTCCGAACTCAAGGCATCCAACGAGTTTCGTCGTCTGAATATGATACATATAGAAGAAGAGCACGCCAGACTGGTTGCCTTGCTGGCCGCGATGAACATGGGCATCCTTTTTGTCAACTCAAACAACCAGGTCATGTATTACAACCCCACTTTCCTGCGCATCTGGCTGATACCCGAGGACACTGCACTGTCTGGAAAAAAGGCCGAAGAAGTACTGGGCTTCTCCGGCAATGTACTGGCTCGGCCCGACCATTTTTCCAAGCATATTCTGAGCGTATTGGAAACGCATGAGGTTTCCGACAACTTTGAAATCACCATGGCTGACGGCCGTGTCATTACCCAGTTGTCCTATCCTGTACGCGACAGCGAGGGCCGCTTTATCGGCCGCTTGTGGATCTATGAAGATATTACCCGCGAACGCCAGACTGCCGAACAATTGATCTACCTGGCCGAACGCGACGCGCTTACCGGCCTGTTTAACCGCCGCAGACTGCAGGAAGAGCTCACACGCCTGCTTGCCATTGCAGAAAGGCACGATACAAAAGGTGCGCTGATTTTCTTCGATCTGGACGAATTCAAATACGTAAACGACACCTTCGGCCATCGCGCGGGGGACACCATGTTGATACGCATTGCCGGAGAAGTGGGCGCATTGGTGCGGCGCAACGAGATACTGAGCAGGCTGGGCGGTGACGAATTTGCACTGCTGATGCCGGATGCGACGGAACAGGATGCGGAAGCCCTGGCTGAACGCGTGGTTCGCGCCATTTCACAAATACCTTTCCGCTTTGAAGGACAGAATTTCCGACTGACCACCAGTCTGGGCATTGCGCTTTATCCTGAACATACTCTTAACACTGAAGAACTGATTTCACATGCCGATGCCGCCATGTACCAGGCCAAAGAATCGGGCAAGAATGCCTGGCGCAAATACCGCCCTGATCTCGACACCTCGCGCGAAATGCTTACACGCCTGACCTGGAATGACAGGATAAGCAGCGCCATGGAAACAGGCTTGATGCGCTTGCATCATCAGGGGATATATCATGCTGACAGCGGCAAACTGGCCCACCTTGAGGTGTTGGTGCGCATGGTGGACGAGCAGGACAATGACAGGCTGATAATGCCCGGCCATTTTATTCACCACGCAGAAAAGAGTGGCAAGATACTTGACCTTGATCGCTGGGTCATCCAGCAAAGCATTGCATTGCTGGCCAAGTCAAAGAACGTACCGTCTCTTGCGGTTAATATCTCCGGACGTTCTTTTGATGAGCCTACCCTGCCACATTACATCGCCGAGCAACTCAAGAATTTCAACGTTGAACCGCGCAGATTGCTGATCGAATTGACCGAAACATCTGCGGTCTCGGATCTGCAGGATGCAGAGCGCTTTATCGAGGCACTGCATCACACGGGCTGCACTACCTGCCTGGACGATTTTGGCACCGGCTTTTCGTCCTTCGCCTATCTCAAGCATCTAAAGGCAGACGTGCTGAAAATTGACGGCCTGTTCATCCGTGACTTGCCCAATGAACGCGATAACCAGATTTTTGTAAAATCAATAGTTGATGTGGCGCGCGGTCTGGGCAAAAAAACCGTTGCCGAGTTTGTTGAAAATGAGGACGTACTCAACATGCTGAAACTACTGGGTGTGGATATGGTGCAGGGCTATCACCTCGACAAACCCCAGCAGAATCATCCCGCCATTATCAGCATATTGGGGAAATAAAATTATAAAAAGCTCCATCTCGAACCAACTTTTCCTGGCCTGGCCATTTGAAAAGGCTTGGTTTATGTTGTCCTGATAACAAGCAAGCAGACTTACTCTTGCATCATGGAAAGACATCACTGATGTACAATAATTTTCTGACATATTTTCGAACCAGTTACCGGATCATCATCCCGGTAATTGCAATTTTTATTCTGGTATTGGTAATTCCCCAGTTCAGCCTTTTCACTCCCCGCGCAGCCGACATGCTGCAAACCCATCTGCTATTGGAACTTTTTGCAGTCATAGTGGCTATCCTGATTGCAGTTGTTTCATGGCATGACCAGCATAATGATTCATATGCACAATCAGGTATCCTTCTTGCAGGCTTTACCATAGTGGCAGTCATGGATTTGATTCATGCGCTAACTTACGACGGCATGCCAAAATTGCTTATTGAAAACTCTACCACCAGAGCGATTTTTTTCTGGCTTGCCGGCCGTACATACGTCGCACTGACACTACTGCTGCTGACATTACCCATCAAGCTTAATCTATCGCGCTGGACATGGCTGTGTATTGCAGTACTGATTAGCATTGCCACTTTCTGGTTTGGCACATATAGTTTGGATCTTTTGCCCAAAACTTTCGAAGCCGGAGTTGGTGTTACCATTTTCAAAAGAAATTACGAATATTTATTATTTCTGACGGATATTCTGCTGGCAACCATTTTTATCAGTCGCGCCACCCTCCAAAATCAGCGTCAATCCTTTGCTTTCGCAACCTCATGTTTGGCAATGGCTATGGGTGAAATAATATTTTCCAACTACAAAGCGCCTTCGGATTTTCTCAATATTTTCGGACACGTGTTCAAGATTGTTTCTTATGCCTTTTTATACCAGAGTGTATTTGTCGCTGCAATCCGCCTGCCTTATCTCAAGGCCAGACAAAGCGAAGCAAGGTTTCGCAGCCTGACCGAACTTTCTTCGGACTGGTATTGGGAACAGGATTCCAATTTCCGTTTTACCATGATGTCGCAAAACGACACCGGAGCACACATCATTTCCTATATCGGCAAAACGAACTGGGACTTGCCGATAGAAGGTGTCAGCACGGAACAATGGGCAGCACATCACAAGACTCTGGCACAACATGAACCATACAAGGACTTCATATACCAGAT
>JBBQYH010000150.1:0-3199 GCA_038208855.1 Burkholderiales bacterium
CGTTTTGGTGGCATTATAAAATTCATTCCTGATCCGGTCATTATCGGCTTCACCGCCGGTATAGGCGTGGTGATATGGGTAGGTCAATGGCCGGATTTTTTTGGTTTGCCCAAAGTTGGCGGTGCACATTTTCATGAAAAACTGTGGAATTTGCTGCAGGTATTTCCACAATTGAATATCAATACCACGGCACTGGCCGTACTGAGCATATTGCTGGTTATTTTTTCCCCGCGCATTCCCGGCATGCGCCGCATACCCGGCCCGATGATAGCGATGGTGGCTGTCACTATGATTCAATTTGTGTTTCACTTTGAAGGAGTAGCCACCATAGGCTCAGTGTTTGGCGGGATACCGCAAGGTCTGCCCGAGTTTGGCCTGCCGGCCATTTCCGTACCACGTGTGATTGAACTTATCGCGCCGGCCTTTACCATTGCCATGCTGGGTACTATCGAATCCCTGTTGTCGGCGGTGGTGGCGGATGGCATGGCCGGTACCAAACACAATTCCAACCAGGAACTGATAGGCCAAGGCATCGCCAATATCGCGTCACCGTTGTTTGGCGGCTTTGCAGCGACCGGTGCAATTGCTCGTACCGCCACCAATATACGCAATGGTGGCAATAGCCCGATTGCCGGCATAGTCCATGTCACCACTCTGGTACTGGTGCTGATGCTCCTGTCACCGCTTGCTGCCAACATACCGCTGGCAGCGCTTGCGGCAATCCTGTTTGTCGTTGCCTACAACATGAGCGAAGTAAAACACTTTACGCGCATGGTGCAGCGTGCCCCACGGGCCGATGTTGCCATCCTCCTCATAACCTTCCTGCTGACGGTGTTTGCCGACCTGGTTGTGGCGGTCAACATAGGCGTTATTCTGGCCATGTTGCACTTTATGCGGCGCATGTCTACCGCGGTTGAAATGCAACATCTTACGGAAAATGACCTGGCCTCAGAACTTGAATATGATGGCATGGGGAAATTGCCGGCAGGTGTAATGGTGTACGCTATAGAAGGACCGTTCTTTTTCGGCGCAGTGGAAAATTTCGAACGCGCCCTGGCGCAAACCCATTCCGACCCGCATACCTTGCTTATCCGCCTGCGTCGCGTGCCGTTTATGGATATCACCGGCCTGCAGACCCTGGAAGAAGCCATTGAACATATGAAGAAACGCGGTGTGACCATCATGCTGTGCGAAGCCAATGAACGGGTAAGGGCACGCCTGATTAAAACGGGTATACTCAAACTGATAGGCGAACATCATTACTTCAAGAGTTTTGCCGCAGCAATAAGCTATTGTGGCGGTAAAATCAGCATGCCGGCAAAAGAACTTGATGAACCAAGCAAGAATGAGGCAGCCGCACTGCTTACTTTTGCCAACCTGCACCAGTAGTATAATTAGAATTGATTCGATTTTTTTAATAACGCACTAAAGGAGAAACACATGAAATTAGTAATGGGTACTTTCGCTGCAGTTGCCTTAATCTTATCCAGCCAGGCTTACGCCGCCAAAGTGGACATGGCTGCCGGCCAGGCACTTGCGCAAAAGAGCGGTTGTATGGCTTGCCATACAGTAGATAAAAAACTTGTAGGCCCTGCCCTCAAGGAGGTTGCCAAAAAATATAAAGGTAACAAGAAAGCTGAAGAAATGCTGATTGCCAAAGTTACCAAAGGTGGTTCAGGCGTTTGGGGTACTATGGCCATGCCACCTAATCCAGCCGTCAAACCAGCAGATATGAAGACATTAGTTGAATGGGTACTGGCTCACTAAGTACAGCTCGTTTCGCAGCAAATAAAAGCCAGCGCTAGCTGGCTTTTTTTCGGCTTGAATCAGCATAATTAACATTCCAAATCCTGCAGTGTTCATAAAATACATTAGCCATGAGTAAACAAACGACAACAGCTACTTGACACTTACATACCAATTGGTATGTAAGTGCCACATGCAAATAAAACAACCAGACATTACACGCGACAAAATACTGCTATCCGCCTTTTGCGAAATTCATCGCCAGGGATTTCAGGCTGCAAGTATTGCAAATATTCTGCAATACACTCATCTGACCAAAGGTGCGCTCTATCATCATTTCCCAACCAAACAGGCATTAGGACTGGCAGTGATAGAAGAGGTAATCAAGGTTCAGTTTGAAGCGATGTTTTTCAAGCCGTTAAGGGAAAGCGAGCATCCGATCAAATTGCTCCTGGACAGCATAGCCAATATCAATAGCAAGGTTCCGGCCGATTTCATCCTGCTCGGTTGTCCATTAAATAACCTTATGCAGGAAATGAGCGCGCTGGACGAGTTATTCCAGCTTCAACTTGCCGGCGTGCTTGAAATATGGAAAAAAACCATAGAGGACGCTCTGCTGCGTGGCAAAAAAATGGGTGAAATACGTGCGGAGATAGATCACAAGTCAGCCGCACTGTTTATTGTCTCGGCATGGGAAGGTTGTATAGGCGTAGCCAAAAATATGCAGTCACCCAAAGCATTTGAAGTCTGCATGATGCAATTACACGGCTATATTCGCAGCTTAATGCAGGAAAATGCCAAAAAGCTTCAAAGGTAAAATTTTTAGTTATTATTTTTTGATTGATACATACCGGTCGGTTGGTCTGTATCAATTATTAAAAAATTCCTATCCGGCCTATAACGCGCATTAGACCGGGGCGATGGCGACATCAAGGAAGCAAGTGCATCACCCCGCGCAAACTGGCTGAAAACCCTATGTTCAAGGCCAATATGTCTATAACTTACAGGAGAAACATCATGAACTTTGACAAAGAACTTGATACACGCGGTATGAACTGCCCATTACCTATACTTAAAACCAAAAAGTCACTAGCCGACATCATAGCTGGCCAAGTGTTGAAAATAATCTCCACGGATCCTGGCTCAGTCAAAGACATGCAGGCATTTGCCAATCAAACCGGCAATGAATTAGTGGCCACTACTGAAAACGCCGGAGAATTTGTATTCTTTATGCGCAAACATTAAATCACTAAAAGGCAGCAAAACAAAGTGATTGCTGGCCGGGCATCATTGCCTGGTATACAGTATTCACTTTGAATTTTGACGAGTCCTGTTCTGTTCGTAACAAAAAAATTAATTATTCCGAAACCAAATGGAGATACCAATGAACAAGACTGTATTGATAACTGGAGCATCATTAGGTATTGGTCTGGAGTTGGCCAGAATATTTGCC
>JBBQYH010000151.1:0-3058 GCA_038208855.1 Burkholderiales bacterium
ACAGCAGTTACCGTAATGCGTATCTGCTGGCTGAATTGTTCGGAACGACCGGAAAGCTTGCGCACTTCATCTGCAACAACTGCAAAACCCCTGCCATGCTCTCCCGCACGCGCAGCTTCTATCGCTGCATTCAACGCCAACAGGTTGGTCTGTTTGGCAATACCATCAATATCTGCCAATACGGAAAGTATTTCACCCACCTTTTCCGCAACAACATCCATTTTTTCGACCAGTTCCAAGCCTACCTTGCTGTTATTGATTATAGTTACTATCAGTTGCTGAAAAGTGGCAGAAATTCCGGTCAAAAAATCTCCAGAATCACCGCCACCAAGAACAGCATTGTTTTCTATCAGGTTTAATGCCGATTTTTGCTGGCTCTGTATCAGACTTTGCATGCCATTAAAACTATCCAGCAGTTTTTCAATCGCATCAGTCAACAAGGCCTGCACCTGATTGAGGTCGCCACTCGCCCCGGCAAAATGGTTGGCAAACTGCGGATGCGTTTGCATCAACACGCTTTCAACCGCACTCTGCCGCTGTTCTTGCTGATTATTTGTGATCGATATTTGATTGTCAGCAGACTTTGTGAGCATGAACCACAGGATATATATTGCCACCACGGTAATCCCGCCATGCACCAGGATGGAAAGCCAGGTGGTGGAAATCTCGGCAAAAATCCAGTGCAATATTATTGCTGAGACGGCCATTATGGACACCAATAAAACATTTCCCCGGCCCAGTTGTTTGTGTTGTAACGATGCAGGCAAACGTTTTCCCGATTTTATTATCATTTGATTTCCCTGCCTGCCTGATCTAAGTTAGCAACTCTTTAACGTCCAGTATCAATACGATTTTGCCCTCACTGGACATGGTTACGCCAGCCACCCCTTTGGGACGGAATGTATCCAGTGACTTGATCACTACGTCATCATGTCCGTCGAACCCGTCTGCCGTAAGAATAAAACTGTAACTTCCCATTTGCATCAGCACACCCACCTCGGATTGTCCCGAATCCTCCCAGCCTATCAATTTTGACAAGGCCAATACCGGCAGCACTTCACCGCGCACGACCATTGTTGGCTTGCCGGATATCAATTGCTGCTGGCTAGCTTCAACCGACATGATTTCACGCACCAGGGACAGCGGAACGGCAAAAGGTTGATCGCTCAGGCGTAGAAGCAACACAGGCAGAATGGCCAGCGTCAATGGCAGTACGATGACGAACATGGAACCTTTGCCGGGTATGGATTTTATTTCTATCGATCCGTTGAGTTTTTGTATATTGGTATTGACGACGTCCATCCCCACACCGCGCCCGGAAACGCTGGAGACTTCATCCTTGGTAGAAAATCCCGGCATGAAGACAAGATGCAGACTTTGATCTTCACTCAAGGCATTCGCTTCCTCTGGCGTGATCAGCCCTTTTTCTATCGCTTTCTTGCGCAGCACTTCCGGGTTCATGCCCTTGCCGTCATCAGTAATGGTGATCATGATATGGTCGCCTTCCTGGCGCGCGCTCAACTGCACGATACTCTTGCTGGGTTTGCCCGCTGTGGCGCGTTCCTGCGCACTTTCCACACCGTGATCTACCGCATTGCGCACCAGGTGAACCAGAGGATCATTCAAGTCCTCTATCATGGTTTTGTCGATTTCCGTCGCTTCACCGGTTAATTCCAGTTCCACATCCTTGCCCAATTGTCTTGCAAGATCGCGGGCGAGTCGTGGATATTTCTTGAACAACCTGCCTATGGGTTGCATGCGCGTATTCATTACCGCATTCTGCAAATTGACTACCAGCATATCCAGCTGGTTTACCGATTCATCCAGTGATTTGAGTGTGGCCGCGCTGGTTTGGCCACGCAGAATATCGCTGCGTAAATGTGTCAAACGATTTTTGGTCAGACCGATCTCGCCGGACAGGTTGAGCACCTGATCCAGCCTGTCCGTGTCTACGCGTATGGTATTGTCCTTGGCCGGCGGATCAGCTTCCCTGCGCTGTGCCGGTGCTGCCGGAGTGGAACCGGGTATATCCTCCGCGCGACGACCAAAAGCACTGGTCTTGAGTTGCTGCTCGTCTATTTCCGCCGCACCAGATTGGCCGACATGAGTCACGTTAGACTCGACAACTGCCACCGAGGTTTTTCCCAGCAAGGCGTTATACAGCTTGCTCCAATCCGGTCCGTTGTTGTCCGAGGCCGCTCCCGTGTCGGCGGCAACTGGAGCGGCTACTTGCGCATGTGATTTTGATACGTCCTTTATTTCTTTTCCCTGCAGTGCGTCTTCCAGCGAAGAGAGTATTTCCCGAGGTGCTGCCTTGGGTTGTACATTTTTGCCCAAATCACTGAACATCAGACGTACCTCGCCGGTTGCGGCCATAATGACGTCCAGCAATCTCGGCGAAAGTATCAGTTCGGCATTGCGCAATTTATCAAATAAATTTTCTGTCAGGTGACACAGGGTAACCAATTCGCTTGCGTTCAGAAATCCGGCCCCGCCCTTGATGGTATGGAATCCCCGAAAAATCATGTTCAGCAAATCCTTGTCCCGGGGAGACTTTTCCAGGTCCATCAGCTTGCTATCTACATCGGATAACAGGTCTGATGCCTCCAGCAGGAAATCCTGCAGCAAATCTTCCATCCCGGTAAAGTCACCCATGTCAGAACCCCAGACTTTCGAGCAAGTCGTCAACCTGCGCCTGGGTAGTCACAACATCGGCTCTACCGTCAGCTTTGATCACAGGCCCATTCAACAAACTCGGATCAAGCTTGATGCCGGGCGGTGCGTTATGCACCAGCAATGCCAACAGTTGCTGCTCAAGATTTTGAGTGACATCCATTATTTTCTTGATGACCTGACCTGTCAGATCCTGAAAGTCCTGCGCCATCATGATTTCTGTCAAATTGGCGCTGGTTTGTCTGGTTTGCCTGGGTACATCCAGCAGATAGGCCTGTGTCTGCGCTGCCAGCGCCTTGAACTCGTCAACACTCATTTTATTGTCGAGCAGCTTTTGCCAGTCTCTAGACAGATTTTTGGCACCCGCCTCTATTTTCTCCACCAC
>JBBQYH010000152.1:0-2868 GCA_038208855.1 Burkholderiales bacterium
GGTTGATGCACTATGATTGAAAACAAAAATAAAACAGCCACAGAGATCACAGAGAGAGGCGTTGAGTTTATCTGTGCTCTCTGTGGCAAGGGGTTGGTTCATGAATAAGCTGGAAACTGCTGCACATCCCGAGAACCTGCGCCGCGTGGCCATCGATCCACTCTCGCGCGTTGAAGGGCACGGCAAGGTGACGATTTTGCTCGACGATAAAAACGAAGTGCATCAGGTGCGTCTGCATATCGTCGAGTTTCGCGGTTTTGAAAAATTCATTCAGGGCAGGCCTTACTGGGAGGTGCCGGTAATGGTGCAACGCCTGTGCGGCATTTGCCCGGTAAGCCACAATCTGGCGGCCTCCAAGGCGATGGACCTGATCGTCGGCGCGAAGCAATTGACGCCAACAGCAGAAAAAATCCGCCGTCTGATGCATTACGGCCAGATACTGCAATCGCATGCACTGCATTTTTTTCATCTGTGTTCACCGGATCTGTTGTTCGGTTTTGACAGCGAGGTAAGCAAGCGCAATATCGTAGGTGTGGCGGCCAAGTATCCCGACACCGCCAGACGCGGCGTGTTGCTGCGCAAATTCGGCCAGGAAGTGATACGCCACACCAGTGGCAAACGCATACACGGCACCGGCTCCATTCCGGGCGGGGTGAACAAGTCGCTGACCTTGGCCGAGCGCGATGAAATGCTGGCCGGGGTTGATCAAATGGTGGCGTGGAGCCGCGAAGCGGTGCAACTGATCAAGGAAATGCACAGCCAGAATCCGGCACTGTATAACAGTTTCGGTGCTTTCCGCGCCAATATGATGTCCATCACGGGCAAGAACGGAGAGCTGGATTTATACCATGGCACATTGCGCGGCCGCGATGCAAACGGTGACATACTGTTTGATGGTGTGGATTATCAAAACTATTCAAGTTTGCTGGAAGAAGATGTAAAACCGTGGACATACATGAAGTTTCCGTACCTGAAAGCGCTGGGCAGGGAGCAGGGCTGGTATAGAGTCGGCCCGCTGTCGCGCATGCAGAATTGCGACAGCATATCCACGCCGCTGGCGGAAATGGAGCGGCGCGAGTTCGTCGCCTATTCAGCGGGTGCCTTGATGCACGCACCGCTGGCTTACCACTGGGCGCGCATGATCGAGATGCTGTTTGCCGCCGAGACGATCAAGGAGCTGCTGCTTGATGAAGCTGTTCTCGGCAGTGATCTGGTAGTGACGGGCGAGCGTGCACTGGAAGGGGTGGGTGTGATCGAAGCGCCGCGCGGCACCCTCATCCACCACTACCGTGTCGATGAAAACGACCTCGTGACAATGTGTAACCTGATTGTTTCCACCACGCACAACAATCAGGCAATGAACGAGGCCGTGCGCCAGGTCGCCAGAACTTATATCAGCGGGCATGAAATTACCGAGGGTTTGCTGAACCATATCGAGGTCGCCATTCGCGCTTTTGATCCTTGTCTGTCCTGCGCTACCCATGCTCTCGGCAAAATGCCGTTGCAGGTAGAGTTGCTGGATAGTGAAGGTAACACCATGTCTACTCTCAAGCGCTCAGCCGAAGGAGCACTGAGCTGATGCCCGCGCCAGTACTGCTTATTGCCATCGGTAACGAATCGCGTGGTGACGACGCTTTGGCACCGTTGCTTGTGCGCAGGCTTGGCCGGTGGTTGCATTCACAAGGGCTGGCTGAACATGTCGAGTTGATGGAGGAATTCCAGTTGCAGGTGGAGAATACGCTGGATATGCAAGGGCGTGAGTTGCTGCTGTTTGTTGATGCCGGCATGAATACCCCTGCACCCTTTTCGTTCTATCGTGCGGTGACCGGCGACACGCAAAACCTGTTCAGTCATGCAATGTCACCCGAAGCCGTGCTGGCGCTTTACCAGCAGATTCATCATGAAGCCGCACCGCCCGCATTTGTGTTGTGCATATGTGGCGAGCAGTTTGAACTGGGTGAACCGATTTCAGCGCAAGCCGAAGAGCGGCTGGATAAAGCACTGGGGTATGTGCAAGATTTGTTGCAGCATGCAGAGGAAAAGTCGTGGGAGACTTGTGTGCGTTCATTGAAGGGTAGCGACAAGGAAATGCTTGCGATATAAAACCTGCTCGGGTTTGATAAAAAAAATTAAACTTAAGGAAGCTCTGATTAAGTCTATTTGGTCGTTCCCGCGAAGGCGGGAATCTAGTTAAATCAACATGCTAGATCCGCGCTTTTGGGGATGACAACTTAATCAGAGGCTACTTAACGGAAATTTAGACAGGAGATCTTGTAGATCATAATATGTTGACTAAATATAAAAATATGTCGCTGCTACGTTTGCTATGGACCATACCCTTTTCAATATTCATTTTGCTGTTGAATCTCTACCCCTATCACCCCGACACCTTTGTTGGCTGGTGCATCTTTATATTGTTGGCAGTGCCGGTCTTGTTAATCAGCGAGTTTGTTGGCGACAAGGTATTCAAAGCCGCATTCGTACAAAAATTTTCCAGACCGGTCAGGATTGCTTACATGCTGGTCATCATCGGCGCAACCCTGGGCGCATTTATTCTGGCGGAACCTTTGCTGGCAGGACATTTGGCAAAATGGAGTTTCTTTTAGCCTGAAGAAAAATTGTAAGCGACACAGAAAAAATGCTGTACTTTTGTTTGAATAGCAAAAGTTAAAACATCATAAATTTCTACCTTGGCCATTTGCATTGGGGTCACTTGCCATGAAACAGAATATAGCGTTTAATCCAGTCTAAATACGTTTCTTCAGTGCGAATACTATAGTGCTTCACACGCAACTTATCGCGAACTTGATCAAGTAATTTTGGAGGGTTTTCTGTGGTGCTTTTGTCAGGAAAATTAGGGGTTGCCAT
>JBBQYH010000153.1:0-2599 GCA_038208855.1 Burkholderiales bacterium
TGTAGCCCTTGTAAGCAACGTTGCTTGTGTGCACCCTGATGATCTTGCCGGAGACGTGTCCTGCCTCCGAGTTCCAAGTAACGTGATCACCTATTTTGAATTTATGCGTCATGGTTTGTTTATGACTATGGTTTGTTATGCAAGTTCGTTGCGTTCAGAGAATATGTGTCAAAAAAAGTTAAAACAATCAACAATAGAAAAGACTTTTTATATTGCATTTTGTGAATAACATTAAGATAATAAATTTATCCACATTGTTTCATTGAATTTTATGCCGCTCATCGCTTATCGCCAAGTTGCTATAGGCCGGCGATGTTTGTTTTAAAACATTCCTGAAGCAGTTATTCGGGTGCAGTTATCCCGGAAAACACAATGAAATTTATCATGGCACGTCCACCAGCTACTCCTGATGTATATATCCGCGCAGCTTCTCGTGCGTCATCGGCTCACTGTTACGAATTAGTTCACGCGCTACTTCAACCTGGCCCCACACATTGCACATCATTACGCCTCTGACTTTTCCATCGCGCAGATAGTAGATGACTCCGGTATCGTTTTCTTTTTGCCAATCGGCAAAGGTTTCCAGCCTCGCATCCACTTCACCGGTTGCCTCGTAACCGAACTCGAACAGGTCCGAGAAAAAGTAGGGTTGATGGGTATAGGGTTCGTGCGCGCCAGCCATATTTCGTCCTGCCAGTTTGCCGTGGTTCAGCGCGTGATCCCAATGCTCGATACGCATCGGCTGACCCAGCACCTGGTACGGAAAAAAGGCATTGTCTCCGGCAGCGTAAATGCCCGGAATGGAAGTTTCGAGATATTCGTTCACCACGACGCCATTGCCGACCTCCAACCCGCCGCTCTTGGCCAGCTCCATTTCCGGAATAACGCCCACGCCGACAATCACGATATCCGACTCTATCCTCTCGCCGTTCTCGGTGAGTGTTACGAACTTGTTGCCGATTTTGCTGAAAGTCACGGGTTTGTCCGAAGCCAGTATCCTGACACCCTTGTCGACATAGCGCTGCTGCACGGCTTGCCCAAGGTAATCGGGCAGCACGCGGTCACACAGGAATTTACCGGGGAAAATCATGGTTACATCCAGCTTGTTGATACGCAGTGCGGCGGCCAGCTCTGATCCAATAAAACCGCCGCCAACGACCACGGCAGATTTTCCTGCCGCAGCTACCTGGCGCGTGCGCAGGTAATCGTCCAGGTTGCGGAAGTAGCATATTCCATCAAGATCTCCGCCCGGTATGGTCAGCTCGCGCGATGTACAACCTGTGGCCAGCAACAGGTTGCCATACCAGTAAATTTCTCCATTGCTTGTGCTCACCGCTTTTGTATCTGTATCCAGTTTCTCGGCTTTTGTATCCAGCACCAGTGTCACAGCCTTGTTGTCATAGAACGCCCGATCATGCAGGAAGATGTCCTCTACCTCCATCTTCTCTTTGGCGAACCATAACTTCTTCGAAAGCGGTGGACGGTCATAGGGGAAATGTTTTTCCGCACCGAGCAGAAGTATCGATCCTGTAGCATCGAGTTCGCGTATGCCTTGCACAGCCGAAGCACCTGTCAGCCCGCCACCCACAATCACGTAATCATAAAACTGTTTCATATTGTCTCCTTGCTTACCCTGAGGATATTGCTCAAGTACGCAGAGCATGTTGCTCCTGCATCAGCATCTTCACCGTGCGACAGCGAACATATTATTACAGCTTGCGCGCAGGCCAGACTGGTTTGGAAAGCGGGAATAACGGTGTCAGGTCAGTATGCTGTTCGGTTAGCTCTCATTCTCTGCTTTGCTCCCCCCTTTCCCGCATGCAGGAGAGGGTAGGGTAGTGGAATGAAGAAATAGTTCCGTATCGCAATAATTTTAGCGAGTAGTCGAAATAATATATTACGTTTGTATTTTTTATGCGGGCTGTTGTGCTTTGACACAGAAAAATTAATGCTCAGCCAGAGATACATTGAATAATCCCCGCGTTTGTAGTGAGCTTGGCGAACCATAAAATTAGAAATAGAAAATCAACGATCTAGGCAGGACAACCTTCGATGATCTCAAGAAGAACGAATTAAATCAGCGCACCCCTGGTTAATCTGTATACACCTTTACGGTTTTCATCTGGTAGAACCCGTGTTCGTTGTCGCACAGACTGTGCACTGCACCTGCGCTATTAGTATTACCCAAGTAGCAGAGTACGATGCACGCGTTTTGGCATGGCTATTACGAATCGCGGAATATGCAGGACTGAATCAGAAACCCATAAAAACTGCCCTGACTTCTGCCACCATTTATTTTATATAGGAGCAAAGTATGTCAATCACTCAATCCCTATCCCATGTCGTCATCCTCGGTGGAAATTTTGCCGGCCTCGGTTGTGCGCAAAAGATTCGTGAATATTGCGGCGACGCGGTGCGCATCAGCGTGCTGGACCGCAAAAATTATCTGTTGTTCGTGCCCAATATTACACTGGAGGTGATGGAAAACCGCGACCCTGAGGCCGACTTGCGCATGGATTTGCCGAATGTGCTGGCGCTGGATGGCATTGGTTTTATCCAGGCTGAAATCGAGGCGCTAGAAGTTAACGCCAAGACCGTG
>JBBQYH010000154.1:0-2541 GCA_038208855.1 Burkholderiales bacterium
CATAAATCATTACAAGCAATTGAAACAATTCTAATTCCCCTTAGCCCTTTTTTTACACCCAACGGCGTACTCCTTGCGGGTGCAAATGGAGGTTAGGAGGGATTTAAATATGTCGCAAATTCATTAAAGTTCAATAATCACTTTCCTTTCACACTTCTGTCATTCAGTTGTCATTTGCTTGCCCAATAATGAATTTGATCATCCATGATCATTTTTGAACTGCCTCATTCGTCTATTTGAATTGAAGCAATTTACACAGCCAACCAATACAGGAGACCAGGAACATGAAAAAAATTGTTGCAGTTTTAAGCCTGCTGGGTATCGCTTTTACGGGTCCGGTTTTTGCCAAAGAAGGTAAAGTACCCGAAGGCATTCTTCATCTGGATCACGTGTTTGTGATCATGATGGAGAATCACGGCTACAGCCAGATCATGAACAACCCTAACGCACCTTTTATCAACAAACTGGCGCGCTCGGCAAATCTTGCAACAAACTACTATGGTGTTGGCCACCCAAGCCTGACCAATTATCTTGAAGTGGTTGGCGGATCAAACTTTGGTGTACAAAGCGATCACGACTCGGACTGGCATAATTTTTCCTGCTCCAGCAACCTTGCTACAGGTATGACCAATACAGACAATCCACCGACCGGTAATATTTGCCCGATCTGGGGTATCGGCACCGATGCTGCAACACCTGTCCTCGATACCAGCAACGAGACGCAGGGGCTGCCCGGCAACATCAACATCGACGGCATCCAGTCCATTCCTGCTGCCTCGTCTCCGGCAAAACGATTGCAGATCAATTGGTCGAAGCACGCCGCAACTGGAAAAGCTACCAGGAAGATTTGCCTGCTGTTGGCGCTGACGGGGTAAATTACAGCGATGGCATTTACAGCAACAATACTGATTTCAGCAAAATTCTCCCGGCACAAAATCCGCCTCTAACATCCAAAGGTATTGTCAGCCTGTATGCGGCCAAACACAATCCTTTCGCTTATTTTCAGAGTGTTCAGGAAGGTCATACCCCAGCCCTGAGCCTGAAAAACACGGTTGGTTTTGACGGCACTGACGGTTTGTATGGCGATCTCGCCACCGGCAAAGTCCCCGCGTTCTCTTTCATTGCCCCCAACCAGTGCAACGACCAGCATGGCCGCGGCAATGCCGGGCCGTTCTGCAACTATGACCCTGTTGGCGATGGTTCACAGGCCGGCGTAAATCCTGCATTGATTCAGCGTGGCGATGCAACCGTGCAAAAACTGGTGACGGCAATCAAGAGCTCGCCAGCCTGGACCAAAGGCAAGAATGCGCTCGTCGTGCTGTGGGATGAAAACGACTACAGCCTGTCGCCAAATACCAACCAGGTTGCGCTGATCGTCGATACAAACTATGGCGTACATGGCACGCAAAGTGCAATGTCATACAACCACTTCTCCTTGCTCAAATCGCTTGAGTCGGCTTTTGAACTGCCCTGTCTGAATCATGCCTGCGACAGTAATGTACAGGTGATGTCCGATCTTTTCGGTAGCCATCATGAGCACGACAGAATGTAAGCAATACTTGTCTGAGTGTTAGTCTTTGCGACTGGCAATACTTACAGGTACGACATGATAATATATTCAATATAATCATAATGTTATACTTGAAATAAAAAACCAATGGTCTGTGAAAGCAGCCCCATTGTTTTTTTTCATTTCTGCTGTCCATAGTGCTCAAAACTGATCTGCGTTTGAATTATTAAACTTGCTTTCAACAACCCGCTCCTCTAGCATGGGTCGGTTAATATTTCAGTTGGATTCCATGCCCGCTTTGCCCGAATTAAGAGATCTCGAACGCATCATGGAGCAGGGACGCGGACAGCTTGATGTGAAGGTTGTATGTGAAGCAAACTCACAGGGTCGGCGTTTCCCTGTGTATCAACTGACTCTGGGTAATCCCGATCCCAACATACCCGCTATCGGTTTTTTTGGCGGCGTACACGGTCTGGAGCGAATCGGCACGCAGGTTTTGCTGCATTTTTTACGCGGCCTGCTCAATCGTCTGCAGTGGGATAAAAGTCTGCATCACTTGCTGCAGGATGTACGTCTGGTCTTCATGCCGTTGATCAATCCCGGTGGCATGTGGTTATCAAAGCGCGGCAATCCCAATGGCGTGGATTTGATGCGCAATGCACCGATAGAGGCTGAAGGTAAAGTTCCCTTTCTACTCGGCGGGCATCGCATCAGTCGTCATCTGCCTTGGTATCGGGGAGAGGAAGGGGCCGAGATGGAAATTGAAACACAGGCGCTGATCCGTGTGGTGCAGCAGGAGTTATTGACGCATCCCTTCAGTATTGCCGTGGATTGCCATTCCGGTTTTGGCCTGCGCGACAGGGTGTGGTTTCCGCATGCACATAGCGTACATCCCATAGAGCACATGGCGGATATTATTGCGCTGGAAGAATTGTTTCACCAGACACATCCCAATACCCGCTATCTGTTCGAGCCGCAAAGCATGCACTATCAAACCCATGGCGACGTTTGGGATTATCTTTATCTGCAAG
>JBBQYH010000155.1:0-2329 GCA_038208855.1 Burkholderiales bacterium
CAGGATTTTGCCACACGGTGGTTATGGCAATACAATCACGATCGCCCGAATATGGCCTTGGGTGGCATTACTCCAAAACAGAAACTGGCCTTGGCAGCTTAACCTCTACTTCTGGCTTATGCTAAAAATGGGGGGATTACCAATGACTATTGACCTGCAAAATCGACAAAATCTGTCCTCGCCCAGTTGAATTTTGCGAGCAGCCGCTTTGCGTCTTGCCTGCTGGAAACATTTCGCTTCGATTCTTTAAGTCCGGCAGGCTCCTAGTCCATATAATTTGTTTTGGTTAATGAAAGCCAACACTTCATCATCGGTGACGATCTTTGCATGAGGCAAATTATTGAGTGTATCCAGGATAGCGTCGCGCTGATGTAGGTTACCCAAGGCAAGCTCTCCGATTACGAAAGGGTGTACAACTACTTTGAGTAAATTTACAAGGTTACTGTCGCTCTTGCGGAGATGTTCTATCCATACAGTCGTATCGACAAGTATCATTCACGATCCGATTGTCGTCTTGGGATTGGTTTAAGTGCTGGTTCACTGCCTCCTAGTAGTGCAAGGCGATGCGCGCTTTCCCGCTCTATTAATGCTTTAAGTGCTTCTCTAACCAGTGCTGATTTTTCTGTCAAGCCGGTAAAGGCTTGTGCTTTGGCAACCAGCGTGTCATCTAGTGCAAGTGTTGTTTTCATAGCAATACTCCCATTTACATGCAGGCACGAATATTTGCATCAATCGGTGATGTTATGGAGCTTCGTTTGCTGATTGTAGGGTGCGTCACACGCACCATGGTGCGCACGGCACACCCTGCCAGAGACGGGGAAATCTCAGAACTTGTTACTGACAACTTATTTTTTCTCCAATACTTCTGTAAGCATACGGGTAACGCCTGCCTGCCAATGTGGCAGATGCAGGTCAAAGCTGGTCTTGAATTTTGTAGTATCGAGACGGGAGTTGAGTGGGCGCTTGGCCGGGGTGGGAAATGCACTTGTGGGCACAGGCTGCACATCATCTGGGGTTATCCACATGGATACGCCTGCATTTTGCGCAAATTCAATAACCAGTTTGGCATAACCATGCCAAGAAGTTTCTCCATCCGCAGCCACATGATAAAGGCCGGATAATTCGGGTTTTTGTTGCACTGTGCGTATGGCGTGGGCAGTGAGATCAGCCAGCAGATCAGCCCCTGTGGGCGCACCGATTTGGTCGTCGATGATGCTGAGGCTATCGCGTTCCTGTGCAAGCCTCAGCATGGTTTTGGCAAAGTTGCCGCCGCGTGCGCCATAGACCCAGCTGGTGCGAAATATAAGATGCTTGCAACCGGACTGATGAATGGCTTGCTCGCCTTCGAGTTTGGTTGAGCCATAAACATTGAGCGGGCCGGGTTCATCGGTCTCGCGCCAGGGCTGAAGGCCGCTGCCATCAAAGACGTAGTCTGTTGAGTAATGAATTAGCCAGGCTTTGCTGCGTTTGGCTTCCATGGCCAGCATGGTGGGCGCCAGGGAATTGATGGTGCGCACCACCTCTGCTTCGCTTTCAGCTTTGTCTACCGCAGTATGCGCAGCCGCATTGACAATAATATCCGGTGCAACGCTGCGCACTGTTTCGATTATCCCTTGAATGTTGGTAAAGTCACCGCACAGATCCGTGCTGTCGTTGTCCAGTGCAATCACCTCACCTAAGGGGGCCAGGCTGCGTTGCAGTTCCCAGCCTAGTTGACCATTTTTACCTAAAAGTAAAATTTTCACAGTGCTCTACCTTTATAGTTTTTTTCAACCCACTGCGTGTAGTTGCCGGATTGCACATTTTGGACCCAACCGGGATTGTCCAGATACCATTGAATGGTTTTGCGGATGCCGGTTTCAAAAGTCTCTGCGGGTTTCCAGCCGAGTTCGCGTTCCAGTTTGCGTGCATCGATGGCATAGCGCCTATCATGGCCGGGACGGTCGGCGACGAAAGTGATTTGCTCCTTGTAGGATATTTTGTCAGCTCGCGGACGCAGTTCATCAAGCAGGGAGCAGAGAATATGCACAATATCCAGATTGGCTTTTTCATTCCAGCCGCCGACGTTGTAAACCTCGCCTGTTGTGCCTGCTTCCAGCACACGCCGTATGGCACTGCAGTGATCCTTGACGTACAGCCAGTCGCGTATCTGTTGGCCGTCGCCATACACAGGCAAAGGTTTGCCGGCGAGGGCATTGACGAAGATCAATGGAATGAGTTTTTCAGGAAAGTGATAAGGGCCGTAATTGTTGGAGCAGTTGGTGGTGAGAACCGGCATGCCATAAGTGTGGTGATAGGAGCGCACCAGGTGGTCGCTGGCTGCTTTGCT
>JBBQYH010000156.1:0-2224 GCA_038208855.1 Burkholderiales bacterium
GCAATCACCAAGCTGGCCGAAGCGCGCAAATCAGTCGCCATCACGGCAGCACCTTCCAGATTATTTACACCACGCACCACGGCAGTGTTTCCTTCCACATCGATTTGCGCACCCAATCGACGCAATTCCTGCACATGCATAAAGCGATTTTCAAAAATTGTTTCCACTATCATCGCACTTCCCTCGGCTACCGTATTCAGCGCCATAAACTGGGCCTGCATATCGGTTGGGAATGCCGGGTATGGAGAAGTGCGAAAATTGACGGCCAAAGGTCGCCCGCTCATTTCCAGATGTATAGTATCCGCTTCAATGTGTAATTTCGCTCCTGCTTCGCTTAACTTTTCCAGTACGGTATCCAGTATGTCAGCGCTCGTATTACGCAGGGTTATACTCCCACCGGTTGCAGCAGCAGCAACCAGGAAAGTTCCGCTTTCAATACGATCCGGCAATATGCGGTATTCAGCCCCGTGCAATTTTTCCACACCGGTGATGGTTATCATATCGGATCCTGCACCGGAGATATTTGCCCCCATGGCAATCAGGCAATTCGCCAAATCCACCACTTCGGGCTCGCGTGCGGCATTTTCCAGCATGGTCACGCCATCTGCCAGTGCTGCGGCCATCATCAAATTTTCCGTGCCGGTCACACTAACAATATCGAAGAAAATTCTTGCGCCCTTTAAACGTTTGGCGCCGCCATATACAGGCACTTGGGCATGAATATAACCATGCTCTATGGAAATCTGCGCGCCCATAGCCTGCAATCCTTTAATATGCAGATCAACCGGCCGCGAACCGATGGCACAACCACCTGGCAATGAGACTTTGGCCTCGCCAAAGCGGGCAACCAGGGGGCCCAACACCAGCACCGATGCACGCATGGTTTTCACCATATCGTAAGGTGCTTCCAGCTTGCTTACCTTAGCACCATCCAAAGTTAAATCTTCACCACGCACATCGGCTACCACACCCATCTGCTGCAGCAATTTGCGCATGGTTGCCACATCGTGCAAATCCGGTACATTGCTTAATTGCAGAGGTTCAGCACTGAGCAGGCTGGCGCACATGATAGGCAATGCAGCATTTTTTGCACCGGAAATAAGCACCTCACCGTGCAGCGGATTACCGCCTTGAATCGCTAATTTTTGCATCCCTTATTTTTTTTCCTGCCACTCTTGAGGCGTAAATGTTTTCATCGATAACGCATGTATCTCTCCCGTCATGCGTTCACCTAATGTTTTATTTACCCTTTGCTGCCTCTGTATTCTGCTTAGGCCGGCAAATTCGTCACTGACAATCACCGCCTCAAAATGTTGCCCATCACCTATCACTTGCAAATAGCTGGTGTGCATGCCTATTTCAATATCTTTTTGTATGCTCTCGGGAGTAACCATTTTGAATTTTAAAACTGGAAATATAAAAATTTTTAAGCCGCGCCCAGACTCAACAGGTCTGCAACGCCGTACAACTTGGCCAAACTCATCAAATTGTCAGGCACATTGGTAAAACTCAATCTAACCTTGTTACGCCGAGCCTCGCGTAACCACGCCAGCATCAAACTGACCGCAGAAGAATCAACCTTGTCCAATTTGGAAAAGTCTACCGTTAAAACACCTTCAGTAGAATTATCTTTCTGCTGCATTAATCCTTCCTTGAACAGCGCACTGACGTTAGACATATTTACATTGCCGGACACCTGTAATGAATCAATTGTACGACTTATCACTTTGACTCCGCCTTGCTTACTGAATTATTGTCTGCGCCTTTGTTCAGCTCAACCAGCGACTTGATCAGCCCATCTATGCCAGATTGCTTTACTTTATCGGCAAACGATCCGCGATGTGTCGCGACCAGACTTACTCCTTCGACAACAACGTCATATGCTTTCCAACCGGAGTCTGTTTTCTCCATTTCATAATTCACCGGGATTTCAGGCGCTCCGGGTCTGCGTATCACGGTTTTGACGGTCACTTCTTTATCAGTATCGGATACAGTCAGCGGCTTGGTATCTACGCTTACATTTTGATAGGCAGTGAAAGCCCTTGTATAGGTTCTAACCAGCAAAGTACGGAACTCAGCAATCAATGCCGTCTTTTGCTCCGCACTAGCAGACCGCCACGGCCGGCCAACTGCAAGCTTGGTCATATGCTCAAAATTGAAATGCGGCAAAACTTCAGCATCTATAAAAGCGAAAAGTTTCTTTTGCCCCACTTCATTTGCATGC
>JBBQYH010000157.1:0-2031 GCA_038208855.1 Burkholderiales bacterium
ACCCACTCACACGTTTACCCAACAGGCGGCTTTTGATAGATAGGCTGCAACAAGCACTGCCTTCCGCAGCGCGTAGCGGGCGGAAAGGCGCTGTGCTATTTGTCGATCTGGATAATTTTAAAATATTGAATGACGATTTTGGGCACGACGCAGGAGATTTATTGCTTCAACAAACTGCACAACGTCTGGAAGCGTGTGTGCGTGAAGGAGATACTGTGGCGCGGCTTGGTGGTGATGAATTTGTCGTGATTCTGGTAGATTTGAGTGAGCATTCCTTGGAGGCTGCAAAACAGACCGAAACGATAGGTAATAAAATACTAACTTCACTCAGGCAATCTTACCAGCTTGCCAAACTTGAATATATAAATACCCCCAGTATTGGCGTCACTCTTTTTGGTGACAACCTGCAGACGCTGGATGAACTGATGAAGCAAGCCGATATTGCCATGTATCAAGCCAAGAATGAAGGTCGTAATACCATGCGTTTCTACGATCCAGAGATGCATAAAGCAATTAATACCCTCTCCTCCTTTTAGTTGGATTGCATAGCGTACTTGAGTAACAAAATATTGGCCGTGTTGATGTGCTGGCCGATGTGTTTGCCCAGTCCAATTTCAAAGGCTGCGTCTTCGTGCGCGTCAGTGTTCGTACATGGACGCGTACAAGGCTGCTACTTTTTGGATGACTGTAATAGTTTTTTTGTCGGTTTTGGCGGAAGAAGCAAATCAATCCAGAGGAAGTCAGCTTTGCTGATACAAGCGGAAATGTATATTGCAATTTATAAGCTAAAGATGAGCTGAAAAATGAACAATTCAAGAAATAAATTAAAACGATAATATAATGATTTAAATCATGTTTTTTGTATTTTTCCGACCGCCCATAATGCAGCCTCCACCCGGGATTTCAGGTTAAGTTTTTTCAGCAGGTGTTTGACGTGCACCTTGACAGTTCCTTCGGCGATGCCGAGATCATGGGCAATCAGTTTGTTGCTTTTTCCTGTTGCAAGGAGATCCAGGATTTTTTCTTCCTGATCTGTCAAGCCTGCTTCGTTGATACTTTTCGGGCGATTGTCTTCTTTCAGCGAGTGTGCCAGCAGCCAGGTCAGGCGATCGCTTAATGCCATATGTCCCTGACTGCTAGAACGAATATTGGCAAGCAAGTCTTCAGGTTCCATGTCTTTCAGCAGATAGCCATCGGCCCCGGCACGCAAAGCCGCAACAAGGTCGTCCGCGCTGTCGGATACGGTCAACATGATGACGCGGGAATCAATATCGGCTTCCTTGATGGCTTTGAGTACTTCGATGCCATTCATGTCCTTCATGTTGAGGTCGAGCAGGATCATGTCGGGATTTAGCGCGAGCGCGCATTCAATGCCTTCCCTGCCGCCCGAGGCTTCTCCCAATATGTCAAATTCTTCGGCAGATTGTATAAGCTGGATCAACCCCTTGCGAAACAGGGGGTGGTCGTCAATGATCAGAACCGATTGCTTTTTCTCGTTCATGTGGCGGTTTGTGTCGAAGATTGAAAAATCGGAATGATACTCTGTGCAGGACGGAATAACAGTTTGATGCGGGTACCGCCAATAGTCCGGGTTTGCGTTTGCAGAGTACCATTCAGTGTTTTCGCCCGTTCAAGCATAATGGCCATGCCATAGTGATTCGGCTCTGGTGTGTTATGCGCGAGGCCGATGCCATCATCTTCAATGCTGACCGAGATCATGTTATCCGCAGTCTGTTGGATGAGCACCCATGCATGGCGTGCTTTTGCGTGATGGATAACATTGGCCAGTGCTTCACGCACGATTTGCATGACATGCAATTCCTCGTTGGAGGATAGTTTTACCCCTGAGAGTTTTGACTCAACCGTGATGGCCACGCCGGAACGCTGGGAAAATTCCTGCGCTGTCTTTTCCAGGGTGGGTACAAGTCCGTCACCTTCCATTTTCAGGCGGAAAGTGGTGAGTAATTCCCTGAGTTCCCGGTAGGCGCTGTTCAACCCTTCGCGCAGTTCACTTAATACTTTGTTAGCCTC